>CANQFY010000006.1 GCA_947600025.1 uncultured Oscillospiraceae bacterium
CGGGGAAACGCAATAAACCCTATATTTTGAAAGGAGTATTTTTTTGGCAGAAAAACTGAAGATCATACCCCTGGGCGGGCTGGACGAGATCGGAAAAAACATCACCGTCCTGGAGTATGGCAAGGATATGATCGTGGTAGACTGCGGCGTGGGCTTCCCGGAGGAAGATATGTACGGCGTGGACCTGGTGATCCCCGACTTTTCCTACCTGGTGAAAAACGCCTCGAAGCTCCGGGGCATGTTCATCACCCACGGTCATGAGGATCATATCGGCTCTATACCCTACTGCATGCAGCAGGTGAACTGCCCGGTACACGGCACCGCCATGACCTGCGGCCTGATCCGGCTGAAGCTGGAGGAGCACGGCCTGGATAAGACCGTAAAGCTCATTACCCACAAGCCCGGGGACGTGGTGAAGGCCGGGTGCTTTACCGTGGAGTTTATCCATGTAAATCACTCCATTGCCGACGCTGTGTGCTTTGCCATCCACACGCCGGTGGGCACGGTCATCGTCACCGGAGACTTCAAGATCGATCCCACCGCCAAGGACGGCATGATCGATCTGGCCCGCTTGGGCCAGCTGGGGAACGAAGGCGTGCTGGCCCTGCTGTGCGACTCCACCAACGTGGAGCGCCAGGGGTACACCCCCAGCGAAAACGTGGTGGCGGAGAGCCTGGACCGCCAGTTTAAGGGCTGCGACCAGCGGATTGTGGTCACCACCTTCGCCTCCAACATGCACCGCATCCAGGCGGTGCTGGCCACCGCCCATCGGTACGGGCGGAAGGTGGCCGTTACCGGCCGGAGCATGGAAAATATGCTGAAGGTGGCCCAGGAGCTGGGCTATCTCAAGGTGCCCGCCGGCGTGATCGTAGACCTTAACGCGATCCGCTCCATTCCCAGCAATAAGCTGGTCATCGTCTCCACCGGTTCCCAGGGGGAAAATATGTCTGCCCTGTACCGGATGGCTTTCTCCACCCACCGGCAGGTGGAGATCCAGGCGGGGGACCGGATTATCATCTCCGCCTCCGCCATTCCCGGCAACGAAAAGGCCATCTCCAAGATCATCAACGAGCTGTACCGCAAGGGGGCCGAGGTGGTCTACGAGAAGAGCGAGGGCCTTCACGTCTCCGGCCACGCCTGCCAGGAGGAGCTGAAGATCATCCATGCCCTGACCAAGCCCAAATTCTTCATCCCCGTTCACGGGGAGCAGCGGCACCTCCAGCTTCACGCCCGGCTGGCCCAGCAGATGGGCATGAACCCACGGAATATTCTGGTGGGCGAGATCGGCACCGTCTTTGAGCTCACCGCCAAGTCCTGCAAGGCCGAGGGCACCGTCCAGGCCGGCATGGTGCTGGTGGACGGCACCGGCGTGGGGGACGTGGGCAGCGTGGTGCTCCGGGACCGGAAGCACCTGGCTCAGGATGGCATGATCGTGGTGTGCGTCATTTTGTCCAGTCAGGACGGCTCCGTGATCTCCGGGCCGGATATCATCACCCGGGGCTTTGTCTATGTCAAGGAGTCCGAGGGCCTGATGGACGAGCTAAAGACCGTGGCGGAGGACGCCATCGACCGCTGCGGCCGCCGCCGGGCCCGGGATTGGACGGCCCTGAAATCCGCCATCAAGAGCGATCTCAGCGGCTACCTGTTCCGCACCACCAAGCGCAATCCCATGATCCTGCCGGTGATCATGGAGATTTGAGGCTTGCGTTTCATTGCTTGAATCCAATTATGAGGTCGTGCCGGAGCGGGAGCTCCGGCACGATTTTCCTATAAAAGGACACGTTCCAAGGCCGATCCAGCCCTTGGTTTTACAGAAAGACCGCGCCGCGGCTTTCCATGATCCTGCCCACCTGGACCCCGTCCACTTGCGCTGCCGGGCAGTCTCGGGCCAGGGCGGCGGCGATCCCCGCCGCCTCTCCCAGGGCCCGGCAGGTGGGCTGGATCCGAATGGCGGACTGGGCCACAAAGTCCGCGCCGACGCACCGCCCGGCAACCAGGAGATTGCGGAGTCCCTTTACCACCAGGCACCGGTAGGGCACCTCGAACCAGGGCTTTTCCGGGTCCCGGTGGGGCGTGTAGCCCTCCAGTCCGCCGCCGTGGATGTCCACGGGATAGTTGGACTGGGCCACCCGGTCCGGAAATTTTGTGTGGTCCAGCAGTTCCCGGGCGGTGAGCAGATATTCCGTACCCACCCGGCGGCTCTCCCGCACCCCCACCATGGGGGCGATCTGGAGTAGATAGGCCTTTTCGCAGCCCGGAAAGTACTTCCGGCAGAAGGCGATCTGCCGGGCGATGGCCTCCCGGCCCCGAAGCAGAACCGCCGTGCGTTGGAAGGGGTCGGTGGCGTCGGGCAGGTCCAAGAATTCCGGATGGTTCATGGCCAGGGCGTCGGGCCGTCCCTGCACGGGAAAGAGCTGAAAATAAACGCAATCCTCTTCTTCCAGGTCCCCCGCCGCCACCGCCTGGCGAAATACCGGCGTCAATGCCCAATCTCCCTGGGCGGTCACGGCGGCATACAGACTCTGCCCGCCATTTCCGCTCCGGGCGGTGTGAGGAAGGCCGGAGGCGGCGCCCCATTGGTCTAAAAACGCGCCGAATCGGGCCATATCCACCCCGCCCATCAGGTAGCGCAGGCTCATGGGCTGGTTGACGCCGTCCCTGCCCCTGAAAATTTGGGCTCCCGCCAGCTTGGAGAGCAGGCCGTCGCCGGTGCAGTCCACAAACACCCGGCCGGACACGGTTTCCAGGCCCCGGCAGGTGGCCACGGTGACGCCGGTCACCCGTCCGTTTTCCACCTGGGCCTGGCACAGCGCCACGTTCAGGCAAATCCGCACCCCTGCCTCCCGGCACAATGCCACCAGGGCCAGATCCAAGGACGCGGGGTCAAAGGCGGGCCCTTTCCCCAGCCGGGGGGAGAGGTAGGAGTTCTCCACGCCCCCCGGCAGCCGGGAGGTCATCATAGGGCTGACCAGCCCGGCCACCGCCGAACCGCCCAAGCACCCCTGCTGCTCCAGGAGCAGCACTTCCGCGCCGCTCTCCCTTGCCGCCACGGCGGCAAAGACGCCGGAAACGCCGCCGCCGCAGATGACGACCTCCGCCCGGGCCAGTTCAGGATATTCCGCCATGGCACGCCTCCCAATAGGTTCTTGTATTGCCGTCGAGGAAATCTCGCTCCTCCGGCAGATTGCAAACCGCGCTTTCCGGGCATTGCAAGGGGGCAAAGGACGCGAATAAGAGCCGCTCCCGGGGAAATTCCAGATACTCAAAGGGGAACAGCCCGTGGCACAGCCCCGCCGTGTCCGCCCAGAGGTTTTCTCCGGACAGCCCTTCCAGCTCCGAAAGGTAAAAATTCGACAAAATCACCTGGGTCCCCGGGCATTTTTTGGCCAGTGCCGCCGCCTCCTTCGGGTCGACCGGCGCCTGCCGGAGCAGATACTCCAGCCTCTGGTCCTCCATCCGGGCGGTGACGATCACGCCCAGTCCCAGACGTCCCGCCTCCCGGCACAGCTCCTCCGCCGCCTCCAGGGGGTAGCCGTGGATGCCGGGATAGAGCCGCACGGCCCGGGCCCCCGCCCGGGCGGCCTCCCCCAGCCGGAGGCGCCACCAGGGAAGCTCTGGATTTAAGCATACCGCCGGAGAAAAGCCCGTGCCGGACAGCGCCTCCAGCAGGGGACCGTCCCCCTCCCAGGAGTCGTTGTAGAAAACGGCGTCCAGGCTGGCCATCAGCCCGCCTCCGACGCCCGCGGCGGCCAGATCGGCCCGGCAGTTTTCCAAACTGCCCCGCCGGAGGCGACGGTAGGGCCAGTGGCCGGTGAAGCAGCCAAAGTCAAAGAGCATTTCCGTCCCTCCCGTCAAACAGGGCCTGGGCGTTCTCCCACAGAATTTTGCGCCGCGTCTCCTGGGGAAGGGCCAAAACCTGCCCGTAGCTCATGGCGAAGGAGCCGGGCATATCCGTGCCGAAGACGATCCGATCCTTTTCCAGCAGTTCCAGAGCGTAGGGTAGATCGTCGCCCCGGCAGTTGGAGCCGGAAAGATCCACCCACACATTGGGAAGATCCCGGACCATGGGCAGGCCGTGGTAGCAGTTGCCCCCCAGGTGGGCCATCAGGAACTTGGTCCCCGGATGGCGCAGGGCCGCCCGGCGCAAATGGACGGCGGTGGACTCCCCGGCAAGCTGCCCAACGGTCTTGGCGAAGGTGTGGACCAGCACGGGAAGACCCCAGGCGCCGCAGTAGTCATACAGCCGGTCGCAGCAGGGCTCGTCGCACAGGCAGCTGACCCAAATTTTCATTCCGGAAAAGCCCTGCTCCTCCGCCCCCTGGCGGAGGACCTCCAGAGCCCCGGGCTGCTCCGGAGCCACGGTGACGTAGCCTCCGAAAAGGGGGTCCGAAAGAAGCCGGGCCGCCTGACGGTTGCATTCCTCGATTTCGGCCGGGTCCGGCGTGTGACTGCCCAGGCAGGAGATATAGATTTTAGAAATTCCGTATTTTTCCGCCGCCCGGCGGAGGAGGGCCGCGTCCTGGGCGGCCCGGCCCAGCCAAATGTGGGCATGGGCGTCGAAAATGGGCTCACTCATGCCGCAGCAGCGCCCCCTCCAGCTTGGGGAACAGCTTCCAGCTGGTCCAGGCGACGAGGGTTGCCGGCCCCAGGAACACGAAGGGGATGGACATCCATCCGATCCAGGCCCAAAAGGCGGCGATCAGCGCCAAATGGAGGGCGGCCAGAAGCAGCCCCGCCAGACCGGTGGCCATGGGCAGCAACAGGGCATTTTTCCAGATGGCAGCCAGGGGCAGAGCCACCAGGGCGATCTGGGAGTAGGAATAGATGCTGAACGTGATCAGCAGGTAGCACCCCAGCGCCAGACAGGGCATCATCCAGACGGGCCGTTTCCCATCCACCATCATGGCCAGGATCATGATGGCGTACAGCGGCAGCTGGATGGCCATGGTGGCGGCGCCCTGTTTCCAATTGGCCCGGTAGCTGGCGAAAAAGCCCCGCATCTCAAAGGAGGGGATCTGCCGGGAGAGCTGGTAGCCAATGTCGTACATGGCCGCCAGGGCCGGTCCGGCGGGGATCAGCGCCAGCAGCGCCAGAAGAATCAGGCTGAAATTTCCCACCACCAGTCCGATACGGAGCAGCAGCAAAAAAGGCACGAAAAAGAGGATCAGTTTAAAATTTTCCAGAAAAAGCCGGAACATGTTTCCCCGGAGGGGATGGAAGGGTAGATTTTCCGGCGGATCGTTGTTCAGGGAAAAAGGATTCACGGCGGCGGCCTCCTTTCAAAGGGTATCTCTATTATACAAGGAAATGGGGCACGGCGCAAGCGTGCCCCATTTCTTTTGGGGAAGGATCATTTCAGGCCGGAAGTGGTGGAGATGCCGTTGAGGAAGTACTTCTGCGCGAAGAAGAACAGCACGATCAAGGGCGCTGTGAACACGGTACTGGCGGCCATCAGCAGAGGCCATTCCGGGTTGTCCGCCTTGCGGAACTGCTGCAAGCCGATGGAGAGGGTGTATTTGCTGGAGCTTTGCAGATACAGCAGCGGCCCGTTCAGGTTGTTCCAGTTGGCGATGAACACCAGCACGGCGATGGTGGTCAGTACGGATTTACACATGGGGTAGACAATAGTATACAGAATACGGATATCATTGGCTCCGTCGATCCGGGCCGCCTCCATGACGGAGGTGGGCAGGGACTTCATGTACTGCCGGCACAGGTAGATATAGTACCCGCTGCCAAAGAAGGTAGGCAGGATCAGGGGTACGAAGGAGTCTGTCAGTCCCAGATTGGACCAGATGCTATACATGGGGATCTGGGTGACCTGCCAGGGGATCATCATGGTAAACAGGATGATGGGGAAGATAATGGCCCCGCCCTTCCAGGGAATTTTCGTCAGGGAGTAAGCCACCAGCGGGCAGGAGAACAGAATCCCGATTACAGGCAGCACGGAGGTGATCAACGTGTTGACGATGTACTTCTGCATGTCCATCCGCTGGAATACGGTGACAAAGTTTTCCCACATGGGCACGTCCGGCAGCCACCGAACCGGCACGGAGAACACCAGGGCGTCGCTCATCAGCGCTGTTCGCACCATCCAAAACAGAGGCATGAAGAAAATGAAGGTGAAAAACAGCAGGGCCAGTATGCCGACTGCCCGGAAGATCCGCTGGGACAGGATGGAACCGTCAATTTTTTTCATATTCTTCGCCTCCCGTTATTCCGCGTCGTAGCTGACGGCTTTTTCGGAGAAGTACATGACGACGGCGGTGGTGATGACCACAATAATTGCCAGCAGAACAGCCATGGCGGAGGCGTAGCCCATCCGGAATTGGAGGAACGCCTTCCGGTACAGATACAGGCAGTAGAACAGCATGGAGTTGGCGGGGCCGCCGCCGGCCACGGCGCTGGTGTCTGTAATGCTGGAGAAAACGTAGGCCTGGGTGAAGTACTGGAAGTGGGAGATAATGGACATGATCACCTGGAATTGGATGGTGGGGGAGATGGAGGGCAGAGTGATGGAGAAGAACTGCCGCACCGGTCCCGCGCCGTCCAGCTCCGCCGCCTCATACAGCGTTTCCGGCACGCTTCTCAGGGCCGCCAGGTAGATGACCATGCCAGTGCCGCAAGCCCAGGTGTCCATGATGATCAGGGACAGCTTGGTGAAGTTGGGATCTGTGAGCCAATAAGGGCCCTTTAGACCGAAGAAGCCCAAAAACGTGTTCAGCAGGCCGTATTGTCCGTTCAGCACCCACATGAACAGCATACAGCTGGCGACGGTGGGTACCAGCGTGGGCAGATAGAAAACAGTACGGAACACGGGGATTCCGGGAATTTTCTTTTGATTCAGCAGCAGCGCCAGCAGCAGTGCCATGATCTGCCCCAGAGGAACGCCGATCAGGGTGGCGTACAGGGTGTTGCTAAGGCTTTTCGCCACATATTTGTCATGGAAAATGTCGATATAGTTCTGCAAGCCGATCCAGTCGCACTTGGAGAACAGATTGTAGTTGGTGAAGCTGTAATAAATCGCCATTCCCACCGGAACGATGGTAAAGCACAAAAAGCCGATGATCCAGGGCGAGGCGAAGAGGATGCCCAGAGCGTTGTACCGTAAGCGCTGGCGGCGGGAACCCAGGCGGAGAGCGTTGGATTTGGCCGGTTTGGTTTTCTGCGTCTGCTTGGCCGGGATCTGTTTCAAAGGATCGACCTCCTTTTATCTGTGGGCGGGAACGGGACTGCCCCCGTTGGGAAGCGGGATGCCACGGAGTGTGGCATCCCGCCCGGTGGATTCAGCGATTGGATTATTTGTATTCGGCGGCAGCGGCTTCCACTTCCTCCTGAACAGCGGCGACAGCGGAATCCAGATCCATACGGCCTGCCAGATATTCGGTCATGTAGGTGGTGATGGCGTTCAGATAGGTGTTGACATAGCCACTCATGGGGAAGGAGCGCAGATCGGAGGTCTGCAGCAGCTGAGCGCCGGCCTTCACAGCGTCGGTGACATCCATAGCCTCCAGAGCCTTCAGAGCGGAGATCCGGGGCATGAAGTTGCCGCGGTTGTAGCCGCCCTCGGCGCGGTAAGCCATGGCGTCCTTGCCGGTCAGGTAGGCAAGAACCTGCCAGGTGGCGTCGGGGTTGGGGGTCTTGGCGTTCATGCAGAACACGCCGCCGGTGAGCATATTGGCGTTGGGCAGAGCGGCAATGCCGTAGTCCTCGCCGTAAACCAGGCCCAGCTTGTCAGCGGACTCCTGGAAACCAGCCAGGCCGCTGTCGCCGTTGAACCGCATGGCGGCCTGTCCGGTCAGGACGGGATCTGTCTCGGTGCAGCGGGTGGTGTAGAAGGTGTCGGCCCAGTTTTTCGCCTGGTCGTAGCCGCCCAGGGCGTCCAGCAGGGTCTTCTGGAATTCGTGGGTCTTCCGGATGCCTTCGTTGTCAAAGTCGGGGTTGCCGTCGGCATCGACCCAGTCAGCGCCAAAGGCCACGGGCCACAGCACGTTGTCCAGCCAGGGGAAGGTGGGATGCAGGCCGACGACCTGAATGGAGCCGTCCTCGCCCAGAACGGTGCAGTCCAGAGCGCACTGCAGCATCTCGTCCATGGTGGTGGGGAAGTGATCCCAGTTGTGCTCAGCCAGCACCTTGGGGTTGTAGAGGATGTAGGTGGTGGAAGCGGTAAAGGGGATGGAGTAGATCTTGCCGTCCACGGAGCAAAGGTTCCAGATGGCGGGCAGGAAGTCGTCCTTGTCAAATTCGGCGTCGCTGTTCACATAGCTGGTCAGTTCCACAATGGCGCCCTCGGCGGCCAGGCTGGGAGCGGTCTCCCAGTTGGCCTGGAAGATGTCGGGAACATTGGAGCCGGCGATGGCGGTGACCACGGCATCGGCGTTCTTGGCGTTGGACAGCTCGATCTTGATGTCCTCGTGGGTGGCGTTCCAGTCGTCAACCAGCTTCTGGAACCGGTTGGCCTCGGCGGTGGGTTCTTCGGACTCAGCCTGATAGGTCCACACAGTGACGGTGATGGGCTCACTGGCGGGGGGCTCGGTGGACTTGTCGGTCTGCTTGGGGGGCTCGGACTGCTTGCTGCCTTCGGTGCCCTTGGGGGGCTGGGACTCTGTCTGACCGGTGGGGCCGCAGGCGACCAGGCCCAGGACCATGATGGCGGCCAGAAGCAGCGCGATGAGTTTCTTCATTTCCTCCTGTTTTATTGATTTTGAATAAACGGAAAGGATATTTTTCGGCCTTTCACTGTTCCGCATTATATCACAAAATCAGTCAAAAGTCTTTGCAGAATATCGCAAGGCTTTTACAGAATGTACAGATTCTTCAAATTTAGTACGTTTAAATTTGTAAAAGTATTACAAAGCCCGGAAATTCAATTCATGCAATCTGTCCCATAGCGCGTAGGACGCCTCCGCCGCCTTCCGCCCGCACAGGGCCCCGGTGCCCCGCCGGTTGACCATGCCCTGATATTCATAGACCAAAATTTTGTCTACATAGGGGATAAGCGCCGTGACCTGGGCCGCCACCCGGTCCGGGTCCGCCGGCAGCAGAGGGGAGCGGTAGGCCGCCCCCTCGAATCGGAACAGCTCCAGATCCGCCCACAGCGCCGGGCCGCCCGCCCGGTCATGGGCAAGCCGAAGCCGCCGGAAGGCCTCCGCCGCCTCCTGGACCCCGCCGTTCAGGATGCCCACCCCGTCCTGGTAGGCGATATAGTCGCAGTCCAGCCGGGCCAGCTGCCGGGAGTAGACCTCGTCCGCCGCCGCCTTCCGCACTCCGTAGGGGGCGATGAGCAGCTTCTTGCCCGGGTCCAGGGACCGGGCCTTGGCCCGGTAGGCGTTCACATAGTTGATGAAAAATTCCGGGAAATACCCGTCGATGCCGATCTCGTCCGGCAGATACCAGCCGTAGAAGCTGGGATGCCGGCCGTAGAGGGCCAGCAGGTCCTCCATGGCCCGGAAGGCCCGGTGCCGCACCTGGGGGTCCACCATATTGTCCCGGGCGTGGGTCCAGTCCCCGTAAAAGCCGCAGCTGACGAAGATTTTCAGCCCCAGCCGGTCGCACTGGCCGAACAGGACCTCCATGGGGTCCTTGCAGGCCATGTCCTCCGGAAAGGGGTAGGGCCCGCCGGGGAAGTAGCTTTCCCCCCGGTCGGCATAGCGCAGGCTGGCGCACATCAGCACCACATATTCCATGCCCAGGTCCCGAATTTCCGTGAGCTTTTCCCGCCACTGTTCCTGGGAAAAGCCCCGGCAGTCGGGATTATAGTAGGTTCCCTCCACTTGGCTGTGGTGGTAAAATTCAAACCAGGTGCCGCTGATCATAACAGGTCCTCCAGGCACCGGTAAAGGGTGTCCCGCAGCTCCGGGTGGAGGTACTGGATGGTGATGAAGGAGTTGCACACCTGCTGGGCGTAGAACAGCCCGATCTCCTGCACCGGGTCCGCCAGAAAATAGGCCCCGGCGGCCCCGTCCCAGCCAAATTCACCCACGGGGATCTTCCCCTGAGCCACCACCCGGCACCGGACGCCCAGGCCGTAGCTGTAACAGCCCCGGGTGTTGGGGCTCTCCGCCACAAATTCCGGCCGCACCGGGCCCAGCTGGTCCCGGCTCATCTCCCGGATGGCCTCCTGGGACACCAGCCGGTATCCCTCGGGGGTCACGCCCCCCAGAGCCAGGGCGGTGGCCAGGTGGATATAGTCGTCCACGGTGCTGAGGAGCCCCGCCCCGCCGGAGGCGTACCGCTCCGAAAATCGAAAGTGGTTCCCCTGGCCCATGGGCTTGTGATTTCCGTGGAGGTCCAGGTGCATATACTGCGTGGATAGGCGGTCAAGCTGCTCCTGGGTGGGGAAGAAGGTGGTGTCCTTCATCCCCAGCGGGCCGGTGACGTTCTGTGCCACATAGTCCTCCAGGGGCTGCCCGGCGGCCTGCTCGATCACCGCCCCCAGCACGTCGTGGCACAGGCTGTACTTAAAATGGGTCCCCGGCTGGAAGCACAGGGGGTCCCGGGCCAGGCTTTTCACCAGCTCCCGGGTGGTCTGGGTGTCCTCGGCCAGGGCGGCGGCCAGTCCAGGCCGGGCCAGATCGTAGTCCAATCCCCCGGTCATATTCATCAGGTGCCGCACGGTGAGCCGGGTCTTGAGAGGCTCCACGCCGTCGAAGGGCACCTTCACCGGAACCTTCCCAAATTCCGGCAGGTATTTGTCCACCGGGTCCTCCAGGGACAGCTTCCCCTCGTCCACCAGACGCAGGGCGCTGACGCAGGTGGTCAGCTTGGTGGCGGAGTAGATCCAGTAGGTGTCCCTGGGAGAAACAGGAATTTTTCCTTCCGGGTCGGAAAATCCGGCGCTGTGCCGGTAGATCGGCTCCCCGTGGAGGGTCACGGCGCAGTCGCAGGCGGGAACGCCGAAGCGTTCCGCCACGCCGTCCAAAAAGGCGGTGAGGGGCGCGAAGCGATCCAGCATCGTCTTTCCTCCTTACCCGATGGCGTACATGGGCCCGGAGGCGGCGCCGTAGCCCTCCCAGAAGGCCCGGCCGTCGTAGCAGGGGCCGTCCTCGGTCAGATCCCGCAGCGCCACGGCCTTTCCGCCCTGGGCCCGGGAGGCCGTCGCCGCCAGCATCACCCGGATGGACTCGGTCAGCTCCGCCACCGGGGCCAGAATATGGGGCTTGCCCTCCATGAAGTTGCAGATCTGTTCCACCAGGGCGGCATAGAGCCGATTGGAGTCAATTTTAAAGTGATAAGTGGTCTTGGTGGTCATGATGGTGAGGACGAAGGGTTGCCAGGTGCCGGTGAAGGTGTTGAAAATGGCGCTCTGGCCCCCGGCGTAGGAGACGAAGTAGCTCTCTGCGTACTTTTCCCCCGCCTGGCCCCGGCCCATGTACCGGACCGTCTCCGCACCGGGGCCCAAAATGCCGCCGATGCACTCGGCGATGTGGACGCCGTAGTTAAATTCGTCCACCCCGGCGGTGCCGAAGACCTGGACAGTCTTTCCCCGCTCCTCCTCCGGGATGGCCAGGAATTGCTGGACCTCGTAGGCGTACCGGGCGCTGGAAGCCCCCAGGATCACCTTCCCCTGGGCGGCCAGGGCTTCCACCTTTTTCAGGTCCTTCAGGTTGCCCACCAGGGGCTTGTCGATGAACACGGGCTTGCCCCGCTCCAGGAAGGGGGCGGCGCAGCGCAGATGGTCGTCCCAGTCGCAGCCGTGGAGGAAGCCGATGTCGCACAGGTCCGCCAGCTCCTCCAGGGATGTACAGCGCTTTTCCAGGCCGAAGCGCCTTATAAAGCCCTCCACCTCGCCGTCGTCCCGGAAGGAGTCGTTGTACACGCCCACATACCTGGCCCGTTGATCCTTCTCCATGACCTCCCCGAAGCCCATGGGGTGGGAGGTGTCGATATTCACAGCGCCGACGCGGATCATAGAAAACCCTCACTTTGTCAGTTATTTCCCCCGCAGGCCGGGGATCGCCATCTATATTTAAACATATCCATGAAAAATGGTCAATCTTTCCCCGCCGGATTGTGAAGAACGGACAAAAAGTCCGGAAAATCGTGCAATTGAATTGCCACTTGCGGTGGGGGTCTCGATGTGCTAAAATGGAGCGGAAAGGAGGCGGCTGTATACATGCTGATGGAAGGCTGTCAGGGCAAACCCCGTACCCCCACCCTCCGGGAGAAGATCTGCCCCAACTGCGGCGCGGTGATCGAGATCTTCTCCATTGACACCGAGGTGGCCTGCGAAAACTGTGGGTTCATCGCCTATAACGATGAGCTGAGCTGCGTTCAGTGGTGCAAATACGCCAAACAGTGCGTCGGCGAGGAAATGTACGAACACATGATGCGGATCGCTCGGGAGCAGCGGGAGCGGGCGCGGGCGGAACGGGAGGCCAGGCGTGGAGCTTCGGAATAAAAAGCTGTTTCTGTTTGATTTGGACGGAACGCTGTACTTGGGGGAGACCCTGTTTCCCTTCACCAAGGAGCTGCTGGCGGCGCTCCGGAAAACCGGGCGGGATTACCTGTTTATGACCAACAACTCCTCCAAAAGCGTGGCGGACTATGTAAAAAAGCTCCGCCGGCTGGGGATCCCGGCGGAGGAGTCGGATTTTGTCACTTCCGCCCAGGCGACGTTGGAATATCTCCGGGAAACCTGCCCAGGGAAGGCGCTCTACGTCTGCGGCACCGCCTCTCTCCAGGCGGAGCTGGCTGCTGGGGGCTTTCAAGTGACGGCGGACTACCGCCAGGCCCAGGCGGTGGTCATGGGCTTTGACACGGAGCTGACCTTCCAAAAGCTGGAGGATGTGTGCCGAATCCTGACCCGGCGCGAAGTGCCCTACCTGGCTACCAACCCGGATCTGGTGTGTCCCACGGAGTTTGGCTCTGTGCCGGACTGCGGTAGCGTCTGCGCCATGGTGTACAACGCCACCGGCCGGCGGCCCAAGGTCCTGGGCAAGCCGGAAACCGCCATGGTTCGCCTTGCCATGGCCCGGAAGGGCGCGTCCCCCGGGGAGACGGCGGTGGTGGGAGACCGGATGTACACGGACGTCCAGTGCGGCCTGAACGCCGGGGTTGCCTCCATTTTGGTCATGAGCGGGGAGACCACCCCGGAAATTCTGGCGGCCTACCCGGAAAAGCCCACCCTGGTCCTCCCGGACTGCGGCGCGATCCTTCGGGCCATTCAGGAATAGAAATACCCCCCGAGTCCCATGGACGCGGGGGGCGTCTGTTATCAATCGGCTACATAGGGCAGCAGGGCAATCTGACGGGCACGCTTAATGGCGGTGGTCAGGTCCCGCTGATGGGCGGCGCAGGTGCCGGTGGTGCGGCGGGGAAGGATCTTGCCCCGTTCCGACAGAAAACGGCGAAGCCGCGCGGTATCCTTGTAATCGATGCTGGTCACCTTGTCCACGCAGAACGCGCAAACCTTCTTGCGCTTGCGGGGGCGGACACGCTGTTCGTTAGCCACGGAATAACCTCCTTATCGAAACAAAATGTGGAAAAGCGATTCAGAAGGGCAGCTGGGAATCGTCGTCCTCCAGCATGGCAAAGTCCGAATTGCCGGAGGGGGCGGGGGCGGTGTAGCCGCCGTAGCTGCCTTGGGAATTGGTAGCGGGAGCGGCGTAGGAATTGCCGCCATAGCTGCCGTAGCTCTGGCCGCCGCTCTCCGAATCCCGGCGGCTGTCCCCGAAGTAGACGTTTTCCGCCACGATCTCGGCGCTGCGGCGCTTGTTGCCCTCCTTATCCGTCCAGTTCCGGATCTGGAGCCGGCCGGAAACGACGGCCATACGGCCCTTGGAAAAATACTTGGAAACAAATTCACCGGTCTGCCGCCAAGCGACGCAGTCGATGAAATCCGTCTCCCGCTCGCCCCCGTCCTTGGGGGCAAAGTCCCGGTCCACCGCCAGAGTAAAGCTGGCGACGGCGATGCCGCTGCCGGTGCGGCGCAGCTCCGGGTCACGGGTCAGGCGGCCCATAATGACAATGTGGTTCAGCATAGTGTCTCCTTACGCCTCCACAGCGGTGGTCAGGCAGCGAATGACGCCTTCTGTGATCTTCATTACCCGTTCTAGCTCGGCGGGGAAAGCGGGCTTGGCCTCATAAGTCATGAGGACATAGTAGCCTTCCGTCAGGTCGTCGATGGGATAGGCCAGACGGCGCTTGCCCCATTCGTTCACTTCGGACAGGGTACCCTCCGCTTCCACCATCGCCTTGAACTTTTCCACAAGCGCGGCGATACCCTCCTCGCCCTGGGCAGGGTCGATGATGTAGAGGACCTCGTACTTGCCGGTGATCTTAGCCATGTTGAATTGCACCTCCTTTTGGACAGTTGGCCCCCGGAATTCCGGGAGCAAGGATTTTTCCGCATACGCAGACCTAAGTATTATAGGAAACTTTTTCCCGGTTGTCAAGGCTTTTTTCGGGGAAAACCGGGATTTTTTCGCTAAACTGTGGATCCCGCCCGGGGAATTCCCCGGGCGGGACCGCCGCTCAATTCTCCCGCGCGAATTCCGCGCAGACCTTGACAATGTTCTCCGCGCAGAGGCCAAAGTCCTTCAAAACCTCCCAGGCGGGGCCGGAGTGGCCGAACTCGTCCTGGACGCCGATCCGGCGGACCCGAGTGGGCCGGGCCTCCGACAGGAAGGAACAGACCGCCTCTCCCAGCCCGCCGATGGTGCTGTGCTCCTCGCAGGTGACGATTTTTCCGCATTTTTCCGCGGCGTGGAGCACCAGCGCCTCATCCAGAGGCTTGATGGTGGGCATATTGATCACCATGGCGTCGATGCTCTGGCTGGCCAGGATCTCTCCAGCCTTCATGGCCTCGTAGACCATCAGACCCGTGGCGATAATCGCCACTTGGCTGCCGTCCTTTAGGACTTCCCCCTTGCCAATGACAAATTCATAGTCTTCCGAATGGAACACGGGCACCGCCAGCCGCCCCAGCCGCATATACACCGGGCCGGGCTGGAGATAGATTGCCCGCACCGCCTTTCGGGCCTCCACCTCGTCGGCGGGGCACAGAACAGTCATGCCCGGGATGGACCGCATGAGGGCGATATCCTCGCAGCACTGATGGCTGGCGCCGTCCTCTCCCACGCTCATGCCGCCGTGGCTGGCGCAGACCTTCACATTCAGACGGGTATAGCCGATGGAGTTGCGTACCTGCTCAAAGGCCCGCTCCGCCGCGAACATGGCAAAGCTGGAGGCAAATGCCACCAATCCCGTGGCGGCCAGACCCGCCGCCACACACATCATGTTGGCCTCGGCGATACCGCAGTTGAAGTGCCGGTCCGGGAACGCTTTTCTAAAAACGCCGGTCTTGGTGGAGCCGGCCAGATCCGCGTCCAGCACCACCACGTTGTCAAATTCCGCGCCCAGCTCTTTTAGGCCCCGGCCATATCCTTCCCGGGTGGCCTTTCTGATGATATCCGCCATCACTGCGCCTCCAATTCCCGGAGCTCGGCTTCCAGCTCCTCTATGCCCTGGCGGTACTCCGCCTCGTTGGGGGCCTTGCCGTGCCAGTCCGCTTCGTCTTCCATGTAGCTCACGCCCTTGCCCTTCACCGTCCGCATGACGATGGCGGAGGGCTTACCCTTGGTAGCCCGGGCCTTGTCCAGCGCCGCCTCGATCTGATCAAAGTCGTGGCCGTCGATCTCTTGGACCGCCAGCCCGAAGGCCGCCAGCTTGTCCGCGATGGGGTAGGGGTTCATCACGTCCTGGATCCAGCCATCGATTTGAAGGCCGTTGTTGTCCACGATGATCACCAGGTTGTCCAGCTTGTAGTGGGCGGCGAACATACAGGCCTCCCACACCTGGCCCTCCTGGATCTCCCCGTCGCCCAGGACGGCGTACACCCGGGCGGGGATGCCCTGATACTTGAGCCCCAGCGCCATGCCGCAGGCGCAGGAAACGCCCTGGCCCAGGGAGCCGGTGGACATATCCACCCCGGGGACCGAGTCCATGTTGGGGTGGCCCTGGAGATAGCTTCCGTCCTTCCGGAGCGTCGCCAGGTCCTCCACCGGGAAAAACCCCCGGTTGGCAAGGGCGGCGTAGAGCGCGGGCGCGGTGTGGCCCTTGCTCAGTACGAACCGGTCCCGGTTGGGATCTTTCGGGTTGGCCGGATCAACGTTCATCTCGCGAAAATATAAATAGGTAAGCATGTCCGCGGCGGAAAGACTGCCGCCTGGATGTCCGCACTTGGCGCTGTAGGTGCCCAAAAGAATCCCCATCCGCACCTTGCATGCCTGGATTTGAAGCTGCGTCTTGTCAGAAGATGTCATAAAGAGCATACTCCTTCCTGGAAATTTCACCTTAACAGTATACTCGATTTCTCTGGCAATTTCTACGGTAACTTTTATTTCTGTCGAAAAATAGATACATTTCATCATTTTACCCACATTTTACATGGCGTTTTTGGGTAAAAAGTCATGTGTTTTTCCGTTGACAACGAGATTTTGGGAAAATATAATAATCTTTAGATTATTTTTAAGCAAATGCTTAGGAGGCGGTCCCATGACTCAGCGGGAGCGGGAGGTACTCCGGCTTTTGGAAGCGGAGCCCATGATCTCCCAGCGGCGCCTGGCGGAGAAGCTGGGCATCACCCGGTCCTCCGCCGCGGTACACATCTCCAATCTGATGAAAAAGGGATATATTGCCGGGAAGGGATATGTCCTTCATTCGGGGACATATGCGGCGGTAGTCGGCGGCGTCAACGTGGATATCGGGGGCCGGTCCGCTGGGCCCTTGGTGGCGGCGGATTCCAACCCTGGCTCTGTCCGCTTAAGCCTGGGCGGGGTGGGCCGAAATATCGCCCACAATTTGGCCCTGCTGGGCCGGGATGTGCGGCTGCTCACCGCCTTCGGGCGGGACCTGTATGGCCGGCAGGTGGCCGCCTCCTGCGAGGAGCTGGGCATCGATATCAGCCACGCCCTCCAACCGGAGGACGGCGCTACTTCGGTCTATCTCTACATTTCCGGCCCGGAGGGAGAGATGGCTCTGGCCCTGTCGGACATGGAGATCTGCCGCCGAATCACCCCGGAATACCTGGCGGGGAACCTATCCCTGCTGCAAAACGCCCGGGCGGTGGTGGCGGACGCCAACCTTCCGGCGGAAAGCCTGCGCTATCTGGCGGAAAACTGCCCCCAGGGGCTGTTCTGTGACCCGGTTTCCACCGCCAAGGCGGAAAAGCTCCTGCCCATTCTGCCGAAGATCCACACGCTCAAACCCAACCGACTGGAAGCGGAGGTGCTGACGGGCGTTTCTATCCGGGACGTCGCCGGGGGCAGGCTGGCTGCCCGGACCCTGTTGGACAAGGGCGTGAAGCGGGTCTTTCTCTCTCTGGGGGCCCGGGGCGTTCTGGCGGCGGAGGGGGACCGGATGCTGCTCCTGCCCAGCCTCAAGGGTCGGCCGGTGAATACCACCGGTTGCGGCGACGCCTTTACGGCAGGGCTGGTGTGGGCGTATTTGGAAGACCTGGACCTGGCGGAGGCCGCCCAGGCGGGGCTTGCCGCCGCCGCTATCGCCATGGAGAGCGAGCAGACCATCAATCCCGCCCTCAGCGCCGATGTCCTGCGGCAGCGGATGGCGGCGAAAGAGAATCCATAATATACATTATTTATTATATAAGGAAGGTACGCTATGAATCGCTATTTGGATGTGAACCCCCAGGTTTCCGCCGCGCTGGCGGAGGGCCGGCCGGTGGTGGCTCTGGAATCCACCATCATCTCCCACGGGATGCCCTATCCCCAGAATGTCCAGACCGCCCTGGCGGTGGAGGACATTATTCGGAAAAACGGGGCAGTCCCCGCCACCATCGCCGTCATCGGCGGCCGGCTGAAGGCCGGCCTGACCCCGGAGGAGATCGAGTACTTCGGGAAAAAGGGGCAGGCCATCACCAAGGCCTCCCGCCGGGACCTGCCGGTGTTGTGCGCCCGGGGGGAGGACGGAGCCACCACCGTCACCACCACCATGATCATCGCCCACATGGCGGGGATTCAAATTTTTGCAACCGGCGGCATCGGCGGTGTCCACCGGGGGGCGGAGACCACCATGGACATTTCCGCCGACCTGGAGGAGCTGGCCCACACCCCGGTGATGGTGATCTGCGCCGGGGCCAAGAGCATCCTGGACCTGGGGCTGACCCTGGAATATCTGGAGACCCACGGGGTGCCGGTGATCGGCTTCGGCACCGAGGAGCTGCCCGCGTTTTATACCCGTACCTCCGGGTTCCGGGTGGACTACCGGATCGATACCCCCCAGGAGCTGGCGGCGGCTTTCCGGGTCCAGCGGGAGCTGGGCTACCCCGGGGGAATGTTGGTGACCAACCCCATCCCGGCGGAATACTCCATGGACCCGGCGGTGATCAACGCCGCCATCGACCAGGCCATTGCCGAGTGCAACGAAAAGGGCATCCACGGCAAGGCCACCACCCCCTTCCTGCTGGCCCGTGTGGCGGAGCTCACCGGCGGGGACTCTCTGGCGTCCAATATCCAGTTGGTGTTCAACAACGCCGCCCTGGCGGCCAAAACCGCCGCCGCGCTGACCGAATAAGCAGCCTTCTCCGCAAAAACCGGCTCCCCCGGAATTTCCGGGGGAGCCAAAATGTTTTTGTCGAATGGTGCCGCAGCCGGGCGGTCAGACGATCCCCTGGGCCTCCATGGCCTGGGCCACCTTCCGGAAGCCGGCAATATTGGCGCCGGCCACATAGTCGCCCGCCATACCGTACTCCTTGGCGGCGTCGTCCAGCATATGGAAGATGTTCACCATGATCCCCTGGAGCCGGCTGTCCACCTCCTGGAAGGTCCAGCTCAGCCGCTGGGAGTTCTGGCTCATCTCCAGGGCGGAGGTGGCGACGCCGCCGGCGTTGGCCGCCTTGCCCGGGCAGAACAGGATGCCGTGGTCCTGGAAATACTTGGTCGCCTCCAGGGTGGTGGGCATATTGGCCCCCTCCGCCACGGCGAAGCAGCCGTTGGCGACCAGAGCCTTGGCGTCCTCCAGGCCCAGCTCGTTCTGGGTGGCGCAGGGCAGAGCCACGTCGCACTTCACCGTCCAGACTCCCTTGCCGGGATGGTACTCCGCGCCGGGGCGCTGGGCGGCGTACTCCGTCAGCCGGGCCCGGCGGACCTCCTTGACCTGCTTGAGGGTGGCCACGTCGATGCCCTCCGGGTCGTAGATCCAGCCGGTGGAGTCGGAGCAGGTGACGGGCTTGGCACCCAGCTGCCAGGCCTTCTGAATGGCGTAGGTGGCCACGTTTCCCGCACCGGACACCGCTACGGTCAAGCCGGCCAGGGTCTTGCCGTTGCTCTTGAGCATTTCCTCCGTCAGATACAGCAGGCCGTAGCCCGTGGCCTCCGTCCGGGCCAGGGAGCCGCCGTAGGTCAGGCCCTTGCCGGTGAGGACCCCTTCATAAGTCCCCCGGATCCGCTTATACTGGCCGTAGAGATAACCGATCTCCCGACCGCCCACGCCGATGTCTCCGGCGGGCACGTCGGTATCGGCGCCGATATGGCGGTACAGCTCCGTCATGAAGCTCTGGCAGAAGGCCATGACCTCCCGATCGGACTTGCCTTTGGGGTCAAAGTCCGCGCCGCCTTTGCCGCCGCCGATGGGCAAGCCCGTCAGGGCGTTTTTGAACACCTGCTCAAAGCCCAAAAACTTGATGACTCCCAGATTCACGGAGGGATGGAACCGCAATCCCCCCTTGTAGGGACCGATGGCGCTGTTGAATTGCACCCGGAAGCCGTTGTTCACCTGGACCTGGCCCCGGTCGTCCACCCAGGGCACCCGGAACAGGATCACCCGCTCCGGGGTGGTCATCCGCTCCAAAAGGGCCTCCCGGCGGTAGCGCTCCTCGTCCCGGGCGATCACGGGGCGCAGGGTGGTCAGCACCTCCCGCACCGCCTGGTGGAACTCGGGCTGGGCCGGATTCTGAAGCCGCACCCGGTCAAATACTTCTTCTACATAATCCATAGTTGGAACCTCCTTCAAAGAGTGCCTCTATTTTATCAGATTTTCCCGGCGTTTACAACCGTTTTTACAAGGTTTTCCAAAATTCAGGCGAAACATTCAAATGGACTGGCGGGGGGTGCAAAATTTGGGAAAACTTGTAATTGACAAACCATCTTCTATGAGTATAATATTATCGATAGCTTTGTGCCGATTCCCCAGGCACATCATAAATTTAGGAGGATAACATGAAGGATTGGGATCGTTTAACCACTGTTGAGGAGATGGAGGCCGCCACCAATTCCCTGCTGGAAAACGGGAAAAAGGTGGGCGCCGACTCCTGGCAGCAGCGGGTCAAAAACCAGACCCCCCACTGCGGCTTCGGCGAGGCCGGCACCTGCTGCCGGATCTGCTCCATGGGCCCTTGCCGCATCACCCCCAAGAGCCCCAGAGGCATCTGCGGCTGCGACGTTCACGGCATCGTGGGCCGGAACTTCCTGCGGTTCACCGCCGGCGGCTCCGCCACCCACTCCGACCATGGCCGGGAGATCTGCCACACCCTGTACCAGACCAGCCCCGACGGCAACTACAAGGTCAAGGACCCGGAAAAGCTGATCCGCATCGCCAAGGAGTGGGGTGTGGAGACCGAGGGCGTGGACATCTACGACCTGGCCCACCAAATCGCCGAGATGGCCTTGCTGGAATACGGCAAGCCCTTCGGCGTCCAGCGGTTCCTGAAGCGGGCCCCCGAGCACACCCAGAAGCTGTGGCATGACGCCGGCATCGAGCCTAGGGCCATCGACCGGGAGGTCTCCACCGCCCTGCACATGACCCACATGGGCTGCTCCAGCCTGCCCGAGGCCCTGATCCGTCAGAGCCTGCGCTGCGGCCTGTCCGACGGATGGGGCGGCTCCATGGCCGGCACGGAATTTTCCGACGTGCTCTTCGGCACCCCCAAGCCCGTGGACACCACCGCCAATATCGGCGTCATGGAGGAGGACATGGTCAACATCGTGGTCCACGGCCACGACCCCAGCCTCTCTGAGATGGTGGTCTACTACGCCAACGACCCGGAGATGATCGCTCTAGCCAAGAGCGTGGGCGCCAAGGGCATCAACATCTGCGGCGTCTGCTGCACCGCCAACGAGGTGGCCATGCGCCACGGCATTCCCATGGCGGGCAACTTCCTGACCCAGGAGAACGTGGTCCTCACCGGCGCCTGCGAGGCCATCGTGGTGGACGTGCAGTGCATTTTCCCCGCCCTGGGGCCCCTTTCCAAGTGCTTCCATACCAAGTTCATCACCACTTCCAACATCGCCCGGATGCCCGACTCCGAGTTCATCCATTTCTCCGCCGCCAACGCCGGGGAGAACGCCAAGGCCATCGTGAAAATGGCCATCGAGAATTTCAAGAACCGGGATCAGAGCCTGGTGAACATCCCCAAGCAGGTCTCCAAGGCCCGGGTGGGCTACTCCGTGGAGGCCATTAAGAAGACCCTGGACACCGTGGCCAACTCCCAGCTTGACGAGTTCGGCACCACCAAGCCCCTGATCGAGTGCATCCACTCCGGCGTGCTCCGGGGCGCGGTGGCCATGGTGGGCTGCAACAACCCCAAGGTCCGTCCCGACTCCGCCCACATCCAGCTGATGAAATACCTGCTGGAAAACGACGTGATCCTCATCGTCTCCGGCTGTGCCGCCCAGGCCGCCGCCAAGGCCGGCCTGATGGACCCCGAGATCGCCAAGGAATACTGCGGCGACGGCTTGAAGCGGGTCTGCGAGCTGGCGAACATCCCGCCGGTGCTGCATATGGGCTCCTGCGTGGACATCTCCCGGATGATGGTTCTGGCCGCCGACATCTCCAAGGACTGGGGCATCCCCATTTCCCAGCTCCCGCTGGTGGGCTGCGCCCCCGAGTGGATGAGCGAGAAGGCCGTTTCCATCGGCAACTATGTGGTTGCCACCGGCATCGACACCTTCCTGGGCGTGGATCCCTACACCAAGGGCTCCAGCGAGGTCACCGCCCTCCTGCAGGGCGAGCACGGCGTCAAGGACTGGGTGGAGGCCAACTACACCGTGGAGCTGGACATCGACAAGCTGGGCCAGCGGATGCTGGACCGGATCGAGGAAAAGCGGGCCGCCCTGGGCATCTGATTCGGAAGCAAAGGGGTTTTTGACCAATGAAATTAGCCATCACCGGCAAGGGCGGGGTGGGCAAGACCACCCTGGCCTCCACCCTGGCTCGGCTCTACGCCGGAGAGGGGCGGACCGTCCTGGCCGCCGACGTAGACCCGGACGCCAACCTGGGCCTGGCCCTGGGCCTGAGCCAGGAGGAGGTGGACAAAATCGTCCCCATCTCCAAAATGCGCACCCTGGTGGAGGAACGCACCGGCGCCAACGCCGCCAACACCTTCTTTAAGCTCAATCCCTATGTGGCGGACATCCCCGAGAAGTTCGCCCGGGATATCAACGGGGTGAAGCTGCTGGTCATGGGCACTGTGGACGTGGGCGGCAGCGGATGCGTCTGCCCGGAGCACGTGATGCTCAAAGCCATCCTCTCCAGCCTGACCTACCGGAAAAACGACGTGGTCATCATGGACATGGAGGCCGGGCTGGAGCACCTGGGCCGGGGCACCGCCGCCAATATGGACGCCTTTGTGGTGGTGGTGGAGCCGGGGGCCCGGTCCGTGCAGACCTACCGCAGCGTCAAGCGCCTGGCCCACGATCTGGGCGTTGACCGGGTCCGGGTGGTGGCCAACAAGCTCCGGGACGAGGCGGACGAGGCCTTCGTCCGGGACGCCATCCCGGCGGAGGACCTGCTGGGCTGCGTCCACTACAATCCCCAGATCATGGAGGCAGACCGGCAGGGGAAATCCCCCTACGATTTCAGCCCCCAGGCCATTGAGGAAATTCGGAAAATAAAATCGATCTTGGATCGTGACGAACTTTAGGAGGAAAAACCGTGACATTATTTGACAGAGTATTCGGCGGGAACGACACCGTATACGCCCGCACCGAAAAAGCGGTGAACGAAGCCGTCGCGGCCTACGGCGAGGCGGAGAGCGTGTCCTTCCCCGGCACCGCATACAGCCTGCCCTGCTATTACGCCGTGGTGGGCGAGAAGATCGCCACCCTGGGCCAGATGAAGGCCGCTCTTTCCACCGTGAAGGCCATGATGACCCGGGCTCCCCGGCTCCACGACGCCTTCCAGTCCGGCATTGCCTCGGCGCTGTGCGCCGAATTCCTGGAGGCCCTGAAGTACCTCCGGGGCGCCACCCCCTATGAGGCCCCCTGCTGCGGCCATTTGACCGACGCCTTTGTGCGGAACCTGGGCGTGCCCCTGGTCACTGGGGACATCCCCGGCGTGGCCGTGATCATCGGCGGCGCCGAGACCGCAGACGAGATGGTCAGTCTGGTCAAGAGCTACCAGGGCCAGGGCATGCTGGTCTCCGTCACCGGCGAGGGCATCCGCCAGTTGGCGGAAAAAGGCTACAAGACCGGCGAAAACGTCCGGGTGGTGCCTCTGGGCTATGAGACCCAGAGCGTGATCCATGTGGTCTCCGTGGCCCTGCGGGCTGCTTTGATCTTCGGCAACATCACCCCCGGCGATTTTAAGAGCCTGGCCAAGTACACCATGGACCGGGTCCGGGCCTTCGTCAACGCCTACAAGCCCCTGTCCGACGAGACCGTGGCCTATGGCGCCGGGGCCATCTGCCTGGGCTTCCCCGTGATTTCCAACGAGACGGAGAATATGTTCCGGGTGCCCAAGAGCCTGATCCAGCAGCTGGACACCTCCAAGTGGAACGCCACCTCCCTGGAGGCCCGGGACATCAAGCTGAAGATCACCGATATCGACATTCCCGTAGCATTTGCCTCCGCCTTTGAGGGCGAGATTATTCGCCGGGGCGATATGCAGGTGGAGGTGGACGGCTCCCGTGTGGACTGCTTCGAGCTGGTGGCCACCAAGGACGCCGCCGAGGTGGAGGACCACAAGATCACTGTTATCGGCCCCGAGCTGGACCAGATCCCCGTGGGCTCCAAGATCTCCCTGTCCTATACCGTGGACGTGGCCGGCAAGAATATGCAGCCGGACTTCGAGTCCGTCATGGAGCGGAAATTCCACAGCTACTTAAACTGCATCGAGGGCGTGATGCACACTGGCCAGCGGGATATGATCCGGGTGCGGATCTCCAAGGCCGATTTCGAGGCGGGCTTCCGCTTCCACCACATTGGCGAGGTCCTCTACGCCAAGGTCAAGAGCGAATTTGACGCCGTGGTGGACAAGTGCCAGGTCACCATCATCGTGGACGCGGAGAAAAACGCGGAGCTCCGCCGCCACGCCAACGAGGTCTTCTCCAAGCGGGACGACCGGCTGAAATCCATGACCGACGAGTCCGTGCCGGTGTACTACACCTGCATCATGTGCCAGGCCTTCTCTCCCAGCCATGTGTGCATCGTTACGCCCGAGCGGCTGGGCCTGTGCGGCGCGGTGTCCTGGCTGGACGCCAAGGCCACCAACGAGCTGGATCCCACCGGCCCCTGCCAGGTGGTGCCCAAGGACCGCTGCATCGACGAGAATCTGGGCCGCTACGAGGACGTGGACGAGGCTGTGAACAAGTACTCCCACGGCGCCCTGGAGCACGTCACCCTGTACTCCCTGTTCCAGGACCCCATGACCAGCTGCGGCTGCTTCGAGTGCATCTGCGGCGTGGAGCCGGTGTCCATGGGCGTGGTGATCACCTGCCGGGAGCACGCGGGTATGACGCCTCTGGGTATGACCTTCTCCGAGATGGCCTCCATGACCGGCGGCGGCGTGCAGACCCCCGGCTTCATGGGCCATGGCAAGCAGTTCATCTCCTCCAAGAAGTTTTTGAAGGCCGAAGGCGGCCTGGGCCGGATCGTGTGGATGCCCAAGGAGCTGAAGGACGCGGTCCGGGAGCGGCTGGACGCCTCCGCCCTGGAGCTGTACGGTGTGGAAAACTTCACCGATATGGTGGCGGACGAATCCGTCTGCACCGACGACCCGGAGCAGCTGCTGAACTACCTTTCCGAGGTGGGCCACCCCGTTCTCGGCATGGAGCCCTTCGATATGTAACCGAAGAGGTAAAGAACGTATAATAGAAACGGCGGCAAGGGCAATCCTTGCCGCCGTTTCGCGTTTTCTATTGCATAAAGCCCGGTTCCGGCCTGATGGTGCGGCTTTCCGGATGAAGCTACAATAGGGCGGCGCTGTCCGGGTCCAGGTAGAGAATGGCGTCGCCGTGCCGCCGGAGGGCGGATGCGGGACACGCTTCTGAAACCGGACCGTAAAGGGTATTGCGCACCGCCTGGGCTTTGGTAGATGCCGGTACCACACAGAACAGCCGTTTGCCCCCCATCAGAGCCGGCACCGTCAGAGTCAGGGCGTGGGTAGGCACCTGGGAAAGGGCCGCGAAGCAGCCGTCGTTGACCTGCTGCTGGCGGCAGACCGGGTCCAGGGCTACCTTCTTCACCAGCGCCGGGTCGGAAAAATCCGCCACCGGCGGGTCGTTGAAGGCCACATGGCCGTTTTCCCCAATGCCCAGGCACACGATGTCCGTGGGATATCGCGCCAAGAGGGCGGCGTAGCGGGCGCACTCCGCCTCCGGGTCACCGCCACCACGGAGATAGTGGACCTCTTTAAACGGCGCCTTGTCAAAAAGCGCCCTGCGGAGGAAATTGCCGAAGCCCTGGGGCGCGTCCGGGGCCAGGCCGATGTACTCGTCCATGTGGAAGGCCCGGATCCGGGTGAAATCCACGGTTTTGTCCGCCGCCAGGGCCGCCAACACCTCGTTTTGGGAGGGGGCGGCGGCGAAAATCATGTTGCAGCAGTCCTTTTCCGCCAGCACCTGGCGGATGGCGGCGGCAATATCCCGGGCGGCCGCCGCGCCCATTTCCGCCCGAGTGTCGAAGATCTCCACCCGGAGCAAATCGAATAATAATTCTTTCATTTCTTTCTCCTAGCTTTCATAGCGCTCTACGCCGTCCGTCCACACCCGCCGGATGCGGATGTCCGCGTCAAAGAGGACCAGATCCGCCTTCCTCCCGGGGGCCACGGTGCCGGTCACATCCTGCCTGCCGATCACCCGGGCGGGGGTCTGGGTCATCATTTCCACAGCCTCGGGTAACGTGGCTCCCGCCAGCCGCACCATATTCCGCACCAGCCGGTCGGCGGTGCAGACAGAGCCGGCGAAGGCGGTCCGGTCCGGCATTTTGGCCACTCCGTCCTCAATGATCACCCGCTGGCCCTGGGACAGGCTGCCCAAAATGCTCTCCCCCTGGGTCTGGCCGGCGGCCCGCATGGCGTCGGTGACCAGGCACAGTCGTTTGGGGCCGATAAAGCGGTAGGCCATTTGCAGCAGCTCCGGGGGCAGGTGGCACCCGTCGGCGATGATCTCGCTGGTGAGCTGGGGCAGCACATAGGCCGCCTCCACCACGCCGCCCCGGCGGAAGCCCCCCTGCCGGGTGATGGTGGAGCAGCCGGAATAGAGGTGGGTCACATGGGTGTACCCCGCCTCCACCGCCGACACCACCTGGGAATAGGTGGCGTCGCTGTGGCCGATGGCGGCGGTGATGCCCCTGCGTTTCAGCTCCCGGCCCAAGTCCAACGCCCCGGGCAGCTCCGGGGCCAGGGACCAGCGGAGAATGTCCGGGCAGCGCTTCAAAATTTCGGCGCACTCCTGGGGGTCCGGATCTCGGAGCTGGCTGGGGTCCTGGGCCCCCGCCTGGGCGGGGGAAAAGTAGGGCCCCTCCAGGTGCAGCCCCAACATTCTGGCCCCGTCTTTCAGATCCGAACGGCAGCGGTAGAAAATGTCGAAGGCGCTCAGCAGCTCCTCCCGGGTGGCGGACAGGGTGGTGGGGGTGATGCAGGTGGTGCCATGGCGCAGATGGAGGGCCGCGGCGGTCCGCCAGGCCTCCTCGGTGCCGTCCATGAAGTCGGCTCCGCCGCCGCCGTGGAGGTGAATGTCGATAAATCCGTGGGACAGGTACAGCCCCTCCCCGTCGACGCCGGGCAGGGCCGGGTCCGCCGTGCCATGGGGGAGAACAGCCTCGATCCGATCGCCGTCGATGATGATATCCCGGGGCTGGATGTCCCCCTGGACCAGCAGCACGTCCCGAATTACATGGCGCATGGCGCTCCCTCCTCCAGTAGCTTCCGTAGAGCATGGGCGCTTTCCACAGTGGCGGCCATGCCCCCCTGGGAGAAGACCGCGCCGCCGGGCTGGCGCATCAGCGCCTCGCTGATCCCGGCGCCCACCCGGTAGTGGGTCTCTAGGGACAGATAGCCCTCGTAGCCGTCCCGCCGGAGGGCGGCGAGCAGGCCGGGATAGTCCACCCAGCCCGTGCCGATCTTCACACATTCCGGCTCCCTGGCGGCATTCAGCAGGGCGTCCTTGATGTGGACGTGGGCCAGCCAGGGCTTTACCGCCAGATACCCCTCCGGGTAGGGCCGCTCCCGGCCCGGGTCGTATAGATCGTTGCCGGGGTCGTAGATGGCCCCAAATTCCGGGGCGTCCAGCCGGGCCAAAAGGGCCCCCAGGGCGGCGTGATTGGGGGTGTTGACGCTGGGATCGGCCTCCAAAAGGAGCCGCTTGCCCCGCTCTCTCAAAATTTCCCCGGCGGGGCCGAAGGCGTCCAGAATTTCATCCGTTACCGCCGGCGCGCCCTGGGCGAAAAAGGCAAAGCCCCGAATATTTCCGCAGCCCAGTTCCTCCGCCCCGTCGCAGAGGCGCTTGAGCTTGTCCAGCTCTCCCGGCGCCTCCGCCAGGGGGCACTTATAAAAGGAGCTTGCCAGGTCGCAGACTGCCAGCCCTTCCCCGTCCAGGAGCCGCCGGTATTCCCGGAGCCGCCGAATGGGGATCTGGTCGATGCGGGTGTCCTCCACACTGCGCAGCTCTACCCCGGAAAAGCCCAGCTTTTTCGCCAGTTCCACCGCCTGGCGCAGGTCCTGGGTGGCCTCGTCGGTAATGTAGGCAAGTCTCATTGGAATTTCACCGGCAGGCCCGTTTTGGTGGACTCATAGACGGCGCAGATGACCTTCACCGCCAGGGCCGCCTCCTCGGGAGGCAGCATAGGGGCCCGGTCGTCCCGGACCGCCTGGGCGATGTCCCGCAGCAGGCAGATGTGGCCGTAGATCCCGATGTCGATGGGATTTTTCGCGCCGCCCACCACATCGGAGCCCAAATCGGGCCGGGGCGGGGCGCTCTCCTGGTCGATAAAGTTCCAGGCAATGATGTGCTGATCGTCGAAGCTGACGGTGCCCTTCTCCCCGTAGACGGTAAAGGTGCTGGAATAGCCGGGGTAGGCGGTGGTGGCCCCTTCGATGACGCACAGTGCCCCGTCCTTCATTCGGATCAGGGCGGCGGCGGTGTCCTCCACGGGAATGTCCCGGCAGAGGGTGGCGGCCTTGCCGTAGAGGGTGTCGATCTGCCCGCCCAGCATCCACAAAATCAGATCAATGCCGTGAACGCCCTGATTCATCAGAGCGCCGCCACCGTCCAAGTCCCAGGTGCCCCGCCAGCCGGCGCTGTTGTAGTACGCCTGGTCCCGGTAGTAGTTGAGCCGGGCCTCGGCCATGCAGATCCGGCCCAGGTCCCCCTTGGCGATCAGGTCCTTCAGCGCGATGGCCACGGGCATCAGCCGCCGCTGGAAGATACACTGCATCTTCACGCCGCACGCCCGGACCACCCGGATGACCTCCTCAATTTTTTCCGGGGTGATCTCCATAGGCTTTTCGCAGACGATGGCCTTTCCCGCCCGGGCGGCGTCCATCACCACCTGGCCGTGAAGACCGCTGGGAACGCAGACGCAGACAATGTTGATATCCGGGTTGGCCAGCATGGCATGGTAGTCCGGGTAGACCTTTTTCACACCGTGGTCCCGGGCGTAGGCCTCGGCCTTTTTCTGGTCCACGTCGCAGCAGCCGTAGAGGCAGCAGCCCTCGTTTGCCAGCTGCTTCAGGGCGCTGGCGTGGGTAAAGGCGATAACGCCGCACCCGATGATGCCAAAATTCATAGATTTATCCTCCTTGGGCGGAAAATCCGCCAAAATAACCATGAAAAGTTCCCCGCCCCGGGCCGGGTGCGGTAGGGGGCGGGGGAGATCACTTCTTTTCCGTATGCAGCACCGGCTCCGGCAGACCGATGGGCTGGCGGTAGGTGTAGAACCGGGAGCTGGAATACCGCTGGCGGTACTCTACCGGGGAGACCTGCTCGTGGTTCTTGAAATAACGGCTGAAATAGTGCAGACTCTGGAAGCCCACCATCTCCGAGATCTCGCTGATGTTGGAGTTGGTGGTGAGCAGCAGTTCCTTGGCCTTGCCCAGGCGGACCTGGTTGATATACTTGTTGGGGGTGGTGTTCAGGGTCTGCTTGAAGGCCAGGATCAGGGTGCTCTTGCTCACGCTGGCCACCTTGGCCAGATCCTCCAAGGTGATGGGGGTAATGTAGTTTTCCTGAATGTATCGGATCACCGCCGCCATGTCCACCCCGGTGGTACGGCCCGTGGGCAGCTCCTGAAGCTGATCCGGCCTGGGAAGACCCGTCTGAGGCCGCTGGGACCGCAGCAGAAGCACCAGCGTCAGCCCGAAATAGTAGCAGACGCAGTTGTAGCTGTATGGAGCGGCCTGGGCGCTCTCCCGCAGAATGTGGTCAAAGTAATACTGAAACCTGCCGAAGTCCACATCCAGAACGGCAGGGAGCCGGTTCAGATCCCGGGCCAGCTGCTCATCGGCTACGGTGAATTTAATGTCCATGAGCTGCGGCTGGGGGTCCTGTTCTTCACGAATGATAGAATGGATGGTGTGGGGGCGGATCAACAGGACCTGCCGGTCCTGCATTTGGATGGTTTCCTCGCCGAGGGTGATCCGTCCGCCGCTCTTCAGCACCGCTATGATTTGATAATAACTGTGGCTATGGAGCTCGTTTTCCCAGTATTGGAAGTACTTGCCCGACCATAACACGCTGAATTCGTACACAATCGACGCTTCCTTTCCAAGCCTAGAATCCTGCATTTTTAGTATAGCACAAAGATTCTATTTTGTAAACTACTTCCAAGAAAAAAGATTTATAATAAACTTGATATGTGCAAATTGCGAAAAATTATGGACAAAGACATTTGCCCACGGATGTGTTATACTACGCATACACAATAGCCGTATTGTATGTACGGTGAGAAAATGAGGAGGAGCCCATGAAAATCGCCATGCTTTTGGACCAGGTCGTCTACCCGAAGGTTATCCACCCCCAGACCCAGGCGCAATTTCAGGCAATGGCGGAGCTGTCCGTAAACCAAACAAAGGAAAATGAAATTGAAAACGCCGCCCGTCTGATCAAGGACGCCGACTTCGCTGTTACCAGTTGGGGAAGCCCCGCCATGACGGCGCGGCTGCTGGACCAGGCCCCCAACCTCAAGCTCATCGCCCACGCCGCCGGCAGTGTCAAGAGCATCGTCACTGACGAGATGTATCGCCGGGGCGTAAGGATCGTATCCGCGGCCAAGGTTCTCAGCACCGGGGTGTCCGAGACCGCCCTGGGGCTGACCATCGCCAGCGCCAAGAATCTGTTTGCCCTCAACGAAGACACCCACCGAGGCGGCTGGAGCCACGACGGCGTCACGGAGATGTACGGCATCACCGTGGGCATCATCGGCTTTGGCCTGGCGGGGAAGCACTATGCCGAGCTGCTCCGGCCCTTCAGCGTGGAGGTCATCGCCTATGACCCCCTGGTGGGGGCGGAGGCCATGGTGGCCGTGGGAGCGCGGAAGGCGGAGCTGGAGGAGGTCTTTACCAGCAGCGACATTCTCAGCCTCCACGCCCCCCAGCTGGACAGCACCTACCACATGGTGGACCGGGACCGGTTGGAGCGTATGAAGCCCGGCGCCATCCTGATTAACACCGCCCGGGGCAGCCTGGTGGACGAGGCCGCGCTGGCGGACTATTTGGCCGCCGGAAAACTGAAGTACGCCTGCCTGGACGTGACGGACCCGGAGCCGCCCGCCCAGGACAGTCCCCTGCGCCGTCTGCCCAATTGCATCCTGACCCCCCATTTGGCGGGGCAGGCCAACAATGGCCTGATGAAGCTGGGGGATTTCTGCCTGGAACAGATCCGAAACTATCTTTCCGGCCGCCCGCTGGAGGGCGAGGTTCGGCAGGAAATGCTCTCCACCATCGCCTGACATGGAAAAAATTAAATCTGCCGGCCTGGTCTGCCGCCGGGAGCCTCTAAACACCCATTTCGGGTTCAAGGGCGGGAGCCTCACCGAGCTGTGGCAGGTCTGCTGCCGGCTGGAAACTGACGGCGGGAATGTGGCCACCGGGCAGAGCGTCCAGAGCGTCCTTTGGAGCGACAGCGCCGTTTTCGCCCAATGGGGCCAGGACGGGGGAAACGAAAAAATGCTGGCGCTGACCCAGTTCGCCCTGGAGCTGCTGCAGGGCATGGCCCTGGAGCCGCCCCCGAGAATGTTGGAAAAGCTGCTTCCGGCGGTGCTTCAGGAGGGGCGGAAGCGGACCGGGCAGCCGAATCTTCGGCCTACCTTCGCCCTCAACGCCCTGACCGGGGTGGACTGGGCCCTCTGGAAGCTGTACCGGCTGTCTCAGGGGAAGCCGGACTTTGCCGCCCTTGCCGCCTCCCATACCGCCTACCTGGGCGGAAAACAGCCGGCCCTGGGGACCATCCCCCTGATCTCCTACGACACGGGGGAGGAGCAGGCGCTGGCCCTGGCAAAGCAGGGCTGCTTCCTGTTTAAAATCAAGATCGGCTCCGATCCCGGAGGCCGGAACGACCTCCGGGAGATGCTGGAATGGGACATTCAGCGGCTGGCGCGGCTCCACAGGCTGCTGTCTACCCTGGAGACCCCCTGGACCGTGTCGGGCCGGCCCGCTTACTATCTGGACGCAAACGGGCGCTACGATACCCGGCAGCGGCTGACCGCCTTCTTGGAGGCGGCGGACAAAATGGGGGCTTTGGAACATATTTTGCTGCTGGAGGAGCCCTTTTCGGAGGACCGCTTGCAGGACGTGTCCGGCCTTCCCGTGACGGTGGCCGGGGACGAAAGCGCCCACTCGCCCCAGGACGCGGCCCTTCTCATGGATCAGCTGGGCTATCGGGCCATGGCCCTCAAGCCCATCGCCAAGACCGTGTCTGTGTCTCTGGGGGTGCTGGAGGAGGCGGGAAAGCGGGGCCTTCCTTGCTTCTGCGCTGATCTGACCGTAAATCCAACCATGGTGGAGCTGAACAAACGCTTCGCCGCCGGACTCGCCCCTCTGCCCGGCCTGAAACGGGGGGTGTTTGAAACCAACGGCGCGCAAAACTACCGGAACTGGCAGGCCCTTTGCCGGGAAAGCCCTGCCTGGGGAGAGCCCTGGACGGTACCGGAAGGGGGCCTCTATCCGCTCAACGACCGATATTATCAACATGATGGAGGCATTTGGAGGGAGTAAAATGGAAAAGATCACCTACGCTGTCATCGGCTGCGGCATGATCTCCAAATATCATATCGCGGCCATCCGGGCCTGCCCCGACGCCGCCCTGGCGGGCGTATGCGGCCGGGACCCGGAAAAAACAGCCCGGTTCGCCGAGGATATCGGCACCCGGGCCTATCCCGATACCCAAGCGATCTGGGATGACGAAAGCGTGCAGGCGGTGTGCGTCTGCACGCCCAGCGGCCTCCACGCGCAGTTTGCCCTGGAGGCCATCGAGCATGGGCGGCACGTCCTGATCGAGAAGCCCATTGCCCTGACCATGGAGGAATGTGACCAGATCATCCGCCGGGCCCGGGCTAAAAAGGTGCTGGTCAGCGTGATCAGCCAGCTCCGCTTTTCGCCGGCGGTGCAGCAGGTCAAGCACGCCATGGACCGGAAGGTGCTGGGCAAGCTGGTATGCGCCGATCTGTACATGAAGTATCACCGCAGCCAGGCCTATTACAACTCCGGCGCCTGGCGGGGGACCAAGGCCCTGGACGGCGGCGGCGCGCTGATGAACCAGGGCATCCATGGGGTGGACCTGCTGCAATATCTGGCCGGGCCCATCGATACCATCTATGCCTGCTCCAAGACCCTGGCCCGGAACATCGAGGTGGAGGACACCCTTAGCGCCGTGGCGGAGTTCCACAACGGGGCGGTGGGGGTCATCCAGGCCACCACCAGTATGTACTCCGGCTTCTGCCGCCGGTTGGAGCTGTGCGGAAAAGAGGGAACCATCATTCTGGAAGAGGATCGGATCCTGCTCTGGGATGTGGCCGACGACAAGGGCCTGCCCCATGAGGGGTGCGGCATGGCCGACAGCCGGAGCAGCTCCGACCCCACCAAGATCAGCGGACTGGGCCACATTCAGCAGGTGACGAACTTCACCCAGGCCATTTTGGGCAAAGGCGAGCTGCTGATTGACGCCCAGGAGGGGAAAAAGGCCCTGCAGATCGTGCTGGGGGCCTATCAGTCCGCCGCCGAGCACCGGCCCGTCCGAATCAAGGAGGTCAAGTGATGAAGACGGCCCGCACCATCCGGATTTTGGGTCAGCTGCCTGCCCGATTTGAGGAGGGGTTCGCCTACATGGCGGGAGACCTGGGCCTTGCCCGGGACGACGGGGGCTTCCCCGTGACCTTCCGCCAAGGGCCGGGGCTTGTCCTGGAGACGGACGCCCAGGGGGCCCGGATCGTCTGGAGCAAGCCCGTGGAGTGCTTCCGGGGCCTGTCCCTGCTGGCCCAGCACTGGGGAGAGACAGTCTCCCTGGTCCAGAAGCCCTGCTTTGAGACCCTGGGCATCATGTTCGATTGCTCCCGCAACGCTGTGCTGAAGCCCGAGACCCTCCGGTATTTCTTCCGGAAAATGGCCATGCTGGGCATGGACCTGGGGATGATGTACACCGAGGATACCTACGAGGTGGAGGGCTACCCTTACTTCGGCTACCTCCGGGGCCGGTATAGCAAAGAGGAGCTTTCCGAGCTGGACGACTACGCCGATGCCCTGGGCATTGAGCTGTGCCCCTGCATCCAGACCCTGGGGCACCTGAACCGGGCCCTCCACTGGCCCGCCATGGCCCACATGAAGGACACCGAGGAGGTGCTCCTGGTGGACGACGAGGCCAGCCTGGCCTTCATCCGGGCCATGCTGGCGTCCGCCTCCGCCCCCTACCGCTCCAAGCGGATCCACATCGGCCTGGACGAGGCCTTCTTTCTGGGCAAGGGCGTGTATATGCACCGCCACCCCTATACCCCCGCCTTCCAGCTGATGCAGCGGCACCTGAAAAATGTGGGGGCCGCCGTCCGGGAGCTGGGGCTTTCCGCCATGATGTGGAGCGATATGTATTTCCGCCTGTCTAGCCCCAGCGAGGGCTACTATGACGCCCCCTCGGTGCCGCCCCAGGTGGTCACCCAGGCTCCGGAGGACATCACCCTGGTCTACTGGGATTATTATCACCACGACGAGGCCACCTACGACCGGATGCTTGCCATGCACGAGGCCTTCGCCGCCCCCAAGGCCTTTGCCGGGGGCATCTGGACCTGGACCGGCCCCGCGCCCCACTATGAAAAGACCCTCCAAACCGCCCTCCCCGGCCTGCGCCAGGCCCGGGCTCATCAGGTGCCCCTGGTCTTTGCCGCCGCCTGGGGGGACAACGGTGCGGAGTGCAATCTATTGTCCATGCTCTACGGCCTGGCCGTGTACGCCGAGTTCTGCTACACAGGAGACTATGACCCGGTGGAACTCAACGCCCGTTTCCGGGCGGTGACCGGGGCCGACAGCCAGGCGTTTTTGGGCCTGACCCGGTTCCATCAGCTCCCCGGCGTGAAGGATTGGGAGCTGCGGCCGGTAAACGCCGCCAAATTCCTTTTGTATCAGGACCCGCTGGTGCCGCTGTATGAGGCGGACTTAGAGGGAGTGGACGCCGCCGCCCACTACGCCGCCCTGGAGAAGGATTATCAAAAATACGCCGGGGAAAATCCCGAATTTTCCCAGTTGTTCGGGTTCTATGCCGTCCTGGCGGCCGCCCTGGCCGCCAAATGCCGGTTCCACCAGGCCGCCGGGCCCTGCGTCCGGGCCGGGGACCGGGCAGGCGCGCGGGCCTGCGCCGCCCTGGCGGAGGACGCCCGGGAGCAGCTGGAGCGGCTGCGGCGGGAATACCGGGCGCTCTGGTATTCCACCAACAAAGTCTACGGCTTTGAGATCATCGATCTGCGCCTGGGCGGTCAGATCGCCCGGTTCCAGACCGCCGGGGAGGCCTTGGCCGGTTTTGCCGCCGGCGAGGACGCCGCCGTGGCGGCGCTGGCGGAAACGCCCCTTCCCTATACTCGTTTGCCCGACGGCGCCCTCCGGGGCAGCTACGCCTGGGGAGAGATCGCCTCCGCCTGTAAGGTGGATCTGTAAAGGAGAGGGATCATATGGGAAAAAAGATCACGGTTGCCATCTGCGGCTTCGGCACCCGGGGGGCGGAGGCCTACGGCAGCTATCAACTGCTCCGCCCCGAGGAAATGGAGATCGTGGCGGTGGCGGACCCCCGGCCGGAACGGCGGGCCCTGGCGGTCAAGGAATTTGGGGCGCCGGAGGAGCACTGCTTTGCCTCCGGGGAGGCCATGCTGGCCCAGAAAAAGCTGGCGGACGCCATGTTCATCACCACCCAGGACAGCGACCACATTCGCTTCGCCATCCCCGCCCTGGAAAAGGGCTACCACCTTCTGCTGGAAAAGCCCATCTCCCCCAGCCTGGCGGAGTGCGTCGCCCTGCGGGAGAAGGCTCATGAAACCGGCCGGATCGTGGTGGTGTGTCATGTGCTGCGCTACACCCAGTTCTACCAGAAGCTCAAGGAGCTGCTGGCCTGCGGCGCCATCGGGAAGCTGGAATCCGTGGTAGCCACGGAAAACGTGGCCTACTGGCACTTCGCCCACAGTTATGTCCGGGGCAACTGGCGCCGGACGGAGGACAGCAGTCCCGTCATTCTGGCCAAGAGCTGCCACGACATGGACATCCTCCGCTATCTTGTGGGAAAACCCTGCCTCCGGGTGTCCAGCTTCGGGAGCCTGGACTGGTTCCGCTCCGTCAACGCCCCGGTGGGCAGCGCCGCCCGGTGCCTGGACTGCCGGGTAAAGGACGAATGTCCATACGATGCCGAAAAGATTTACCTAACCAATCCCGCCAGCGGCTACTTCGGCGGCCACCGTCAGTGGCCTCTGACGGTGCTGACCGGCGATGTGTCCGAGGCGGGCATCCGCAAGGCCCTGCGGACCGGCCCCTACGGCCGCTGCGTCTACCGCTGCGACAACGACGTGGCGGACCATCAGATCGTGAACCTGGAATTTGAGGGGGGCGTCACCGCCGCCTTCCACCTCTCCGCCTTCACGGAGGGGTGCTACCGCACCATTCGCCTCACCGGCAGCATGGGGGAGCTGGAGGGCAATCTGGACGACCAGCGGGTGGTGCTCCGGCCCTTCGGCAGGCCGGAAACCGTCTACCAGCTGGATCCCATTCAGGACGAGTACGCCGGCCACGGCGGCGGCGATCAGCGGATGATGGAGAACTTCTGCCGTCTCATCTCCCTGGGAGGGCGGGAGACCCTGACCTCCATCGACGTGTCCGTGGAAAGCCACATCATGGCGTTGGCCGCCGAGGAAAGCCGTCTCCACGGGGGAAAGGCCATCACGCTGTCGGATTTCGGGAAATAACCCCCGGCGCCCGCCGAAACGGCGGGCGCATACAAAAGAGATCGGCGCATAGGATGTTCCATACATCTGAGATCTGAGGTGGTACCATTGGAACATTTGTTGAACCACGCCGTACTGCGGGGTATGCTCCATGCCCTGCCGGTTTTCTCCCACGAAAACCACGGGAAAAAATTTTATCGCTTTCTTTTGGAGGTCCCAAGGCTCTCCGGGGCGGTGGACCTGCTGCCGGTGATCGTGGATGGATCTGCTCTGGCCGGGCTGGATCCCACGGCAGGGGGAATGCTTACCGTCACCGGGCAGGTCCGCTCCCACAACTTCCGGCAGGAGGGAAACCGGCGGCTGCTGATTTTCGTCTTCGCCACCTCCATCGCCGTAGAGGACGGAGAGATCCTTAATGAAGTGTTTCTGGAGGGCACGCTCTGCCGGGAGCCTACCTATCGCCACACCCCCCTGGGTCGGGAGATCTGCGACGTGATGCTGGCGGTCCCGCGGGCTTTTCACCGGGCGGATTACTTGCCCTGCATTTTGTGGGGCAGGACCGCCCAGGAGCTGTCGGCCTGCCACACCCGGGACCGGCTTCAGATCCAGGGTCGGCTTCAGAGCCGGATCTACACCAAGGTCACCGCGGACGGCCCCGAGGAGCGCACCGCCTACGAGATCTCCGCCCTCTCCGCCTGTCTAGCCCAGGAGTAGGCGCAGCATGATACACAGGATTCCCCCCACAGCGGTCGGCAGGAAGAATGCCGCCGCTGTTTTTCCAATGCTCCGGGTCTCCTGATAGACTGTCATCAGCGTGGTGGAGCAGGGCCAGTGGAACAGGGTGAACGCCATGACGCACAGCGCCGTCTGCCAGGTCCAGCCTGCTGACAGCAGCAGCTCCCCGCCCAGGCCCGCCACGCTTTGCAGACTCCCTCCGCCGGTGAGGGCCATGAGCAGCACCGGCACCGTCAGCTCGTTGGCGGGCAGGGCCAGGCAAAAGGCCAGCAAAATGGCCCCGTCCATTCCCAGAAACCTGCCAATTGGGTCCAGTAGGCCCACCGCCAAGGAGAGCAGCCGGGTATTGGCCAGGATCCACAGGACCACCCCTGCCGGGGCCGCCACCGTCAGGGCCCGGCCCGCTACGAACAGGGTGCGGTCCAGCAACGAACGGATCAGGATCTGCCCGATCCGGGGCCGCCGGAAGGGAGGTAGCTCCATAATGAAGGTGCTTTCCTGGTTTTTGAGGACCGTCCCGGTCAACGCGCCTGAGACGGCCATGGCCCCCAGGACTCCCAGCATGACGCAGCCCGCCACCAGGACCGGGGCCCCCAGTCCGGGAAAGAACAGGCTTCCCAGCAGGATCAGGGTGGGGAACCGGCCGTTGCAGGGCACCATGGCGTTGGTGAGGATGGCGGCCAGCCGTTCCCGGGGGGAATCGATGATCCGGCAGCCTGTCACGCCTACGGCATTGCACCCCAGACCCATGGCCAGGGTCAGGGCCTGCTTGCCGCAGCCGCCGCATTTGGCCATGCAGCCGTCCAGCAGGAAGGCCATCCGGGGCAGATACCCCACATCCTCCAAAACCGTGAACAGCGGGAAAAAGATTGCCATGGGCGGCAGCATCACGGAGATTACCCGGGCGGAGGTGGCGTACAGTCCGTCCACCAGCACCCCCCGCAGCCACCAGGGCGCCCAGGCAAGGATGCCCGCCAGCAGGTCGTAGCCCCAGTCGAACAGCCTGCCCAGCAGCTCCGAGGGGTAGTTGGCCCCCCAGACCGTCAGCCAGACGATGACAAACAGCAGCGCCAGTAGAATGGGAACACCGTGCCGCCGGCTCACCAGCACCCGGTCCAGGGCCAAACGCCAACCCTCCGGGGCGGAGTCCCGGGCCTGGCAGGTCCCGCAGACAGCTTCCGCGGCGGCGACCGGGTCCTCCCAATGCCCCAAGGGCCGCTCCGGGCCGTCGCAGACCCGGTCGATCTGGGTCAGAAGGGCCTCCAGCCCGCGCCCCCGGTTGGCGGAGGTGGCCACCACCGGCGCGCCCAGTGCCTCTTCCAGGGCCTTCAGATCCAGGCGCAGCCCCTGGCGCTCCGCCTCGTCCATCAGATTGACGCAGACCACCACCCGGCGGCACCGGGCCAGCACCTGCAACGTCAAGATCAGGCTCCGCTCCAGGCAGCTGGCGTCGCACACCGCCACCACGCAGTCCGAATCTCCATCTTTCAGAAATTCCCCGGCGATGCGCTCGTCCTCCGATGCCCCATCCAGGGTATATGTACCCGGCAGATCGGTGAAAAGATATTCCGTCCTACCCCGGCGGGCCCGGCCCTGGGCCAGGCCCACCGTCTTGCCAGGCCAGTTGCCGGTGTGCTGACGCAGCCCCGTGAGGGCGTTGAACAGGGTGCTCTTTCCCACGTTGGGGTTGCCCGCAAGGGCGACTTTTCTCATTCGTACCGGTTTCCTTCTCATTCGCAGCGCACCCGGATCCGCCGCAGATCCTTGGTGCGCAGGGCCAGCACCGCCCCCCGCAGATAAAGGGCGGTCACGTCCCCCCAGGGGCTTTTATACCGGCAGTGTACCGCCGTCCCCGGCACCAGGCCGAAATCCCGCAGCCGCCGGGTCAGCGCGGGGGCGGTGTTCACCTTGATCACAATGGCCCGGCAGCCGGGCCGCAGCCGATCCAAGCTGGTTTCCATGGGTATCCCTCCAAACATCTATGCCATCATATCCCTAGGGAGACGGTTTTGTGCCGGGAGGAGAAAAAAACCTTTCCAAACCGTCGAGGCTGTGATACAATAGGGGAAAAAGAGAGAAGGACCTACCTATGGAAGAAAAAGTCGCGGCGATCATCGCCGCTTTGAAGGGAATCTATCCCCAGTCCATGTGCGCGCTCCACTATGGCAAGGACTATGAGCTGCTGATCGCCGTGCGGCTCTCCGCCCAGTGTACCGACGCCCGGGTCAATCAGGTGACCCCTGCCCTCTTTGCCGCCTACCCCACTTTGGAGGCCATGGCGGCGGCGGATATCGGGGAGGTGGAGGAGCTGGTGCGTACCTGCGGATTTTTCCACCACAAGGCTCGGGACATCGTGCTGGCCTGCCAGATGCTCCTGTCTGACTTCGGCGGGAAGGTGCCCGGGACCATGGAGGAGCTGCTGCGCATCCCAGGCGTGGGCCGGAAGACCGCCAACCTGCTGCTGGGGGACATCTACCGGGTGCCTGGAAGCGTGGTCTGCGATACCCACTGCATCCGGATCTGCGGCCGTCTGGGCCTCACCGATGGCAGCAAGGACCCGGAAAAGGTGGAGCGGCAGCTTCGACAGATCCTGCCCCCGGAGGAAAGCTCCGATTTCTGCCACCGGATCGTCCTGTTCGGCCGGGACACCTGCACCGCCCGGGCGCCCAAATGCGGCGGTTGCCCATTGTCTCCATGGTGCGACCTAGTCAACAAATAAAAGATGCACCCCCCGCCAGGGGAGTGCGGCATTTGACACGGCATGGAAAACGCTAAAAACCGCGCCCCCGAGACCCGGGGGCGCGGTTTTTGGTACTATTTCGGTTTCGGGAAGCCCGCGCCGCTCACCCCCAAGGGGGCGGCGGTTATTTTTTGTCCCGCTTGCGGCAGAGGTAGAGGTCCAGCTTCTCTTTCATGTTTTCCGGGATCTCCTTGGCCACCGGGCAGGTGACGGCGTCCGCCATCCGCTGGGCAAAGGCAGTGATGAAGCTGATGTCTTGCTCCATCCGCTCCCCTTTCACCAGCTCCAGGGTGTCATAGCGCACATGGATGGGGGCCGCTCTGCCGGAGGCCATCCGGGCGAAGGTCACCGCCGGGATGCCCTTGTCGGCGAAGGGGGTGGAGTCGCTGGAGTAGACGTCCTGCCGGACGGTAATGCCGAAGCCCAGCTCGCTTCCCAGATAGCTGATGTAGTGGACCAGCTTCTCCTCGCTAGTGCAGCAGGCGGCAAATTTGCCCATTACCGAGCCGATCATGTCCAGATTGATGTTCAGGACCAGGTTTTTCAGGTTTTCTTCCTTGGCGCAGTGGGCCTTGGCGCCCAGCAGGCCCCGCTCCTCGCTGCCGCACCACACGAACCGCAGGCTGTGCCGGTGGGGATGCTGGGCGAAGTAGGCCGCCACCCCCAGGATGCCGATGCTGCCGGACATATTGTCGTAAGCGCCCTGGGAGAGGGAGGTGGAGTCGTAGTGGGCGGAGAAGACGATGGTCTCGGGAATTTCCCCGGGCATTTCCAGCACCACGTTTCGGGACTCGCCCTCGTACTCCTCCTGTTCCAGAACGATCTTGGCGGTCTTGGCGTCCTGGGTCACCAGCTGTACCGCGTCCTTCACGTTCAGATGGACGCCGGGGAGCTTGGCAATGCCCTGGCATACCGAGGCGCGCAGCTCCTTCTGGTCGATATCCCGATCGGGGGTGGCGATATCCCCGCCGTAGGTCAGAAAGCCCACGGCACCGTTCTCCACAATGTCCCGATAGGTCCAGTGGCCCAGGCCGTCCACCAGCACGATCTTCCCCTTGCACTGGGCCAGGCTGTGGGAGTCGCTGCCCGTCAGATAGTAAAACGGTGCCTCCACCTCCCCGCTGCCGGCGCAGCGGTAGCCCTTGCAGGGAATTTCCTGGCCGTCCACCGTCAGGCGGGCCTCCCGGATCTCGGCCATCTGCACCGGGAAGGGCTCCAGCTTGGCCTCCAGCCCCAGCTCCTTGCACTTGCCGATGAGATATTCCGCACATTTCAGCTCCTCGGGGCTGCCGCCGGTGCGGACATAGGCGGTGTCCTGAAAAATTCGCATGATCTCCTTGGCGTTCATTGATGATCCTCCTTCGAGTGATTTTCTTCAAAATACGCGATGACCTTGGAATCCAGGAAGGCCCGGTAGGCCCCGCCCAGATCATATAGTCCCCGGCTCACCATCTCCGCCATCCGGACCGCCCCGGCGGGCTTTAGATGGGTGTTGTCCTTGGGCCACATATAAAGGGGTTTGCTCTCCTCGTCCCCCAGCTCCTCCACCAGGGCCTCCGTCTGGGCGGTCAGGTCCAGCACCGGCACGCCCTCCTCCCGGCCCACCCGGCGGACGGCCTCGGGATAGGCCCCGTGGCTGCCGGGGCAGAATCGGTGCTGGGAAAAGCGCCGCCGGGCCACCGGGGTGATCAGCACCGGCAGGGCTCCCGCTTCTCGGGCCGCGCCTAGGAACAGCCGGAGATTGTCTGAAAAGCTGGTGTCCGGGTCCGTGTGCCGGGCGGGATCGTCCTTTTCGTCGTTGTGCCCGAACTGGATGAGCAGCAGATCCCCCGGCGCCATGGCGTCCTTCACCGGGCGGAACCAGCCCTCTTCTAAAAAGGACTTGGTACTGTACCCGTTCCGGCCCCGAGCCTCCAGGGTCACCCCGTCCGCCAAAAAAAGCGTCATGGCCTGGGCGATGCCGGTCTGAGGGTAGGTATCGAATTTGTTAAAGGCGACGGTGCTGTCGCCGATATAAAAGAGGGTAGACATAGGCACCTCCGGGGATTTTTTACCATTGTACATAATTTGTGGAAAAAATGCAATCTCTGTTTTTCACAGAGAAACTATGGCCCAAATGTTCATTTTGCCAAAGCGGATAAATCCAATATCCTTTGTTCGCTGGGTAAATCTCGCTTGCGCCTTTTTCCGTGCCCTTTGTCGCGCTTTTGTTGGAACGCCACACAAGTTTTTTGGGAAATCCTTGTGAAGGGGTTGCACCTTTTTTCGGGATTTGATATAATACCTCTAATTAGTAAGGTTATCATCGGGAGGTGGGGGCATGGATAAGAAACTGGGGCGGCTACTGCGGCCCAGAATGGGCATGTATTTCCTGGTCCTGGCGTTGTTCACGCTGGGCGCGGTGCTGTCTCGGGCCTATATCCTGGCGGCGGTGGAGGCTGTGATCACCTTGGCGCTGGTGATCGTCTACCTGATCCGGCAGAGGAAGCGCCACCGGGAGTTGCAAACCTATCTGAACTCCGCCATGGACGCGGTCAGCTCTGCCCGGGAGACAGAGAGCCCCTTCCCCGTGCTCATGCTCCGGCTGGAGGACCGGGTGGTGATTTACGTCAATTCCGCGTTCGCCAGCGCGGTGAACTTTAATCCGGGGTTTTCGGATAAGCCTCTGGAGGATGTGCTTCCCGGTTTTTCGGTGGACTGGCTCACCGCTGGCAAACGGGAGAGCCCCCGGGACGTGACCTTGGGGGGCCGGCGCTGCCGGGTCTACGGCACCACCGTCCGGGCCAGCGACCCGGAACAGACCCTTCTTGGCGTGTTGTACTTCACAGACCTGACGGAGCTGTACCAGGTGCGGGACGAATATATCCGCTCCCGCCCGGTGGTGGCCATCATTCTGGTGGACAACTATGAGGAACTGACCAAGAACATGGCGGAGGGCGCCATGTCCGCCCTGAACGCCCGGCTGAACGAGGCCATCAACTCCTGGACGGAGGGCTACCACGGCCTGCTCCGCCGGCTGGAGCGGAACCGGTTCCTGTTCATCTTTGAAAAACGGGATATGATCCTGGCGGCCCAGGATAAATTCTCCCTGCTGGAGAGCATGCACCAGATCACCAGTCCTTCGGGCCTGGCGGCCTCGGTGTCCATTGGCCTGGGGGTGGATGGGGCCAACTTTGAGGAGTGCTATGACTTTGCCTCGCTGTCCATTGAAATGGCGCTGAGCCGGGGCGGCGACCAGGCGGTGGTCAAGGACCGGCTGAACTTCACCTTCTACGGCGGCCGCACCAAGGAGGCGGACCATCGAAGCAAGGTGCGCAGCCGGGTCACCGCCAACTCTCTGATGGAGCTGATCGGGCAGAGCAGCAAGGTATTTATCATGGGCCATAGGAATGCGGACATGGACGCCGTGGGCGCCGCCGTCGGCATCAACTGTATGTGCCGCAAGAAGGGAAAGAAGGGCTATATCGTCCTGGATCTGGACCGGAACGCCTCCGGGCGGCTCCTGGAGGAGTTGCGCCGTGTGCCGGAATATAAGGATGTGTTTATCTCCGGCCAGGAGGCCATGGTGCTTGCGGACAGCCATTCCACCTTGGTGGTGGTGGATACCAACCGCCCGGACCAGGTGGAGTGCAAACCTCTTTTGGAGGCGGTTTCCAGGACCTGTGTGGTGGATCATCACCGCCGCGCGGCAGATTATATCAATCCAGTGGTGGTAAACTTCCACGAGCCTTACGCCTCCTCCGCCTCGGAGCTGGTGACGGAGCTGCTGGAATACGCGGTGGAAAAGATGGATGTTCTGCCTATCGAGGCTAAGAGCCTGCTCTCCGGCATCTTTCTGGACACTAAGAGCTTCAACGTCCGTACCGGCGAACGAACCTTCGAGGCGGCGGCATATCTGCGGCAGCTGGGGGCGGACCCGGTGGAGGTCAAGATGCTTATGCAGAACGACTTCCAGGAGACTATGGCGAAGTACCAGATCATCCGCTCCGCCCGGATGTACCGGAAGGAGATCGCTATTGCCGCCCTGAACACCGGCACCTCCCGGGTCCTGGCGGCGCAGGCGGCGGATGAGCTGCTGAACATTTCCGGCATCAGCGCTTCGTTTGTGCTGTACCCGGATGACAACCAGGTGATCATCTCTGCCCGGAGCATTGGAAGAGCCAATATGCAGATGATCCTGGAGCCTCTGGGCGGCGGCGGTAACGCCGCTACTGCCGGGGCCCAGATCAAAAACGTCACAGTGAAGGAGGCCCTGGACCGGCTGGTGACCTCCATCGACCAGTATTACGAAAGCGAATAGGAGGAGAATTCCATGAAAGTGATTTTGCTTCAGGATGTTCACGGAAAGGGTAAGAAGGGCCAGTTGCTGGAGGTTTCCGACGGCTACGCCCGGAACTATATGCTGCCCCGGAAAATTGCCATGGAGGCCACGCCAGACGCCATCAACACCATGCGGATGAACGACAAGGCCGCCGCCGAGAAGGCGGCCCGGGAGAAGGCGGAGGCCATGGAGCTTTCCAAAAAGCTGCGGGAGATGACCGTTACCGTCACCGCCAAGGGCGGCGGCGCCGGGCGGCTGTTCGGTTCCGTCACCAGCCAGGAGATCGCCGACGCCCTCTTTGCCGCTACTGGCGTGCGGCTGGACAGGCGAAAGATTTTGATTTCCGAGACCATCAAAAATGTGGGCACCTATACCGTCCAGTGCCGCCTGGGCTATGAGATCACGGCCCCGCTGACGGTGAAGATCCAAGAGGCATAATTCGTTAGACAGAGAGTCTAATGGTATGATGTCAATAGGGAAATAGAGAACGGATGCAACTATTTTACGTGCGTAAGCGGCTTGAACTGGC
>CANQFY010000007.1 GCA_947600025.1 uncultured Oscillospiraceae bacterium
TTCCTCGCCTCTCCGGTGCCGCTTTAGCAGCTCGCCATCCTGACCGTAATAGAGGAGATCGGAACGGGCCGGCGGATTGAAGGAAAACGCATTAACTGAAGAAAAGGTGGACAGGTTCAGGACCACCTGGGTTCCCTCCGGGCGTTCCAGGGTGGTTTTCGTGTCCGCGTTCATTCTGCTTACGACAAAGACGCCGATCCCGACGCAGAGCAACCCGAGAATGAACAGGGTTAGTGTTAGGATCATCCATTTTTTCCCTTTGAAGCCCACAAGAAGCCCCTCCTTGTATCATGCGATCAAGTGCCGTGGGTATGAGTCCTTCTAAAGAATGGTTTGCGCGATTCTACCTATTTCTATCAATTATAGCGTTCTGATTTCTGAAAATCAAGGGATTTGGCACAAGTGGGCATTTTCTGGCACAACTGGGAAAGAATAACAAAACGTAACCTCCGAATAAAAGAAACGAAATAGCCTTCAAAGCATTCGCGGGGGACGTCAATTATTGACAAAGGCGGGCCGGGCGTAGTAAAATAGCGACAAAGCAAGTTTACTGATACGACAAAAAATCGAAGGAGTGAATAAAAATGGGGAATCCTGTCAGCAAGGTGCTTGCCGTTGCCCTGGGGGAGATCGGCTATTTTGAAAAGGAGACCGACTGCGGCCTGGACAGCAAAACCGCCAATGCGGGGGACGGAAATTACACCAAGTACGCCCGGGATTTTGATACCAAGTACCCAAATTGGTACAACGGCAAGAAAAACGGCTATGCCTGGTGCGATATGTTCATCGATTGGTGCTTCCTGACCGCCTATGGCTATGAAGCGGCCCTAAAGCTGCTTTGCCAGCCCGAAAAAAGCAGGGGCGCGGGCTGTACATACTCCTACGGGTATTTCAAGGAGAAGGGGCAGGCCGGGAAGATCCCCAAGGTCGGCGCCCAGATCTTCTTCGGGTACGAGGAAAACAAGCTGACCCATACCGGGCTTGTGTATCGGGTGGACGAGGAAAACGTGTATACCGTTGAGGGAAACACCGCCAACCAGGTGGCCCAGCGGGTGTATTCCCGGGACGCGGAGCAGATCTGGGGGTACGGGTACCCCGCCTATGACGAGGAACCTTCCGCCGCCCCGGTGGCGCAGGCGGTGATCTAAAGCATTTGAAAGGAGCGGATTGGCGCGGAAAGCGGCACAGTTTTCAGGCCGCGCCGTTTAAAAAGTCATAAAAGTTGAGATGTATGCGCCGCCCCGGCGCCCCTCCCTTGCGGAGGACGCTCCGGGGCGGCGCTGTGTTCGATTTTCCCGCCTCCCGGCCCCACGGCCCATGAAAAATGTCAAACGGTGTCGAAGCGCATAGAATGAAGGGAGGAATGGGAAGCCTCCCGTTCCCGCTTTGGAAAATTCGCTCAATGGGGTCAGAATAAGGAGGTAGAATATGAAATTTCGCTGTATGATGATGCTTGCGTTGTCCGTGTTGCTCCTTGGATATGCCCGGGGCGCTCCAGTCTACGCGGACAGCCGAAACGAGCCCGCCATGGAACAGGCGGAAGTCGCCGAGGAACGGGTGACCGGCAGCTTTGTCTTTCATCTGGAACACTGCACTGTTACGGCCGTGGGGAAGACCGTCCTTCCCAGCGACTGGACGGAGGTTTCCGACGGCGCGGTCACCGCCTATACCACCGAGCATTTCACGGGGACCGGGGTGGGCGTCAGCTTCACGGTCACGCCGGAGGAGGGCTTCTTGATCACCAGCGCGTACTATGAGAATCACGCCAACCCCGGCCTGCGGGGCGGGGTCGTTGCCCAAAATGGCAGCGTGGTCTTCGCGTACACCATGCATGCCAACCAGGATGTGGACCACTATGCGACGGCCTACCGCCCCCAGCTGTCAGTCTCCATCCGGCAAGAAGGACCTGACGAGGTGGAGGTCGGCCGGGATGTCACCTTGGACCTGACCGTTACGCCGGACGACAGCGAGCAGCTGCGGGGCTTTGAAAAAAGCCTGCAAGCGGTTACCGTGATCATAGGGGATACGCGCTATACCGTGCCTGCTTACTATCAAAACGGCGTATGGACCGGCTCCTTTACCTACACGGTCCGGGAGGAGGACGCGCGGGACGGCGCGGTGACGGCCACAGTTTTTGCCTCTGTCAACTATTCCGGCACGGTGGAGGTGACCAATAACGGCGAAACCGCCGAAAACGGCACGTTTACCACCAGCGCCACCGTTAACAGCACCGATACCGTGGTATTTTCCGTTCGCAGCCCCGCTTTGGCGGTGACCAAGACCGTGGACAAACCGGCTCCGCAGCTTGGGGATACGGTTACTTATACGGTCACGGTCACGAACAGCGGACAAGTAGACCTTCACGGGATAACGGTGGAGGACCGGATGGAAGGGATCGGGCTGCCCGGCGACCAGGATTGGGAAATTGACAGCCTTCCCGCCGGGGAGTCCAGGCAATGGGCTTCCTCCTTCACCGTGACGGAGGAGATCATTCGGGCCTTTGGAGGCCAAACCCTGACGGGCACCGCCGCCGCCACCGGTTACAGCCTTTCCGGCATCCAGGTTTCCGCCTCGGATGCCGCCGTTGTGACCATCCCCAGCCCCGCGCCGGCGCTGACGGTGGCGAAAACCGCCGACCAAACCGGCGGCGCGGGGCTATTCGACAGGATCACCTACACCGTCACAGTCTCCAACACCGGAAATGTGACGGTCACCGGCATCACCGTGACCGATCCTCTGACCGGGATGCGGGAGACCATTCCGTCCCTTTTGCCCGGCGAGAGCGGCGCTTTCACCACGGCCTATGTGGTGACGGCGGCGGATGTGAGCGCCGGCGCGATCGAGAACGCCGCCTTTGCCGAAGGGGTATTTGATGGCGAAAAGATCACCGCCTCCGGGGCCGTGGTGATGGCCACTGAAAAGATTCCCCTGACCGTCGTGATCACCGGGAACCGGGACGATGCCCAATATGACGGAAAGCCCCACGAGATCGGAGGCTTCACGGCTGAAACGGAGGACCGTCAGGTATTGCCTCCCGGCTTGGAGGTGGTCCTTGCCCCTGAAAAAAGGGCCTATGCCTCCGGCACGGACGCCGGTATCTATCCCATGGGCCTGACGGCGGCGGATTTTTCCGTAACCGGCGAAAACGCGGGATGTTATGATGTAAAGATCCGGTACACCGACGGCTGCCTGGAGATTAGAGCCGCCGGGGAAAGTGCCTACACCGCCTCGGTCCTGCAGGGCGATCTCATTTACGGCGAACAGCCGGAGCCCGCTGTGGAGATGGAAGGCCCCGGCGCGGAAGGGTACAGTCAGCCCGAGATTACCTACTATCGCGTGCGCGAAACCGGGGAAGAGCCCCTCTCCGAAAGGCCGAAGGACGCGGGGACGTACAAAGTGGAGGCGGTTTGGCCAGCCACGAAGAACCTGCCCGAGATAAGGGCCAGCGCCGTGTTTGTTATCGGACAGCGGGAACTTTTCCTGGACAGAGAGGAGACTCGCCTGTATACCGGCGGCCCCGTTACCTTGGAGATCACCCCGCAAGACCTGCAAGAGGGCGGGCTTGTGTATGGCGACAGCATGACACTGAGCGCCCGGATCACCGGCACGGACCCGGGGATTTACACGGAGGTGGAGGGCTTGGAGAGCCTGCGTATTTTAAATGGGGATGAGGACGTGAGCGGCAACTACACTGTCCGGGTCACCGGCAAGCTGACTATTGCCGCGCCCCAGGCCCCGCCGGACCCGCCTGAGCCAACCGGTGGGCCGGATGCTTCCACCGTTCCGGATATCCCCCATATTCCGGATGCCCCCCATGTGCCGGATGTGACCGTGCCGGGCACGGAGGAGGGTCCGCCCCTGACGGGCCTTCCCTTCACCGTGGAAAAATGCTGCGTTTTGCACCTGCTGATCTTGCTGCCGGCCCTGGCGGCGGCGGTGTACGACGCCTACGAGGAAAAGCGCTGCCAGAAGCGGGAATGGATTCTCCGAAGAGCGCTGCTCGCGTACCAGTCCGAAAGGGAAGAAGACTCATAAAATAGGCAAGGCCGCCGGGCAAACCGGCGGCCCTTTCCGCTGCAAACAGGATTCGCGGGGGGACGGCCCAAAGGCTCTGACGAGCCTCCCCCCGCGTTATTACCGCTTGGGGTGGAGGAGGCTTCCCGGCGGCCCAGGAGCCGGGGAAAAACCACCTGCGCCCGCACCCCCTAGCCCTTTGGGGGGTGGGAACCGAGGCGAAAAGGGCAGAGATGTGTCACCTCTTAGCACATTTGAGTATTTTATATAAATCGGGCTTGCATATTCCGGGAAAATCCGTTATAATGGTGAAAAATAAAAGGGAGGTCTATCCTTGGCAAAGCTCTATTTCAAATACGGGGCCATGGGCTCCAGCAAAACCGCCCAGGCCCTGATCACCAAATACAACTACGAGGAAAATGAGCTGAAGGTCTGGCTCATCAAGCCCAGCGCCGACGTGCGGGACGGGGCGAGCCGCCTGCGCAGCCGGATCGGACTGGAGGCGGAGGTGGAGATTCTGCCCCCGGAGAAGGATGTGTACGCCCGGTTCAAGGCTGCCCAGCTGGGCCGCTGCGACGTGATCATTGTGGACGAGTGCCAGTTTTTGATGGAGGCCCAGGTGGATCAGCTCCGGGCCGTTGTGGACGATTTCAACGTGCCGGTGATGTGCTTCGGCCTGCGGACGGACTTCCAGTGCCATCTTTTTGCCGGGAGCCGGCGGCTGATGGAGGTGGCGGACACCATCCAGGAGATCAAGACCATCTGCGACTGCGGGGCCAAGGCCACGGTCAATGCCCGGATCGGCGCCGACGGCAAGATCGTCACGGAAGGGGCCCAGCTCCTGCTGGGGGGCAACGACAGCTACATCGCCATGTGTCACAAGTGCTGGGTCCGGGGCATCCGGGAGGGCAAGCGGATCAAGCTCCACGGCATGGGGGAGCCCCTGCCGCTGTAAACCGAGGGAAGACATGGAATTTGAGGAGGTCCTTTTTTCTCGCCGGTCGGTCCGGCGGTTCCAGGACCGGCAGGTGCCGGAGGATCTGCTGGAAAAAATCCTCACCGCCGGGCTCTACGCCCCCAGCGCCTGCAATTTCCAGGCGTGGAAATTCATCGTCCTGACCGACCGGGCCCAGATGGAGAAGCTCCGGTTCGATCTGGCCCTCCGGGCCCCCTGTGGGGTGCTGGTGACCTACCGGAACGATCTGTACGTCACCGGGCGGAAGCACCGGGACTATGTGCAGAGCGCGGCGGCGGCCATCGAGAATATGCTCTTAGAGGCCAAAAATCTGGGCCTGGGAGGCTGCTGGATCTGCAATTTGCCGCGCCAGGGCGTGCTGCGCCGGGCCTTCGGGATTCCCCGGAATTTTGACGTGATTGCCTACGTCATGCTGGGCTACCCCAAAGAAGAGGCCAATACCGACAAGCAGATGCGCTACCACTACGGCTCCGCCCGGGACGCGGAGCTGCGCACCCGGCGGTACGGCCTTGCCCAGGCGGTGTGCCGAGAGAAATTTACCCAGGTGCCCGGAGACTGCGCCCAGGAGAAGCGGCCCTGGGCGGAAAAGGTGCGCTTTTTTGTCAAAGAACATTTTTATAAAGGAGAATGAAAATGGAACTGTCTGAAATTCTGTCCAAATGTGACCACACTCTGCTGTCCCAGACCGCGACATGGGAGGAGATCCGAGCCCTGTGCGACGACGGCATGGCCTATCACACCGCCTCGGTGTGCATCCCGGCGTCCTATGTTGCCCAGGCCAAGGCCTATGTGGGGGAGAAGCTCCCCATCTGCACCGTCATCGGCTTCCCCAACGGCTACGCCACCACCAAGGCCAAGTGCTTCATGGCCGCCGACGCCGTGGAAAACGGGGCGGACGAAATCGACATGGTCATCAACCTGGGCTGGGTGAAGGACCGGAAGTACGACGCGGTCCGGGACGAGATCGCCGCCGTGAAGAGGGCCTGCGGAGGAAAGCTCCTGAAGGTCATCATCGAGACGTGCCTGCTTACCGACGAGGAGAAGATCGCCCTGTGCCAGGCGGTCACCGAGTCCGGCGCGGACTACATCAAGACCTCCACCGGCTTTTCCAAGGCCGGGGCCACCTTCCACGATGTGGAGCTGTTCGCCAAGCACATCGGCCACAACGTGAAGATCAAGGCCGCCGGGGGCATCTCCAGCCTGGACGACGCGGAAAAATTCATCCAGCTGGGGGCCTCCCGCCTGGGGACCTCCCGAATCGTGAAAATTGCCAAGGGCCTGAAAAACGACGGTAGCTACTAAAATTCGGAACTTTTAAGGAGGAAACATTATGTTAACTACACCCACTGTCCATAACGAAGCAAAGCTCGGGGACTTCGGCAAGACCGTCCTCATGCCCGGCGACCCCCTCCGGGCCAAAACCATCGCGGAAACTTTCCTGGAAAACCCGGTGCTGGTGAACAACGTCCGGGGCGTCCAGGGCCACACGGGGTACTATAAGGGCGTCAAGGTGTCCGTCATGGCCTCCGGCATGGGGATGCCCGCCATCGGCATCTATTCCCATGAGCTGTACAACGGCTACGGCGTGGAGAACATCATCCGGGTGGGCTCCGCCGGGGCCATCCAGGAGAATATCCACCTGTACGACCTGGTGCTGGCCATGGGCGCCTGCACCGACTCCAATTTTGCCAGCCAGTTCCATCTGCCCGGCACCTTCGCCCCCATCGCCTCCTACGAGCTGCTGTCCGCCGCCGTGAAGGCCGCGGAGGAAAACGGGGCCGTGTACCATGTGGGCAACGTCAACTCCTCCGACGTGTTCTACGGCGACCACGAGGGGGTCCCGGCGGGGCTGGACAGCGTCTACGGCCTGAAAAAAATGGGCGTCATGGCCCTGGAAATGGAGGCCGCCGCCCTGTACATGAACGCCGCCCGGTACGGCAAGCGGGCGCTGTGCATCTGCACCATTTCGGACCACGTCCTCACCGGGGAGGAGACCACCTCCGCCGAGCGGCAGAACGCCTTCACCACCATGATGAAGGTGGCCCTGGACGTGGCGGCGGCCATGGAGGGGAAATAAGAAATGAAGCGGCTATTCCTGATCGTGCTGGACTCCTGCGGCGCGGGGGCCATGCCGGACGCGCCGGCTTTTGGGGACGTGGGGGTGAATACCCTCCGCTCCTGCGCCACGTCCAAGGAGCTCCAAATTCCCAATCTCCAGGCCGCCGGCCTGGGGAATGTGGACGGCCTGGACTTTTTGGGCCGGACGGAAGCGCCTGCCGCCGCCGGGGCCCGGCTGACGGAGGCCTCCATGGGCAAGGACACCACCATCGGCCACTGGGAGATTGCCGGGGTCGTGTCTCCGGAGCCCCTGCCCACCTATCCCAACGGCTTTCCCGAGGAGGTGCTGGCCCCCTTCCGGGCGGCCACCCACCGGGGCACTCTGGCCAACGCCCCCTGGTCCGGCACCGAGGTGATCAACGCCTACGGCGACGAGCATGTGCGCACCGGGGACCTGATCGTGTACACCTCCGCCGACTCCGTGTTCCAGATCGCCGCCCATGAGCAGGTGGTGCCCCTGGAGGAGCTCTACGAGGACTGCCGCATCGCCCGGAAGATTCTCACCGGCAAGCACGGGGTGGGGCGGGTCATCGCCCGGCCCTTCCTGGGGGAGAACGGAAAGTATTACCGCACCACCAACCGCCACGACTTCTCCCTGGAGCCGCCGAAAACCACTCTGCTGGACGCGGTGAAGGGGGCGGGGATGGACTCCATCGCCGTGGGGAAGATTTTCGACATTTTCGCCGGGGCGGGCATCACCGAGCATGTCTACACCAAGGGCAATACCGACGGACTGGAAAAGACCCTTTCTTACGCGGACCGGGATTTTCACGGCCTGTGCTTTGTAAATCTGGTGGACTTTGATATGCTCTACGGCCACCGGCGGGACATCGACGGATACGCCAAGGCCCTGACGGAATTTGACCGGTGGCTGCCCAAATTCCTGGCCAAGCTGGGGCCGGAGGATGCGGTGATGATCACGGCGGACCACGGCTGCGACCCGGCCTACACCGCCACCACGGACCACACCCGGGAGTATGTGCCCCTGCTGGTCCTGGGGCCCAAGGTCCGGCCGGTCAACCTGGGCACCCTGCCCACCTTTGCTGCCATCGCTGCCACGGCGGCGGAGCTGCTGGGGGTAGCGCTGGACACGCCGGGGACCAGCTTCGCCGGGCAGATTCTCTAAAGGAGGGAGCGCCATGTCGCCGGAGGAGCTGATCCGTCTGGCCCGGGAGGCCATGACCCACGCCTACGCCCCCTACTCCCACTATCAGGTGGGGGCGGCGCTGCTGTGCGCCGACGGGACGGTGTACCAGGGCTGCAATATTGAAAACGCCACCTATACCCCCACAGTCTGCGCCGAGCGTACCGCCTTTTTTAAGGCGGTATACGACGGGAAGCGGGCGTTTACCGCCATCGCCGTCTGCGGTGGGAAGGACGGGGCGCTCACCGGCTTCTTCCCGCCCTGCGGGGTGTGCCGCCAGGTGATGCGGGAATTTTGCGGGGACGATTTTATCATCTACCTGGACGGAGGTCCGGAGGGCTGGCAAAAAAAGACTCTGGCCGAGCTGCTGCCCGGGGGTTTCCAGGCGGAAAAGTATATGCGCTAAAGTGAAATATTGGCGGCAAAATGGCCAGTTTTTCCCGATGGAGTTGTGCGTTTCTACAAAAGATGCGCAAACCGGTTGATTTTTTTCCAAAAATATGTCACAATAGGCACGGCATTGAGACCAATGCTTAAAAATCAAATTAAAACAGGAGGAAAAAGAATGAAAAAGATCATCGCACTGATTCTGGCGGCGATCATGGTCATGGGCCTGCTGGCCGCTTGCGGCCCTGCCGGCAGCACCGAGTCCACCGGCGGCGCTCAGGGCACCAACCCGCCTGAGGGCTCCAAGGCCCCCGAAGGCACCCAGGGTGGCGAACCCCAGGGCGGCAGCGATACCGCCTTCGACTATGACGCCATCCCCGACACCATGACCGCCGCGGACGGCAAGTACGCCATCGCCTTCGTCACCGACGTGGGCCAGCTGAAGGACAAGTCCTTCAACCAGGGCACTTGGGAGGGCGTGAAGCGCTACGCCACCGAGAACAACAAGTCCTACAAGTACTACCAGCCCGCCAACGGCTCCTCTGCCACCGACGATGACCGGTTCACCGCCATGAAGGCCGCTGTGGACGGCGGCGCTGAGATCGTGATCTGCGCCGGCTTCCTGCAGGAGACCGCCCTGCGCCGGGCCGCTCTGGAGTATCCGGAGACCAAGTTCGTCTTCATCGACGGCTATCCCATCCGGGAAGAGCCCGATGTTGATGGCCAGGAGAACACCTCTCCTCTTCTCACCAACATCGCCCCCATCTCCTTCCAGGAGGAGCAGGCCGGCTATCTGGTGGGCTACGCTGCCGTGAAGGAAGGCTTCACCAAGCTGGGCTTCTCCGGCGGCGGCGGCGGCACCAACCCTGCCTGTTGCCGTTACGGCTACGGCTTCGTTCAGGGCGCCCAGGCGGCTGCCGCTGAAATGGGTGTGAACGTGGAGATGCGGTACTCCTGGCAGTACGGCGCTGGCTTCGGCGCTTCCGGCGAGCTTCAGACCATGCTCAACGGCTGGTACACTGCCGGCACCGAAGTGATCTACTCCTGCGGTGGTCAGATGTGCCAGTCCGCCTTTGCCGCTGCCGCTGCCAATGACGGCTACGTCATCGGCGTGGACGTGGACCAGGCCGGGGACTCCGACACCGTCATCACCTCCGCCATGAAGGGCCTGCGGGAATCCGTCATGTTCGCCTGCGAAAAGTTCTACGCCGGCAACTGGGATGATCTGGGCGGCGTCAGCACCGTGCTGGGCGCCAAGGACGACGCGGTTGGTATGCCCACCGCCGCCGATTCCTGGAGAATGGAGAACTACACTGTCGCCGAGTACGAGGCTCTGATGGCCAAGCTGAAGGACGGCTCCCTGGTCGTGGACGCCGATTACGAGGCCGGTCTGAAGGACGAGAACTTCCCCAACGTGAGCCTGAGCATCGAGTAATTTCCATAGCACCCGGCAGGGGAAGGCAAACGCCTTCCCCTGTTTTTTGCCGTTTTCCCCGGCGCCGGCGGAGGGAGGCGGCCTTGGGGGTTGCATTTCTCATCCTTTCGTGGTAAAATAGCCGAGTAATGGCGGTATTTTGGAAAAAATCGGGGGTTTTCCCTTTTTTCCGGGGAAAGTTGTCCCACCGCCGGGACCGAATCAATTCTAAATTTTGCTTGGAAGGGAGGGGAAGGATATGCGGCGATTTTTGGCCCTCTGCGCGGTTCTGCTGGCGCTGAGCCTGCTGGCGGTGACGGCCTATGCCGTCACCGGCGCGAACAATGTGGATAATCACACCACTGTCGCCAGCGACGGCACCTGCCAGGTCAGTCTCACCGTGAACATCCACCTGGATTCCCCGGTGGAGCATCTCCGCTTCCCCGTCCCCGGCAACGCGCGCAATGTGCTGCTCAGCGGCGTCAGCGCCAGTCTTCGCCGCAACGGCAGCCGCCAGGAGGTGGACCTTTCCCGGGTCATTGGCGCGGTGGCGGGAGACTTCCAGGTTTTGATCTCCTATTCCCTTCCCAACAGCGTGGCCTATCGGGACCACGACGGGGACGCGGAGACCCCGGACCGGCTGATGCTCAACATTCCGCTGCTGTCGGGCTTTTCCTATCCTGTGACCGGCTTTGCCTTCTCCGTGACGCTGCCGGCGGAGATCACCACGGTACCGTCCTTTTCCAGCTCTTACTATTTGCAGGCCATCGAGTCGGACGTAACCTACGCCGTGGAGGGCGCGACCCTCAGCGGGGCCGTGACAAAATCCCTCCGGGATCTGGAATCGCTGACCATGACCCTGGAGGTATCGGAGGAGGTCTTCCCCCAAACCCATGTCCGCACCTGGACGGTGGACATGGACGACGTGGCCATGTATGTCTGCATCGGCCTGGCGGCGCTTTACTGGCTGGTGTTCCTCCGGTGCCTGCCGGTGCTGCGGCAGCGGACCACCCTGCCGCCGGAGGGCCTTTCCGCGGGGGAGCTGCCCTGCGCCCTCACGGGCCAGGGCCTGGATCTGACGGCCCTGGTGTTGACCTGGGCCCAGCTGGGCTATATTCTGATCCAGCTGGACAGCACCGGCCGGGTGCTGCTCCACAAGCGGATGGAGATGGGCAACGAGCGGGACGATTTTGAGTGCCGCTGTTTCCGGGCCATCTTTGGCAGGCGGCGCATGGTGGAGGGCACCGGCGTCCACTATGCCCAGCTCAGCCGTGAGATGTCCAATTTAGCGCCCCACACCCGGACTTATTTCCAGCGGGGCACGGGCAACCCCAAGCTGTTCCGAGCCTTGGCGGCGGCGGCGGGACTTTTCGGCGGGATGTCCCTGGGGACGCCCCTGGGGGGAGAAGGGCTTCTCGGTGGTCTGACCGGGACCCTGTTCGGAGTTCTGGGCTGTGTCTGCGCCTGGGGAATCCAGGGCTGGGCCTACTGCCTCCACACCCGGAACCGGCGGCCCCTGGTCTGGGCCATAGCCGGGTGCCTGATGTATCTGCTGCTGGGGTTCCTGGCCTCCGGCGTTCCCCTGGCCCTGGGCCTGATGGCCTGGGAGCTGATGGCGGGGCTTGCCGCCGCCTACGGTGGGCGGCGCAGCGGCCTGGGCCGCCAGATTATGGCGGAGATTTTGGGCCTGCGCCACTTCCTGCGCCGGGCCGCGCCACAGGACCTGCACCGGCTCCGCCGGGAGGATCCGGACTATTTCTTTTCCATGGCGCCCTACGCCGTGGCCCTGGGGGTGGACCGGGCCTTTGCCACGCGGTTTGGCAAGGCGCGGTTGGGGGCCTGCCCCTATCTCACCACCGGCATGGACGGGCACCGCACCGCTCTGGAATGGGATCAGCTGATTCGGCAGGTGGTCTCCGCCATGGACGCACGCCAGCGGCGGCTGCCCTATGAGCAGATCGCCATCCGGCTGCCGGGCCCCTCGCCCAGACGGAAAAGACGGAGAAAATTATAAAGTCCCTCACGAAAAGTGAGGGACTTTTGCGCGTTACTCATTTGTTGTAGCCCACATGGATGCCGGGATTCTTCATCAGGAAAAAGCCCAGGACCTTTTTCAGGTCCTCGTCCCCCTTGCCTTTCAGGGGAAGATTTGCCAGGGTGATCTCCTTTCCCGCGACCACGGCCCGCAGCTCCCGGCGGTCCTCCACGAAATTGCGCTTGTGGACGTACTGGTAGACCTGGGTCAGCTCACCGTAGGTCAGGACCTTTCCGGTCCCCTTGGGGAAGAGGTGGGTCTGGCCTAAGCGCAGGGTGTCCTTGAAGACCGGGGCGCTTTGCTGAAATTCCGCCAGCAGACCCTGGAGGACCCCGGTACTCCGCTAGGCTTCCATCTGCCGGTCCATCTGCTTTTTGTCCCGGAACCAGCAGTAGACCATATAGACCCCCATGGCGATGAGGAACAGCCCCCCAGATACCCGATGACCGATTCCGCGAGGAACATGATCCCGCCCAGAAGGGCCAGAATCGGTCCCAGGTACAAGGAGGTGTACCCTTCGGAAATATACTTTCGGAATACCTTTTCCGGTGCCATTTTAAAACGCCCCTTCCCGGTTTTTAGCAACTGCCTTTATTATACAGCTGCCCGCCAAAAATGCAAGGGCTTTCCCCTTTTTCCCGGGAAAACCCGGAGGGGCCTGTCTTGACAATTCCTGCCATCCATTTTATAATGCCACCAGGATCCCGCCAAAGGCGGGAAAAAGAGGAGGTAACGGGATGCGTTTTACCTATACCGCCCGGGAGGCAGACCCCGGAAAGGACGGCGTCTGCTGGCTTCTGACCAACGGCCTGGGAGGCTATGCCTCCACCTCGGCGGCCTTTTCCGTCACCCGCCGGGACCAGGGACTGCTGGTGGGGGCCAAATCGCCCAGTTTGCGCCGGGTGCTGGTCCACCGGCTGGCGGAGACGGTAGACCTTGGAACAGGGGAGACCCCCCTTTCCTCCCAAACCTTTGCCGGGCCTCGCCTACCCAAGGAGGGGTGGCGGTATTTGGAATCCTTCTCCTGGGAGGAGGGGCCGGTGTGGCGGTACCGGGTGGGGGAGGCAACCATCACCCGCCGCTGCGCGGTGAAGCAGGGGGAAAACACCGCCGCCGTCCTTTATGAGCTTGAAAACGCCGGCGACAGTCCCTGCACCCTCCGGGTGCGCCCGGTTTTTCCCACGGACCCCGACGTGCCGGTGACGGTCTCCGGTCTGACGGCCCGGTGGGCGGGCTGGGAGCTGTGCGTCCGCACCAGCGGCGCCTGGGAGGACCTGCCCCCGGAGACGGAGACGCTTTTCTATGCCGACGATGAAAAGGATGGCCGCCCGTCCACGGGCCTGGGCGTCGCCGGACCTCAGGCGGTTTTGACAGTCCCGCCGGCGGAAACGGGCAAGCTGACGCTGGTTTTTTCCACGGCCCAGCAGGCACAGTCGGCGGAGGAGATCTGGCGGGTCATGTGCCGCCGCCGGAAGGCCCTTGATACGGGCTTCCGGGACCCGGTGGCCCGGGAGCTTGCCCGGGCGGCGGACGCCTTCATTGCCGACCGCCCCTCCACCGGGGGCAAGACCATCATGGCGGGCTATCCCTTCTTTGGGGACTGGGGCCGGGACACCATGATCGCCCTGCCGGGCTGCGTCCTGGCCCGGGGAAAGTACGAGGACGCCAGGAGCATCCTCGGTACCTTTCTGGCCTATGAGCGGGACGGCCTGGTGCCCAATCTGTTCCCGGAGGGGGACGCCCCGCCAAGGTACAATACCGTGGACGCGGCTTTGCTTCTGATCAACTGCGTCTGGCTTTACTACCGGGCGACTGGGGACGGGGATTTTGTCCGGGAGGCCTGGCCGGTTTTGAAGCGGATCGTGGGGGCCTACCAGGCGGGCACCCGCCACGCCATCGCCATGGATGCCGACGGCCTAATCCGGGCCGGGGAAGGGCTGGACCAGGTGACCTGGATGGACGTTTGTGTGGACGGCATCCTGCCCACCCCCCGCCACGGTAAGCCCGTGGAGATCAACGCCTACTGGTATAGCGCCCTGCGGATTATGGAGGCCCTGGCCCCTGTGGCTGGGGAGCCGGGGACGGAATACGGCCTTTTGGCGGAGCGGGTGCAGCGCAGTTTCGTTTCCGCCTTCTGGATGGAGGACAAAGGATATCTAAAGGATGTGCTTTCCGGCACCGAGGCCGACGAGCAGATCCGCTGCAATCAGATCTGGGCGGTGTCCATGCCCTTTACCATGCTCTCCCGTGCCCAGGAAAAACAGGTGGTGGAGACGGTATACCGCCATCTGTACACGCCCTGCGGGCTGCGGACCCTCTCCCCGGAGGACCCGGAGTTTCATCCCTTCTACGGCGGTCCTCAAAAGGACCGGGACCTGGCCTACCATCAGGGGACGGTCTGGCCCTTCCCCCTGGGGGCGTGGTATTTGGCGTATTTGAAGGTAAACGATGATTCCACTCAGGCTATCGCCCAAGTGCGCTCCTGGCTCGCGCCCATGGCGGGGCTGCTCCGGGAGGGCTGCGTGGGCCAGCTGCCGGAAATCTATGATGGGGGGACCCCCGGCCCCTCCAAGGGCTGCTTTGCCCAGGCCTGGAGCGTGGGGGAACTGCTGCGGGTCTATCAGGCCCTGGAACAGGAGGAACAATATGCTGGATAAAACCAAACGGGGCTGGTGGCGGTCCGCCGTTTTCTACCAGATCTACCCCAAGAGCTTTCAGGACTCCGACGGCGACGGCATCGGGGACCTGCCGGGCATCATCAGCCGGCTGGACTATCTGGAAAAGCTGGGCGTCGACGGAATCTGGCTGAGCCCCGTCTACGATTCCCCCCAGGTGGACAACGGCTACGATATTTCCGACTATCGGGCCATCTGGCCCCCCTTCGGGACCATGGCGGATATGGAAAACCTCATCGCGGAGGCCAAAAAGCGGGGCATCTCCATCATTATGGACCTGGTGCTGAACCACACCTCCGACCGGCACTTCTGGTTCCGGGAGGCCCGCAAGGGAAAGGACAACCCTTATCACGACTACTATATCTGGCGGACCGGCGCCCCTGACGCCCCGCCCAACGATCTGTGCGCCGTCTTTGGCGGGTCCATGTGGACCTATGTGCCGGAGCTGGGGGAATACTACTTCCACCAGTTTGCCCCGGAGCAGCCGGATCTCAACTGGGACAACCCAAAAGTGCGCCGGGAGCTGTATGACATGATCCGCTTCTGGGTGGAAAAGGGCGTGGAGGGGTTCCGGCTGGACGTGATCGACTCCATCGCCAAGGAGCCGGACCGGCACATCACCAGCCGGGGGCCCCATCTCCACGAGTACATCCGGGAGCTGTCCCGGGAGGCCTTCCGGGAGGAGGGGCTGGTCACCGTGGGGGAGGCGTGGAGCGCCGATGTGGAGGAGGCCAAGCGGTACAGCGCCCCGGAGGGTCGGGAGCTGTCCATGATTTTCCAATTTGAGCATACCTTCGCCGACTGCGCTCATGGGGACAAGTGGGACGTGGTCCCCCTGTCTCTGCCCACTTTGAAGCGGTGTATGGAGCGCTGGCAGCGGGGCCTCCACGGCAAGGGCTGGAACAGCCTGTTCTGGGACAACCACGATCTGCCCCGGATCGTCTCCCGCTGGGGAGACGAGGGGGAATACCGGGTCGTCTCCGCGAAAATGCTGGCCACCGCCCTCCACGGCCTCCAGGGCACCCCCTATATTTTCCAGGGGGAGGAGCTGGGAATGACCAACATCCGCCTGCCTATCGAAGAATATGAGGACTTAGAGACCCGAAACCGCTACCAAGAGCAGATCGCCCGGGGGATGCCGGAGGCGGAGGTGCGATCCTCCATCTACGCCCGGAGCCGGGACAATGCCCGAACCCCCATGCAGTGGACGGGTGGAGAAAACGCCGGCTTCACCACGGGAAAGCCCTGGTTTGTCCTGAATCCCAATTATAAGGAGATCAACGCTCAGGCGGCCCTGGAAGACCCGGACTCGGTGTTTTATTACTATCAGGCGCTGATCGCTCTGCGGAAGCGGTACGAGGTGTTCCGGGAGGGGGACTTTACCCTGCTGGAGCCCGACGATGAGAGGCTTTTCGCCTACACCCGGGAGACGGAGACGGAGGCGCTGCTGGTAGTGTGCAATTTTTCCCGGGGGGAGACGGCCTTTTCCCGGCCGGAAGGGTTCGGGGAGGCGGTGCCGCTGCTGTCCAACTATCCGGATGCCCGGGAAACGCTGCGGCCCTATGAGGCCCGGATTTACTACCGGAGGCGGGAGCCGTGAGGTATCTGGACTGTATTTTTGACCTGTATGGCACTCTGGTGGACATCCACACCGACGAGATGCGCCCCGAATTTTGGCGGGAAATGGCCGGCTGGTACGCCGGCCAGGGGGCGGATTATGAGCCGGAAGGGTTGATGGCGGCCTATTTTCAGACCGTCCGGGAGGCGGAGGCGGAAATGGCCGCCGGAGACATTCCGGGTGGCTGCCAGGAGATCCAGCTGGAGACGGTTTTTGCTAGGCTGTTCCGGGAAAAGGGGGTGGACGCGGACCCTTCTCTCATTCAGCGGACCGGCAGAGCCTTCCGCAAGGCGTCCCTGGACTATATCCGGCTCTACCCCGGGGCAAAGGAGCTGCTTTTGGGCCTCCGGGCCCGGGGGCAGCGGGTCCACCTGCTGTCCAACGCCCAAAGGATGTTCACCCTCTATGAGCTGGAGAAGCTGGGGCTGATCTCCCTGTTTGACAGCATTTCCATTTCCTCCGACTGCGGGGTGAAGAAGCCGGACCCCCGGTTTTTCCGCCGGCTGCTCCAAGAGCGGAGGATCGACCCGTCCCGAGCCGTCATGGTGGGCAACGACGGGGACTGCGACATCCGGGGCGCCCAGGCCGTGGGCCTTGCCACGCTGTATATCCGCTCCAATCTGTCCCCGGCGGAGCCCATGCCCCCGGCGGATTATATTCTGCCCCAAATGGATCTGGGGCAGGTCTTCAAAATATTGACGGAAGCTTGAATCGGAACACAGAAAGGACGGCAAGGAATGAAAATCGGTTTTATCGGCCTCGGGATCATGGGCAAGCCCATGGCGAAGAATCTAAAAAAGGCGGGCTACGATCTCCTCGTGAACAATCGGAGCCGTGGGCCTATGGACGAGCTGGCAAATTTCGGATGCGTCCCCGCCACCCAGGCGGAGATCGGGGAAGTGTGCGACGTAGTGCTGACCATGCTCCCCAACTCCCCCCAGGTCCGGGAGGTGATGCTCTTTCCCGGCGGCGTGGCGGAACATATGAAGCCCGGCACGGTGTATATCGACATGAGCTCCGTCAACCCGGTGGCCTCCCGGGAGATCGCCGCTACATTGGCGGAAAAGGGCATTGAGATGCTGGACGCGCCGGTGTCCGGCGGGGAGCCCAAGGCCATCGACGGCACGGTGAGCTTCATGGTGGGGGGCAAACAGGAGGTTTTCGACCGGATGAAGCCTCTGCTCTTGACCATGGGCGCCTCCGCCGTCCGCTGCGGGGAGGTGGGGGCCGGCAATACCGCCAAGCTGGCCAATCAGATCATCGTAGCCTGCAACATCCGGGCGGTGGCGGAGGCCCTGACCCTGGCGAAAATGGCCGGCGTGGAGCCGGAGCTGGTGTTCCGGGCCATTCAGGGCGGGCTGGCGGGCTCTACGGTGCTGAACGCTAAAGCGCCCATGATGCTCTCCGGCGACGACCGGCCCGGCTTTAAGATCGACCTGCATATCAAGGACCTGAATAACGTCCTGGACTGCGCCCACGCCGTGGGGGCCCCGGTGCCCATGACTGCTTCCGTGATGGAGGTGATGCAGTGGCTCCATGCCCAGGGCAAGGGCCAGCTGGATCACAGCGCCATCGCCCAGTATTATGAGGCGCTCTCCGGCGCCAAGCTCAGTCAATAGAAGGATGCCGGCCCCCGGGTATACCGGGGGCCGGCGGCTACTTTTCCGATGCCTTCGGAAAAAAACGGGCCGGCCGCTTGGGTAGCGGCCGGGAAACCCTATCAGCAGTAAAAATCCTTGATCTTTTTGGCGCGGCTGGGGTGGCGGAGCTTTCGGATGGCCTTGTTCTCAATCTGGCGGATCCGCTCCCGGGTGACCCCGAAAATCTGCCCCACCTCTTCTAAGGTGTGGGTGCGCCCGTCGTACATGCCGAAGCGCATCCGCAGCACATCCGCTTCCCGCTCGGTCAGGGTGTCCAGAATTTCCTTTAAGGCCTCCGCCAGCAGGGCGTTGGAGGTGGCGTCGGCGGGGCCGGGGGTGCGGTCGTCCTCCACGAAGGAGCCGATGGAGGTGTCCTCCTCGTCGCCCACGGGGGTGTCCAGGCTTAGGGTGTCCGCCGCCGTCCGGTTGGCCTCGATGATCTTTTCCACCGGCAGCCCCAGCTCGTCGGCGATTTCCTCCATGGTGGGCTCCCGGCCCAGCTCCTGCACCAGTTTTCGGTTGCACCGGGTGGCCTTGTTGATGACCTCTACCATATGCACCGGCACCCGGATGGTCCGGGCCTGGTCGGCAATGGCCCGGGTGATGGCCTGCCTAATCCACCAGGTGGCATATGTAGAGAATTTGTTTCCCTTTGTCCAGTCGAATTTGTCTACCGCCCGGATGAGGCCGGTGTTGCCCTCTTGGATCAGATCCAGGATGTGCAGGCCCCGCCCGGAGTATTTTTTGGCGATGGAGACCACCAGCCGGAGGTTGGCCTCGGTGAGCTTGTTTTTGGCCTCCTGGTCCCCTTCCGTGACCCGCTTGGCCAGATCCACCTCTTCCTCCGCCGAGAGCAGGGGAATCTGCCCGATCTCCTTCAGGTACATCCGCACGGGGTCATCCAGATTGTACTCCGCCGCCAGATCCACCGGGTCCACCAGTTCCTCATCGTCGCCGGCCATATCCAGATCGTCGATCAGGGCGTCCTCCATCCCCACGTCCATGTCGGAGCCAAGCTCTAAGTCCAGGTCGGCGCTGATGATTTGGATGTTCATCGCCTCGAACCGGTCATAGATCTCCTCCAGCTTTTCAGGACTTAAATCCATTTTTTCCAGCTGGGCGTTCAGCTCCGAGGCACGGATCATGCCGTCCCGCCGGCCCTGGGCGATGAGATTCTGAAGGGCAATGTAATTGTCGTCCATGGGTTTGCCGGATTTTTTTTGTGTGCTCATACCATTTTTCCTCTCAAGAGATTACGCGGATGAATTTCGATATGACTATATCCCTTTTTCCCCAATTCGGCAAGGGCCTTCCGGAGAATTTTCTCATTTTTGCGGCTTTGGGCGTTTTTTGTCGCCCTGTTTCACAGTTTGCCCGGAGAAAAGGCAAAACATACGGTTTACTTTTCCGGCAAAATTCGGTATAATATGCCCAGAAGATAAAAACATACCAGCGGGGGATGTTTATGACCGATCTTTCCAAAATTCGGAATTTTTCCATTATCGCCCACATTGACCACGGGAAGTCCACCCTGGCCGACCGGCTGCTGGAGGCCTGCGGGGCTGTGGACAGTCGGGATATGGCGGATCAGATCCTGGACTCCATGGATTTGGAGCGGGAACGGGGCATCACCATCAAGGCCCGGGCGGTGCAGCTGACCTACCAGGCCGACGATGGGGAGGTCTACGACCTGAACCTGATCGACACCCCAGGCCATGTGGACTTTCACTATGAGGTCTCCCGCTCCCTGGCCGCCTGCGAGGGCGCGGTGCTGGTGGTGGACGCCAGCCAGGGGGTGGAGGCCCAGACCCTGGCCAATACCTTCCTGGCCTCCGACGCGGGGTTGGAGATCGTGCCTGTGATCAACAAGATCGACCTGCCCTCCGCCCGGCCCCAGGAGGTCAAGGCGGAGATCGAGGATATTCTGGCCATCCCCGCGGAGGACGCCCCGGAGATCTCCGCCAAGAACGGAATCAACATCCGCGCCGTGCTGGAGCGGATCGTGAAGGACGTGCCGCCCCCCAAGGGGGACCGGGACGCGCCCCTGCGGGCCCTGGTTTTTGACAGCCAGTACGATTCCTACCGGGGGGTCATCGTCTACGTCCGGGTCATGGAGGGCACCGTTCGCCCCGGCATGGAGATCCGCATGATGTCCACCGGCGCCACCTACAAGGCGGTGGAGGTGGGGACCATGAACCCCCTGGGCCTGACGCCCCGGGACAGCCTGGGCGCCGGAGAGGTGGGCTATCTCACCGCCTCCATCAAAACCGTGTCCGACACCCGGGTGGGCGACACCGTCACCGGGGCGGAGCGTCCGGCGGCGGAGCCTTTGCCGGGGTATCGGGCGGTGCAGCCCATGGTCTACTCCGGCGTCTACCCCGCCGACGGCGCCAAGTACCAGGACCTGCGGGACGCGCTGGAAAAGCTAAAGCTCAACGACGCGGCCATGTGCTACGAGCCGGAGAGCTCCCTGGCGCTGGGCTTTGGCTTCCGGTGCGGCTTTCTGGGACTGCTGCACATGGAGATCATCCAGGAACGGCTGGAGCGGGAGTACAATCTGGACCTGATCACCACGGCCCCCAACGTGGTCTACCGGGTGACCAAGCTCAACGGCGAGGTAGTCATGGTGGACAATCCCCTGAACTACCCCGACCCCATGGAGATCCAGCTGGCGGAGGAACCCTTTGTGAAGGCCAGCCTCATCGCCCCCCAGGAGTATGTGGGCGCGATCATGGATCTCTGCACCAACCGCCGGGGGGAGTTTAAGAACATGGTCTATCTGGACGAGCGCCGGGTGGAGCTGCACTATGAAATGCCCCTCAACGAGATTATCTACGACTTTTTCGACGCCCTCAAGTCCCGCACCCGGGGCTACGGCTCCCTGGACTATGAGCTGATCGGCTACCGGCCCAGCCGGCTGGTAAAGCTGGACATCCTCCTGAACGGGGACATTGTGGACGCCTTGAGCTTCATCCTTTTTGCCGACAACGCCTACCCCCGGGCCCGGAAGATCTGCGAAAAGCTGAAGGAGAACATTCCCCGTGCCCAGTTTGAGATCCCTGTCCAGGCGGCCATCGGGGGCAAGATCATCGCCCGGGAGACCATCAAGGCGCTGCGCAAGGATGTTTTGGCCAAGTGCTACGGCGGCGATATCACCCGGAAGAAGAAGCTGCTGGAAAAGCAGAAGGAGGGCAAGAAGCGGATGCGCACCTTCGGGACGGTCTCCGTTCCCTCCGAGGCCTTTATGGCGGTATTGAAGCTGGACGACGACTAAGGAGGAGCCTATGCCCATTTTGGGAAGAAAAGATAAAACGCCGCTGGGAATCTATATTCATGTACCCTTTTGCCGGAGCAAGTGCCAGTACTGCGATTTTTACTCGCTGACCACCAAGGACGACCGACTGATCGACCGGTTTGTGGACGCCATCTGCGCCCATATCCGGGAGACCGGGCCCCTGGCCCCGGGCTACCGGGTGGATACGGTGTATTTTGGCGGGGGGACCCCCAGCTATTTCGGCGCGGACGGGATGGCGACCATTCTCACCGCCGCCCGCCGGGCCTTCGACGTGGACTCGGACGCGGAGATCACCTTTGAGGCCAACCCGGACTCCATTTCCGACAAGCTCCTCCGCCGCCTGCGGGGGGAGGGGTTCAACCGGGTGAGCCTGGGGGTCCAGAACGACAACGACGAGCTGCTGCGGCGCCTGGGCCGGCCCCACAACTATGCCCAGGTCCTCACCGCTGTCCAGCGGATCCGGCGGGCCGGGTATCGGAATCTGTCCCTGGATCTGATGTACGGCCTGCCGGGGCAGACCCTGGCGGCCTGGCAGGAGACCTTGAACCATGTGCTGACCCTGGCGCCGGAGCATATGAGCTGCTATGCGCTGAAAGTGGAGCCGGGGACCCCCCTGTACGACTACAAGGACCTTTGCAACATTCCCAATGACGATGTACAGGCGGATATGTACCTGTCCGCCGTGAATATCCTCAAGGAACACGGCTACCGGCAGTATGAGATCTCCAATTTTGCCCGGAAGGGCATGGTTTCCAAGCACAATCTCAAGTATTGGATGGGCGGGGAGTACCTGGGCTTCGGCCCCGACGCCAGTTCGGATTTTGCCGGGAAGCGGTTCAAGGTAGTGCGGGATCTCCACGCCTATATCGACGGGATCAAGCGCCACGGCCCGGTGCTGGAGGAGGTGCAGGAGATCCCCATCCGGGAGCGGGCGGGGGAGTACCTGATGACCCGGCTGCGGACCACCGTGGGCATTGAGCGGGAGGAGTACGAAAAGCAGTACCTGCTGCCCTTTGACCCCCTGGAGGAGGCGCTGTTCCGCTGCCGGGATCACGCGCTGGCCGCCAAGATCTCGGACGGGCGCTGGCGTTTGACGCCGGAGGGCTTTTTGGTGTCCAATTCCATTATTTCGGATCTGCTGCTCATTCAGGACCAGTCCGCGCCTCTTGCCCGCCGCCGCTGAGCGGCGGCCAGCGGCTACTTCGGGCCCCCACCGGGGGCGGCGGGCCGCCGCTATCAAAGCGTGCGCCAGCCTGGCGGTAATCGTTTTATCTGCTGGGCCCGCTCGGTATCGTTTTTGCCAATGGAAAAAGTCAAAATAAGCGGAGTCCCCTTCCGGGGACCCACTTTTTGTGTTTCGGCAAGAAAGGAAATAAAGAACAGAGTTCAAGGGGCGCTTCGAGCAAAGGCGTTTGTTAAGGTATGATTGCCACCGGCAATCATAGTAATTTTGATTCGCTGCGCGGAGCACCACCCCCTAAGGACCCCCCGCCGCCTCGCCAGAGGCGCTGGGGGGAATTCGATGGCGGCCTACGGCTCGTCTACCGTGAATTTGTGAAACCGATCATGCAGCGTTCCAAATTCTGCCAAGCGCTGATTGGTAGATTGTACTAGCGGAGTTTCTTAATCGGTACAATGAAACCTTTTGAGTCTTTTACTCCTATTTTGGTGCAGCACCCATCTTTTGCCAGCGCAACAATCAACATACTGCACCATTTTGCACGCTGCACCTAAAATATTGCATACCTACGTTATAGAACCGTAAGCCCACATACCTTCTCCGCTTATCTGCACTATTGGGGGAGCGGCGGGGGGATTCTTAAGGGGGGCGCCTTTGCTCGAAGCGCCCCCTTAAGCCTGTTCTTTGCCCACTTTCTTGCAGGAGCAAGAAAGTGGGTCCCCCGGAAGGGGTCGGGGGAGCAGTGCCGACAGGGAGCGCACCGAAACAAGAAGGCAGGAAGTTGGATTCCGGCCCCACCCACCCGGCTGCGGTGCAGAACGCACCAAAATAAGAAGGCAGGCAGGAGCATTTCTACTCCCGCCCACCTGAAAAGGTAATTTTACCCACCTACCCGGCGGTGGCACTCCACGCCGCCTGGTTGCGGAACGCACCGAAATAAGAAGGGAGCAAGCTGGATTCCGGCTCCGCCGGGGAGAGGCGTCATCCTTGTCCCAGGGTGAAGCGGTAGAAGTACTCGTACAGCGGCAGGGCTTTTTCAAAAAAGTCCCGCACCCGCTGCCCCAACTGGGGATCGAACAGCGCCGCCCCCGGTTCCAGGGAGCAGGTGCAGTCGATGTACCGCCGCCAGGCGAAGTAGGGGGCCAGCCTGGGATCCTCCGGTACCCGGGGCCGCTTGTACAGGTCCGCCGTGACCGGCGCGCCGGTGGCGGCCTCCACCTGGGCGATCAGGTCCAGGAACGCATCGGGCCGGGCGGCGATATCCTGGCGGAAGGCGTCCATGGCCAGGACCTTGGGCTGCCAGAGGAAAAAGCCGTAGGATGCGCCCTCCGGCCGCATTTCAAAGTAGAGGCAGGGATGCTCTCCCCACCAGTCCACCTCCTTCCGGACGCAGAGCCAGAGGCTCTCCTTGTAGGGGTCGGGGTGGTGGAGCCGGGCGTCCCGGTAGATGCGGCTGACCTTGATCTGGTTGCCGGGCCGGTCCTCAAAAAGGGGGAACAGGTCCTTGGCCAACTCCTTCATGGGCTCGTACAGGGCGTGGACGTACTGCTCCTTGTGGGGCAGGAACCACTCCCGGTTGTTATTCATGCGGACGCCCCAGAGAAAATCAATGGCCTCGGGGGTGAAGCCGGTAAACATTGCCTTTCGCCTCTTTGTCTCATTTTCTTCATTTTATCATTTTTCACTCTAAAATGCAAGATAAAGGATTTGCCAACAGGGGGAAAACCATGTATAATGGGGGCAAAGGAGGCGGTGAAATGTACCGGTTCGATCGGGAAGCCTATGAAAAACGGGTGGCCTGGTTCCAGGAGGCACGGCTCGGCATGTTCATCCACTGGGGACTCTACGCCCTGCCCGCCCGAGGGGAGTGGGTGCGGAGCAACGAGCGGATGCCGTTGGAGGACTATCAGCGGTATTTTGACGCCTTTACCGCCCCAGACTGCGATCCCCGGCAGTGGGCCCAGGCGGCAAAGGCGGCGGGGATGCGCTACATGGTCTTCACCGCCAAGCACCACGATGGCTTCTGCCTGTTTGACAGCAAGCTGACGGACTATACCTCGGTCCACGCCCCCTGCCATCGGGATTTCGTGGCGGAATATGTGAACGCCGCCCGGGAGGCAGGGCTCAAGGTGGGGCTGTACTACTCCCTGCTGGACTGGCATCACCCTGACTATCCTCACTTTGGGGACCGGTACCATCCCATGCGGGACGATCCCCGGTATTCAAACGACAACCGGGATTTTTCCCGGTATCTGGACTACCTCCACGGCCAGGTCCGGGAGCTTTGCGCCAACTACGGCAAGATCGATCTGATGTGGTTCGACTTTTCCTATGACAATCCCAATGCGCCCATGCGGGCGGAGACCTGGCGGGGTGGGGAGCTGGTCAGCATGGTCCGCGCCCTCCAGCCGGACATTCTCATTGACAACCGCCTGGAGGTCAGCGGGGAGGGGGGCTTCGGCTCCCTCTGGACGGGGGACCCAGGACCCTGCCACGGGGACTTTGCCTGCCCGGAGCAGCTGATTCCCCCGGAAGGGCTCCGGGACCGGCAGGGCCGGGACATGGTTTGGGAGGCCTGCGTCACCATGAACAACAACTGGGGCTATACCCGGGACGACGGCTATTTTAAGCCGGCGGACATGGTAATCCGGAAGCTGGTGGAGTGCGTCTCCAAGGGCGGCAATCTCCTGCTGAACGTGGGACCCGACGGCCGGGGCCAAATCCCCAGGCAGTCCCTGGAGGTTCTGGAAAAGCTGGGGGCCTGGATGGCGGTCAACGGGGAGAGCGTCTACGGCTGCGGCAAGGCGGAGCTGCCCAAGCCGGAATTTGGCCGCTTCACCCAAAAGGGGAACCGGCTTTACTGCCATATCTACGAAAATTCCATCGGTCCTCTGCCGATCCTGGGAATTCGGGAGGAGGACGTGGCGGAGATGCGGCTGCTCTCTTCTTATGCCGAGGTGCCCATCGCCAGGAGCTGGGTCCGGAGCAACTATCCCGATCTGGTGTTCGCCGATTTGGGGCCCGACCCGGTGCTGCCGGACCCGGTGGACACGGTGCTGGAAATCACCCTGAGGAGGTAAGAGATGGAAAAGGTGCTGGAGATCTGCGTGGACTCCCTGGAATCCGCCCGGGAAGCGGCTCTGGGCGGCGGCCACCGGCTGGAGCTGTGCGCCAATCTGGTGATCGGGGGCACCACCCCCAGCCCAGCGTTGGTCCGGCTGGTAAAGGCGGAGACCGGTTTGCCGGTAAACGCCATGGTCCGGCCCCGGTTCGGGGACTTCTGCTATACCCCGGCGGAGATGGACGTGATGCGCGCGGACGCCCAGGCCCTGCTTGATGCCGGGGCGGACGCCCTGGTGACGGGCTTTCTCACCCCCGAGGGAGCTTTGGACCGGGAAAAAATGGCGTATTTTGTCGATCTAGCCCACAGCCGAGGGAAAAAATGCACCCTTCACCGGGCCTTTGACCTGTGCCGGGACCCGCTGGAGGCGCTGCTGGCCGCCCAGGCCCTGGGCGTGGATACGATCCTGACCTCCGGCCAGGCGGCGAACTGTTTGGCCGGGCTGCCCGTATTGGAGGGGCTGCTGGCCCACCGGGGAAAGGTGGAAATTCTCATCGGCGCCGGGGTGAGCGCGGCGGCCATCCGCGAAATCCGTCGGCGGCTGCCGGCGGCGGGGGCCTTCCACATGAGCGGGAAAGTGACCCAGGACAGCCCCATGTCCTACCGCCGTGCCGGTGTACCCATGGGCCTGCCCGGGATCAGCGAGTATGAGCTCTACCGCACCTCCGCCGAGAAGGTGCGCATGGCCAAGGCGGCACTGTGGGAGGAGCTGCCGTGACGGCCGGGGAGGAGCGCTTGCTCCGGAGGATTTTGGCCTCCTTGCCGCCCTCGGACAGGGCAGAGTACGGCGAAGCCTTCTTCCGGGAGGAACTGCGGCAGGCCCTGATCGCCCGGGAGGCTTTCCCCTGGTGCGGGGAACTGGAGGAGGGGCTGTTTTTCCGCTTTGTCGCCTATCCCCGGATCAATGATGAGCTTCTGGAGCCCTGCCGGGAAGTTTTCCGCTTGGCCTTGACCCCCAGGATTCAGGGCAAGACCCTCCCCCAGGCCATTTTGGAGGTAAATCAGTGGTGCGCCGAGCAGGCGACCTACCGAAGCACCGACCAGCGGACCTCGTCGGCCATGGAGGTGTACCGCCGGGGCTGGGGCCGCTGCGGGGAGGAGACGGTGCTGGCGGTGAACGCCCTGCGGAGCGTGGGCATCGCCGCCCGGCAGGTATACTGCCCCTGGTGGTCTCACTGCGACGACAACCACGCCTGGGTGGAGGTTTATGACGGGGAAAACTGGCGCTTTATGGGGGCCTGCGAGCCGGAGCCGGTGCTGGACCGGGGTTGGTTCCAGCTGGCCGCCAGCCGGGCCATGATGATCCACAGCCGGGAATTTGTCCCGGCGCAGGAAAACTCGGAGGACCCGGACGCCTATTTCCGCCACGGCCTGCTCTACCGGGTGCGGACCGCCCGGTACGCCCCCACCCGGGTGCTGACGGTGCGGGTGACAGATGCCCAAGGCCGTCCGGTCCCCCGGGCAAGGGTCGTATATAGCGTGGCCAACCTGGGGAGTTGGCTGCCCATTGGGGAGAAGCGGACCAATGATCAGGGCCTTGCCCGCCTCCGCCTGGGCCTGGGAGGCGTTCACATCCGCTGCTACTGCCCGGAAGGGGACCTGGGGGAGGCAATTTTCGACACGGCGTCGATTTCCTTCGGGGAAATCCGCCTCACCGGCCCCAAGCTGGGGGAGCGGGCCCTGCTTTTCCCCGCTCCCGTGGGCAATGCCCAGCCCCCGGAGCCGCTTTCAGACGCCCAGCGGGCCGCCCGCCGGGCCGCCTGGGCCCAGGCGGCGGATTGCCGGAGCAAGGCAATTCGCCCCCCCGGGGTCCCCGGCAGCGCCGCTGACGAGCGGGTGCTGGCGACGCTGCCGGAAAAGGACCGAGTGGCGCCGGTGGATGCGCTGATTTTAGCGGAGGCGGCGGAGGCGTTTGCCTGGGCGGGTCGGTTCCCCGAGCCGGTATTCAACCAGAGCTTACTGTGCCCCCGGATCGGGCGGGAACCTTTGATGCCCTGGCGGCGGGCCCTGCGAGATGGGCTGACGCTGGAGCAGCGGCGGCGTTTTCAGGCGGACCCCCGGGAAATCGGGGCCTGGCTGAGGGCTTTTCGGGTGGTGGACAGCCACCCCACCCTGACCGCCTCGCCTTTGGCGACTTTGGCGGGGAAAAAGGGAAACCCGGCCTCCCTGGCGGTGCTGTTCTGCGCGGTCTGCCGCTGCCTGGGCATTCCGGCCCGGCTGTCGCCTCTGGACGAAAGCCCGGAATATTACCGGGACGGGGACTACCGCCGCGCCAGTGGCCCCAGGACGGCAAGACTGACCCTGGAAGCCCGGGACCAGCCGGTGACCCTGTCCAAATGGGATGGGGAGACCCCTCTGGTGACGGTGGAGCCGGGGAAGACCTGGACAGGGCTTCTGCCCTCCGGCCGCTATCGGGCCATGGCCGCCGCCCGGCTGCCCAACGGCGATCAGCTGCTCCGGGAGCGGACCGTGGAGCTGAAGGACGGGAAATATCGGTTTGCCCTCTCCGCTCCCCAGCCCGCTCGGGACCAGATGACCATTTCCCGGCCCATGCCGGTGTTTCGGCTGAGAGACGGAGGCGGGACCTGGCGGGACAGCCGCCGGCTGCTGACCGGCTGGCAGCTGCTGTGCTTCTTAGAACCGGGCCGGGAGCCCACGGAGCATCTGCTCTTGGAGCTGAAGGAGAACCCCTTACCCTGCCGGGTCTTGCTGGTCGCACCGGAGGGGACGGCGCCCGTTTCCCCCTTTCCGGGGGCGGAGCGCTGGACGGCGGATCCCGAGACCCCCGAGACTCTGGCCCGGAACGTCTTCGCCTCGCCGGACCTGCTTCCGCTGAGCCTTCTGTGCAGGGACGGCGTGTGCCGCTTCACCGCGGCGGGCTATAACGTGGGGATCGGGAAGCTCCTGGCGTCGGTTTTGCGGGAAAATCAATAAGAAAAGCGGGAAACCGGCTCCGGTTTCCCGCACTTTTCTATTCTGTAAGGACGTAGCATCCGTTTGCCCCTGCCTGAATCCTGCCCTTTTCAGCGGTATAGGCGATCGCCTCCCGCAGAAGGGCCGTCACCGCCGCGCCCGGCCGGGCGTAACCCAGCAGCTTGGCCGCCTCCCGGTAGAGGTCCTCTTCCGAAAGGCTGATCTGCTCCAAAAGTACCTGGCACACCGCCGCGGCGGCCTCCTGCACCGGCAGATCCTTGGCCTCCCGGCGGTCCTCCTCCGTGACGCTGACCCGGTAGAGTAGGTACTTTTCCGGTTCCTGCTCCCGGGCCCAGTAGAAGATCTGATCCTCCCGGCTGGTCTCTATGAGGCCCATTTCCTGGATCAGCCCGTCCAGATAGCTCTGCACCCGGCTTCCGGCCCGGCTGATGCCGCAGCTTTGCAGCACCCGGCGGGTCAGCAGGCTCCGGCTGACGGGGGCCTCTTTGTCCACCACCGCCTGGAGCTTTTTTCGGATTTTTTGGGCGTTCCTGGGGAGCAAAAATTCCTCGGCGGTCATGGGGGTGGCTTTTAGGGCGGCGGGCACATACGCCGGCAGCCCGGATTTTTTGGGGGCGGCGTTTTGAACCAACAGCGGGGCCGGTTCTACTGGCTCCTCCGCCGACTCCGGCGGGGCGGGGCGGGGGCTTTTCAGCAGCTCCTCGATCCGCGCCAGCTCCCGCTCCCGGTTGTCCCACCAGTCCATGGCCCAGACCCGATGGATTCGCCAGCCCAGCCCCTCCAAAACGCTCTGCTGGGCCAGCTCCCGGTCCCGGGTGGTTTTGGCGGCGCGATAGCCTGGGCCGTCCAGGAGAATTCCCAGCCGGTAGGTATCCGGCTTCTCCGGGTCCACCACGCCGATGTCGATCCTGTACGCCGAGTGGCCCACGGCCTGCTGGGTCTGGTAGCCCAGCCCCGCCAGGTGGTCGCAGATGGCCCGGGCGATGCCGGGATCGTCAGGCTCCTGACGAATGGTCCTCTCGTTCTGGGGAAGGCTCTGGCGTCCGGCGTATTCCAGGAACCCCCGTAGGGCCGCCACACCCCGGGCGGAGGTGCGGGACAGATCCAGCTGCTCGGGAGACAGGGCGGTGAACACCGTCATCTCCTGCCGGGCCCGGGTGATGGCCACGTTCAGCCGCCGCCAGCCCCCGTCCCGGTTCAGCGGGCCGAAATTCATGGAGATCCGCCCCTCCGGGTCGGGGCCGTAGCCGATGGAGAACAGGATCACGTCCCGCTCGTCGCCCTGGACATTTTCCAGGTTCTTGATGAACACCGGCTCCTGGGCGTGGTAGGCCCATGCCTCCAGCTCCGGGTCGGAAGCGCACGCCTCGCTCAGCAGATCGTCGATCAGGTTTTGCTGCTGGATGTTGAAGGTGACCACCCCTACGCTCTGCGCTTGGGCCTGGGGATCGTGGCAGCGGCGCTTCAGCTCCGCCACCACCGCCTGGGCCTCCTCCGGATTTTGCCGTTGCTTGCCCCGGTGGAAGGCGCCCCGCACTGGGACCAGCCGCACCTTGGAGGCCCGGTCGTTCACCGAGGGGAAGGTGTAGAGCCGGTTTTCGTAAAATTCTGCGTTGCTGAAAGCGATCAGGCTCTCATGGCGGCTGCGGTAGTGCCACAGCAGATGGGTCTGGGGAAGGTTCAGGGCCAGGCAGTCGTCCAAAATGCTTTCCAGATCCTCCAGCTCCAGATTGTCCTCGTCCAGATTGTTAGAGGCAAAGAAGGAGGTGGGCGGCATCTGATTGGGGTCCCCGGCGATGACGGCGGCGTTGCCCCGGGCCAGCACCCCTACCGCCTTGCAGGTGGGCAGCTGGGAGGCCTCGTCGAACACCACCAGGTCAAAGGGAGGCTTTGCCGGGTCTAAGTACTGGGCGGCGGAAATGGGGCTCATCAGCATACAGGGGCACAGCCTGGGCAGCAGATTGGGGAGTTGCTCCAGCAGCCTGCGGATGCTCACCCCCCGGCCACCGCTGCGGATCGCCCGTTGGAGAATGCCCAGCTCGGAGCTTTGGGCCGCCTCCCGGGCAAAGCTGGGGACCCGCTGTGCCAGACGGCAGTAGATCTCCTGCTGGGTCAGCCTGGTGAGTTCTCCGTCCAGACGGCGGAACTGGCGGACCTGCTCCTGGAAGACCGCCCCGGAGAAGCTCCGCAGCGCTTCCTCCCGGTCGATGGCCTGCCGGGCCAGGCCCATGGTCAGGGTCTTCTGATAGGCGGGCAGAACCTCATCGTGGGCCAGGCCCGCCCGGTAGGCGTCCACCACGGCCCCCAGCTTGGCGTTGGCGGCGGCCTCCGCCATGGAGTTCCAGGCGATATAATCTTTCAGATTCTGTAAATTGCTTTGAAGCGTGTCGTACATATGGACCTGAGTATCGAAGAAATCCCCGGAATCCTCCCAGGAGAGGTTCAGCGCCTGATCCAGCGCGCCCTGCGCCTCCCGGAAGGCGTTGCTGGCGGCCAAATATGCCTCCAAAACCGGCTTTTTCGACAGGTCTCCGGCAAACCCAAGACGCAGAGCGCGGGCTCCCAAGGCGCCGTCCAGCTTTACCGCACTGTCCCAGGCGGCCTGGGCGGCCCGGTCCATGGCGGAGGGGTCCGATCCAAAGAAGAAGGTCTCGTCTCCAAAGGTCCCTGACAGCTTTTCCGCCTCAAATTGCTCCTGCTGATAATCGGCAAGCAGGGCCAGCGCCTCTCGGAGGGCGCCGGCGTCGATTTTTCCCCTGGCGAAGGGGGCCAGCCGCCGCGTCAGGCCGTTTTGGGCCATCAGCCGGGGCAGGAGCCATTTTTCCGCGGCATTGTCCCAGCTCCGGGCCAAAGCCGCCCCGTCCTGGCGCAGGAACTCCTCCTGCCAGTTTTTCAGCAGAAGATCACGCTTTTCCCCGGCGGAAAGAAGGTGGGCGCAGAGCGCCCGGACGCCCCGGAAATAGGGCTCCGGTTCCTCCCGCTTTCCCCAGCTCCGGGGGAGGGCAAGCCAGGCTTGCAGCTCCTCCGCCACCGCCGAGAACCGGCGGATTTCCGACTCCTGGCAGGGCGTCGGAACGCCCAAAGCGCCCGAAAGAGCTTGAAGAGCCTCCCGGAAGGGCTCGAGGGTCCGGCGGCAGTCGTCGATTTTCTGCGGCAGGGAGAAGCGAAGCTGCTGGGTGTACTGGGTCTGGCCAACCGGATCCAGGGGATGGCCGTGGGGATGCCCGATGGCCTGCCCGGTGGATACCAGCTGTTCCAGCACCCGAAGGCGCGCTTCCAGAACGGCGGCGTCGGCGCCCGATAGAAAGCTCTCCGGGAAGGGAGGCAGCTCCGGGGCAGAGCGCAGCGATTCATATCGGTCGATCAGAGCAAACAGGCTTTCCCCGCAGGGCTGGATCCGGTGCAGGGCCTTGGCGTACCGGTCCAGCTGGGCCCGAGTCTGGGCCAGCTGCTCCCCCTTCCGTCCGAAAGCCTCCGGGGGCATGACCTTGGTGACCTCGGTGGCCCGCCGGAGCCGCTCCAGCACGTCCCGCTTTTTGGACTTGTTGGAGTGGAGCTCCAGGCAGAAGGGGCCGATGCCGATGGCCTCCAGCCGCCGCTGCACCACCTCCAGCGCCGCCATTTTCTCCGCCACGAACAGCACCGTCTTCCCCTGGGCCAGGGTGTTGGCGATGAGGGCGGTGATGGTCTGGGATTTGCCGGTTCCGGGGGGCCCGTGGAGCACAAAGGTGGCCCCCTCTCCGGCGGAGCGGATGGCGTAGAGCTGGGAGGCGTCCGCCGGAATGGGCAGCAGCACCCCCTCCTCGGGCACGGCCTGGGGAAGCTCCATCTCTTCGGCCTCCCAGGCCAGCCGCCCCTCCATCAGGCTTTTCACCAGGGGATGTTGGATGATGTCCTGGGCCCGGTTGCGCAGATCGTTCCACATGACGAACTGGCTAAAGGAAAAAATACCCAGATAGGCGCTCTCTACCACGTCCCACCGGGGCTGGTCCATCACCGCTTCACGCATCACCGTGAACACCTGGCGGCTGTCCACGCCCTTGTCGTCCGTGGGCAGGGGATCCAGTCCGGTAACGGTAATATGGAAATCCTGCTTCAATTTTTCCAGCAGGGTGATGTTCATTTGGGGGTCCTCGTCCCGAAGCCGGAGGGTGTACCCCTGGCGGATGCTGCGGCGCAGCAGCTCCACCGGCAGCAGGATCAGGGGGGCGTACCTTGCCTTGGCGCTTTTCGGGGACTCATACCACTTGAGAAGACCCAGGGCCAGATACAGCGTGTTGGCGCCGTTTTCCTCCAGCGACGACCGGGAGGCCCGGTACAGCTCCTTCACCGCCTTACTCAGCTCTCCTTCGGTCAGGGCGGAGCGGAGGCGCTTGCCCCCAAATTCCGAGGCGATCAGCTCCCGGTAGCTCTCGGGCGTCTGGGCCGGTCCCTCCTCGGGCACATATTCCTGGGGACGGGGCAGGATGGAAAAATCGCTTCCCTCCGCCAGAGCGTCCTCCAGCTCGTCTAAGGAGGCGGCGAGGATGGGAACAGCGGAGCCGGACAGCCGCATACTGATCAGGTTGTTCCGCAGGCCCAGATCCAGCAGCTTCCGCTCCCACTGCTTGAGCTTGGTGGGCTCGGCCCCAGCGGTATCGGCGGCCGCCATTGGGATGACCTGCTCCGGCGCGCCAGTGCGGGTAGCTTCCCGCGCCTCCGGGCTGCCGTTGATTTCCAAAATATCCATCATTTGCCGCCGCCTTTCGATTTGAGATAACAGAATTGTACCATCTTCCTCCCAGGGTGTCAAGGAAGAAGCGGAGCCCCGCCCGCCAAGAACGGCGGGCGGGGCGCGTGCCTATGCAAAGGGAAAACGGGCAGGTATTCCGGCGGCGGGTTTATCTGCTTCTCCGTGCCTTTCCAGTCATATGCAGCGGCGTGATTTCAATCACCGAGGTGACGGGCTCCGCGGACATGGCGTATTCCTGCCCTTTCTTTCGATATGCGGGGGAATACTTTTCCACCAGCGCCATCAGCGCGGCGTTCTTCTTCGCCGGGTCCAGGATCTCCTTCGCGGTCCCGAAAACCACCACGCTCTCGTAGCGGGTGGAGAACCGGGCCGGCAGCACCTCCGTTTCCCCCACGACCGTAAAGCACACGTTGGGGGAATAGCGCAGATTGTCCTTGCAGTGGCCCTCTTCGGCGGTGCAGTGGATGCAAATTTTCCCGTCCAGGACGGCATAGCTGTATGGAATGGCGTAGGGGAACCCGTCGGCCCCGCGGGACGCCAGGATTCCGTACTCCCCCTTTTCCAGGACCTCCTGGATCTGGGATTCCTCCATTGCCCGATCTGCCCTTCTCATTTCACGAAACATGGATTTTTGCCTCCGTTTTTTGCTACTCTTCACTATACCACAGGAAAGGGGGAAAATCAATCGCCGCCTTTTAAAATCGCTCCCCATTGGCTTTTCAGTAAAAAATTCCCTGCGGATGCATATTTTTCTCAGAACCGGCAAACAATACCAGCGTAAACTTTAAACTTAGGAGGCTTTTCCATGTTTCCAAAACGTATTGTCTGCCTGAGCCTGGCGCTGCTGGGCATTTTGGGCATGACCGCCCCCGCCTTGGCGGCGGAGGTGGACAGCGAGGAGGTCTACTGCTTCAGCGCCACCGACTTCGGCCAGGAGCTGGCGGGTATCTGCGTAGTGTCCCTGCCGGATTCCACCACCGGCACGGTGATGCTGGGCAGCCGGGTGCTGCGGGCGGGGGACATTCTCACCGACGAGCAGCTTGACAGCCTGACGTTCAACACCCTTTCCACCCGGGTGGACCAGGAGGCGGTGCTGACCTTCCTGCCCATCTACCCGGACCGGGTAGATCCCTCCGCCACCCTGACCCTTTCCATCCGGGGTCGGGAGGACAAGGCCCCTGTGGCGGAGGACTTCGCCATGGAGACCTATAAGAACCTGCCCAACGAGGGGATCTTGAAGGCCCGGGATCCGGAGGGCAAGGCCATGACCTACACGCTTCTCCGCCAGCCCAAGAGGGGCCAGGTGGAGATTCGGGAGGACGGCAGCTTTGTCTACACGCCCAAGAAAAATAAGGTGGGGGTGGACTCCTTCACCTACACCGCCACGGATCCCGCCGGCAACGTGTCTCGGGAGGCCACGGTGACGGTGCAGATTCTCAAGCCCACGGACTCCAATCAGTATTCCGACACCCAGGGCCGCTCCTGCGGCTTCGCGGCGGAGTGGATGCGCTCCTCCGGCCTCTTTGAGGGGGAGAAGGTGGGCGGCATGGCCTGCTTCCAGCCGGACAAGGTGGTGAGCCGGGGAGAATTTCTCACCATGCTGATCAAGGTCCTGGAGATCCCGGTAGACGACTCGGCGGTGTCCGGAGTAGAATCCCAGGCGCCCGCATGGCTCCAGCCCTATCTGGCGGCAGCCCTCCGGGCGGGCCTGACCGCTGGAATCCCCGGCGATGAGGCCTCCGGCGGCTTTGATTCCCAGATGCCCATTACCGGCGCGGAGGCGGCGGTGATGATGCAGAACGCCCTGGATCTGAGCCTGCCGGCCCAGCCTGGCGGCAGCGTTTCCGCCGATGCCCCCGCCTGGGCGGTGAACGCTCTGGCGGCTCTGGCGGAGGAGGGGATCGCCCTGGACCACAACGCCCCCATGACCCGGGAGCAGGTGGCCATGACCATGTACCAGGTGAAGAACCTGGCGGAGAGCGCGCCGGGCACCGCGGTGTTTCGGATGCAGAAGTAAAAGCGGAAAAGCGCCATGGAGGGGAACTCTATGGCGCTTTTCCGCAAGATGAGGCCGCTTTTTTCCCGCACACCCAAATTGGATGCATTTCCGATGCGATTTCCGGTAAAATTATACTGGAAATCAAGACCGGAGGAAATTATGTCGTCTGGTTATGTATTCTGATTATGTTTTCTCCTTACAAAATTTTGCACAATTTTCCAGTTGGATTTTCGTCGAAAAACTATGCCCTTGGGACTTGCAATCCCGGTTTATTTTGTCTAAAATAGGCTTAGAGAGAAAAGCGGAGGGGGCCCCGGTTTGGAATTTTCAAATTTGATTTTTATATTTGTGTTTCTGTCACTGACCATGACAGCCTATTTCCTGGTTCCGGGTCTCAAGGGCAAGAATTGGGTGCTGCTCATTGCCAGCCTGATTTTCTATGCCTGGGGAGAGCCGGTTTATGTGCTGCTCCTGGCCTTTTCCGCCTGGCTCAACTACCGCTTCGGGCGGATGATGGGAAATAAAAGCCAGAAAAAGACGGCCCTGGTCCTGGCGGTGACGGCAGATTTGGTGCTGCTGGGAATCTTCAAGTACACGGGATTTCTGGTGTCCAGCTTCAACGCGGTGACAGGCCTGGCCATCCCGGTGCCCGCCATTGAGCTGCCCATTGGTATCTCCTTTTACACCTTCCAGGCCATGTCCTATGTGATCGACGCCTACCGGGGCAATGTGCAGATTCAGCGGTCCTATCCTCGGTTCCTGCTCTATGTCTCCCTATTTCCTCAGCTGGTGGCGGGCCCCATCGTCCGCTACGCCGACGTGGAGGCCCAGCTTTCCCAGCGCCATACCACGCCCAAGATTGCCCTGGAGGGCATGAGCCGGGCCTGCGTGGGCCTGGCGAAAAAGGTGCTGATCGCCGACTACGCCAGCCGGGCGGCGGCGGAGATCTTCAAAAAGGTGGCGGACACCGGCGCGGCGGACGCCCAGGCCACCCTGCGCTTGACGGTGGTGGGCGCTTGGCTGGGGGCCGTGTTCCTGATGCTGCGGATCTATTTCGATTTTTCCGGCTATTCTGACATGGCCATCGGCATGGGCAAGATCTTCGGATTTCATTACAATGAAAACTTTGACCATCCCTATATCGCCGGTTCTATCACGGAATTTTGGCGGCGGTGGCACATCAGCCTCTCTTCCTTCTTTCGGGATTATCTGTATATCCCCCTGGGCGGCAACCGGAAGGGCCTGCCCCGGCAGATCTTGAACCTTTTTATCGTCTGGTCCCTCACCGGCCTTTGGCACGGGGCCAGCTGGAACTATGTCCTCTGGGGCGTGTATTTCTTCCTGCTGTTGACCTTTGAGAAGCTCTTTTCCAAGCAGCTGGAGGCGGTGCCGGGCTGGCTCAGGCATACGATGACCCTGCTTTTGGTGCTGATCAGCTGGGTGATCTTCCAGTTTAAGGATTTGGCGGACACTGGGGCCACCCTGGCGGCCATGGTGGGCTTCGCCGGCGGCGGTTTCACCGACAGCGCCACCAATCTGCGGCTGCTAAACAACCTGCCCCTGCTGGTGATCGCCATTTTTGGCGCCACCCCCGTCATGCAGACGCTGGGGCGGACCTGGCGGAATTTTGCCGGCGGCAGCATGGCGAGGAAGCTCTACGGCAGAAGGAACGCGGCCCTGCTGGGCGTTGTGGACGCGGTGGTTACCTGCCTGTTCTGCGCGGGGATACTGTACCTTGCCACCATGTCCCTCATCGGCGAAGGATATAGCCCGTCGATTTACTTTGACTTCTAAAGGAGACTGACTATGGAGGGAAAAAACCGCAGGCGCAAACTGTATCCCGAGGAAACGCTGCTGAGCTGGGTACGGATTGTGGCCTGCCTCACGATTTTGGGTGGGCTGCTGGTCGTGGGCGCCATCTCGCTTTTTGACGAGGATCCCACCGTCTCCCTGGCCGAGAAGCGGAAGCTGGCCGAGATGCCGGAATTTACCTGGAAGGGCCTGGCGGATGGCTCCTATTTCAGCGGGATCACCAGCCATTATCTGGACACCTTCCCGGCCCGGGAGACGCTGGTGGTCCACAACCGGACGCTGAATAAATTCTACTTTTTCAGCCCTGGAAAGCAGAACACCCTGATCCTGGACAACCAGGGCAATGTGGGCAACCACGGGGAGGCCCTGCCAAGCGCCAACCCCAGCGGAAGCCCGTCGGCGCCGCCCCCCAGTGGCACCCCTCAGGGAACCGACGATCCATCCGCCGGCACCACCGCGGGGACCGGGGAGTCCCAGCGGCCCACCACCGGCAGCTTTACCAACGCTGTGGGGGAGGATGACGTGGATATTACCGTGGGGTCCACCATGATCATCGGCGATCGGGCCATGGAGATCGTATCCTACGGGGCCGGCTCCTCGGCCAATTATGCCGACGCCATCAATCAGCTGGCGGCTGCCCTGCCGGCGAATGTGCGGGTCTTTGATCTGGTGACCCCCAACTCCGGCGAGTTTTACTCACCGGCGGATATGCACACCGGCAGCCACAGCCAGGGGGACATGATCGATCTGATCTATTCCAAGCTGGGCAGCCGGGTGACAGCGGTGGACGCCTATGACGCCTTCCTGCCCCATCTGGACGAGTATCTGTTCTTCCGAACGGACCACCACTGGACGGCCTTGGGCGCCTACTATGCCTATACCGCCTTCTGCCAGGCGGCGGGTCTGACGGCCCCGGCGTTGAGCGATATGACCCAAGGACAGGCCGACGGCAGCTTCCTGGGCTCGCTATACACCGCCACCTCCGCCTATCCCCAGAGCGACGCCCTGCGGAACAATCCGGATACGGTGTACTACTACAAGCCCGCCGTATCCACCAATATGGTCTTTTACGAAACGGCGGATATGTCCCAGCCCTATGACTTTTTGGGCGTGATCAGCGGCGTGAGCGACACGGACAACAAGTACCTTTGCTTCCTGGGCGGCGACCACCCCATCACCGTGATCGAGACCGGCGCCCAAACCGGCAAGACCTGCCTGATCATCAAGGAGTCCTATGGCAACGCCTTCACGCCCTTCCTGACTCACAATTACAGCCGGGTCGTGGCTCTGGATCCCCGGGAGTTCAATGGGGAGGGAGAGGAGTCCCTGAAGCTGGCGGAGTTCGTAGAGCGCCTGGGGGTGGACGATGTGCTATTCCTCAACTACCCCATGTCCGCCAACTCGGAGGCCTATTTGCAGCATCTTCTGGGCCTTCTCTAAAGCAGTTAAAAAATCCTCCCCGAGACCGGGGAGGATTTTTTTGGAACTCACATCTTTTCCGGGGCCGCGAAGCCCAGCAGGTCCATGCCCTGCTCCAAGACCCGCTTGGCAAGACCGATCAAGGCGATGGAGCCGGCCTGGAGGTCCTTGTCCTCCTGATCCAGGATCCGAGTCTCATGGTAGAAGCGGTTCACCGCCCCCGCCAGATCATATAGATAGGCGCACAGCACGCTGGGGCAGGAGGCGGCCAAGGCCCCTTCCAGGGCCGGGCAGAACCGGGCGATAGCGCGCATCAGCTCCTTCTGCGCCGGGCTGGCCGGGTCCCGAAGGGGCAGGTCCTCCCAGACGCCAAACTTGGACAGGATGCTCTTGACCCGCACTGTGGTGTAGAGCAGATAGGGCCCGGTGTTGCCCTCGAAGGCGGCAAAGCGGTCCATGTCGAAAATATAGTCCTTGGTGGGCTGATTGCTCAGGTCCCCGTATTTGAGCGCCGCCATGGCGATGATCTTGGTGGTGGCGGGGGCATCCTCCGGGGCCACGATCCGGTTTTCCTCCACCTTTTTACCCACGAATGCCATGATATCCTCGATCAGCCGCTCTAAGCGCATCACGCCCCCGTCCCGGGTCTTGAAGGGCTTTCCGTCGGGGCCGTTCATGGTGCCGAAGCCCAAAAATTCCAGCTCCGTCTCCGGTTTCACAATGCCGCTCTTTCGGGCGGCCCGGAAGACCTGCTCAAAGTGGAGGCTCTGCCGCTTGTCCGCCAGATAGAGGATCTTGTCCGGGGCGAAATCCTCCATCCGCTGGACCATGGTGGCCAGCTCCGTGGTGTCGTAAAGAACCGCCCCGTCGGACTTGACCAGGATGCAGGGGGGCATCTCCTTCTTGTCCCCGGGCTCCGCCACGGGGAACACTAGGGCGCCCTCGCTCTCCACGGCGCAGCCGGAGGCCTTCAGGCGCTCCAGCATGGCGGGGATGAAGGGGTCCGCGTCGCTCTCTCCCAGCCAGGACTCAAAGTGGACATCCAGCTGGTCGTAAATCCGCCGGATATCCGCCAGGGACACGTTCATAATGTGCCGCCACAACGCCCGGTAGCCCCGCCGCCCCTGTTGGAGCTCGAAAGTGGCCTGATGGGCCCGCTCCCCAAATTCCGGGTCTACCTTTTTTCGGGCGGAAGCGGCGGGATAGATCTGCTCCAGCTCCGAAAGGGTGAAGGGGGGCTGGTTGGGATAGTCCCCGGTAAAATCCGGGTCAAAATAGGGAAGGCCCGGCTCCTTTTCCCGGAGGCCAGCGATGATCAGGCCCATTTGCAATCCCCAGTCTCCCAAATGAACGTCTCCGATGGCACGGTAGCCGAAAAAGCTGTACAGCCGCTTCATGCTCTCGCCGATGATGGCGGAGCGGAGGTGGCCGATGTGCAGGGGCTTGGCAACATTGGGCCCGCCGTAGTCCACCACCACGGTCTTGCCCCGGCCGGTCTTCTCCGCGCCAAAGTCCGGGGCGGTGCGCATGGCTTCCAGATAGCTTCGCAGGAAGGTCCCGGAGATGTTGAGGTTCAGAAATCCGGGCTTTACCGCCTCCGCCAGGTCAAAAATTTGCCGGTCCAGCTTCTCCGCCACCGCCTGGGCAATGACCATGGGGGCGCAGTGATAGACCTTGGCGGCGGAGAGGCAGCCGTTGCACTGGTATTCGCACAGGTCCGGCCGGTTGGAGACGGTGACCCGCCCGTAGCCGGGATCGTAGCCCGCGGCGGCAAAGGCCTCCGACACCTGCCGGGAGATGAGATCAAGCAATTTTTCCATCAGCTTTTTCCTTTCTGTTCCGCCTGCCAGGCAAGATAATCGTCGAAGGTGCCGTAGCGGTCGATAATGGTGCCGTCGGGCTGGAAGGCGATGACCCGGTTGCACACCGAGGAGAGCATTTCATGGTCGTGGCTGGCCAGCAGCACCACCCCGGGAAAGGCAATCAGCCCCTTGTTCACCGCCTGGATGGATTCCATGTCCAGGTGGTTGGTGGGCTGGTCCAGCAGTACCACGTTGGCCCCGGAGAGCATCATTTTGGAGAGCATGCACCGTACCTTCTCCCCGCCGGAGAGGACCTCCACCGGCTTGAAGGCGTCCTCCCCGGAAAAGAGCATCCGGCCCAGGAAGCCCCGGAGATACACATCGTCCTTTTTGATGGAATATTGCCGCAGCCAGTCCACCAGCTCAGTCTTGCAGCCGTCGAAATAGGGGCTGTTGTCCTTGGGCAGGTAGCTGCGGGCGGTGGAGACGCCCCACTTGATGCTGCCCTCGTCGGGCTCCAGTTCCCCCATGAGAATTTGGAACAGAGCGGTCTGGGCCAGCTCGTTTTCGCCGACGAAGGCGATCTTGTCAGTGCGGCCCACGTTAAAATAGACCTTGTCCAGCAGCTTTACCCCGTCCACGGTGACGGACACATCCTTGACGGTGAGAATGTCCTTTCCCAGCTCCCGCTCTGGCTGGAAGCCCACGAAGGGGTAGCGCCGGGTGGAGGCGGGCATCTCCTCCACCGTCAGCTTGTCCAGCAGACGGCGGCGGGCGGTGGCCTGCTTGCTCTTGGCCTTGTTGGCGGCGAAGCGCTGAATGAAGAGCTGCAGCTCCTCGATCTTCTCCTGGTTGCGCTTGTTCTTGTTGCGGATCATGGCCTGGACCAGCTGGCTGGACTCATACCAGAAGTCGTAGTTGCCCACATACATCTTGATCTTGCCGTAGTCGATGTCCACGATGTGGGTGCAGACGGTATTGAGGAAGTGCCGGTCGTGGGACACGGCGATGACCATGCCGGGAAAGTCCAGCAGGAAATCCTCCAGAAAGTCGATGGACTCGATATCCAGGTTGTTGGTAGGCTCGTCCAGCATGACGATGTCCGGACTCCCGAACAGGGCCTGGGCCAGCAGCACCTTCACCTTCAGCCGGGGGTCGGTGTCCGCCATGCGGTCATAGTGGTTTTCCGTGGGCACCCCCAGGCCCTGGAGCAGGCGGGAGGCGTCGGACTCGGCTTCCCAGCCCCCCAGCTCCGCGAACTCCGCCTCCAATTCGGCGGCCCGGATGCCGTCCTCGTCGGAAAAGTCCGGCTTTTCGTAGATGGCGTCCTTCTCCTGGCGGACGTCGTAGAGCTTCCGGTTGCCCATGATTACCGCGTCCAGCACGGTGTATTCATCGTAGGCGTTCTGATTCTGCCGCAGGACGCTGATCCGCTGCCCCGGGGTGACGGCGATTTCCCCGGTGGTGGAGTCCAGCTCCCCGCAGAGGAGCTTTAAAAACGTGGATTTTCCCGCCCCGTTGGCGCCGATGACGCCGTAGCAGTTGCCCGGCAAAAATTGCAGGTCCGCATGCTGGAACAGCCACTGCCCGCCGAACTGCATCCCCAAATTGGATACTGTGATCATACTGCCTCCTGGTTTTCACATTTATCAGGCCCATTCTACCACAGAATTGTGAAGTTTCAAAGAACTTTTTTCCAGGGGGCTTGCATTTTTCAAAATCCGCGCTATAATAAATTAGCACTCAGGTTATAAGAGTGCTAAAACAAACAAAGGATGTGCTTCGCGATATGGAAAAGCAGCAATTCAAGGCCGAATCCCAGCGGCTGCTGGATCTGATGATCCATTCGATCTATACCCATCAGGAGATCTTCCTCCGGGAGATCCTCTCCAACGCCAGCGACGCCATCGACAAGCTGGCCTATACCGCCCTGACTGACGATAAGGTGGCCGTGGACCGGGAGGGCTTCGCCATCACCATCACCCGGGACCCGGGCAGCCGGACCCTCACCGTCTCCGACAACGGCATCGGCATGGACAAGGCCGAGCTGGAGGAAAACCTGGGCACCATCGCTAAGTCCGGCTCCCTGGGCTTTAAGCAGGCCATGGAGAAGAACGAGGACGTGGATATTATCGGCCAGTTCGGCGTGGGCTTCTATTCGGCTTTTATGGTGTCGTCCAAGGTGGAGGTCCTCACCAAAAAGTACGGCCAGGACCAGGCCTGGCGCTGGACCTCCGACGGCTCCGAGGGGTACACCATCGAGCCGGCTGAGCGTGATGGCGTGGGTACCGACGTGATCATGACCCTGAAAGAGGACACGGAGGACGAGCAGTATTCCCGCTTCCTGGAGGAGTACGAGATCCGGGAGCTGGTGCGGAAATATTCCGACTATCTGCGCCACCCCATCCGCATGGAGGTGACCAAGTCCCGGAAGAAGGCCGATTCCCCCGAGGACAAGCCCGAGTACGAGGACTACACCGAGATGGAGACCCTGAATACCATGGTCCCCCTCTGGCAGCGGAACAAGAAGGACGTGACCCAGGAGGAGTACGACAGCTTCTACCGGGAGAAATTCTACGACTACAACAAGCCCCTGCGGGTGATCCATTCCAGCGCCGAGGGCGCGGTGTCCTTCAAGGCTCTGCTGTATATCCCCTCCAAGGCGCCCTTTGACTTCTATACCAAGGACTATAAGCGGGGCTTGCAGCTCTATTCCAGCGGCGTGATGATCATGGAAAACTGCGAGGAGCTGCTGCCGGAGCATTTCCGCTTCGTCCGGGGCGTGGTGGACAGCCAGGATCTGTCCCTGAACATCAGCCGGGAGATGCTCCAGCACAACCGGCAGCTGACCATCATCGCACGGAACCTGGAAAAGAAAATCAAGTCTGAGCTGACGGACCTGCTGGAAAAAGACCGGGAGAAGTACGAGGAATTTTACGCCGTCTTCGGCCGCCAGCTGAAATACGGCACGGTTTCCGACTACGGCGCCCACAAGGACGCCTGCCAGGACCTGCTGCTGTTTTACAGCCAGAAGCAGGGCAAGCTGGTGACCTTGAAGGAGTATGTTTCCGCCATGCCCGAGGGGCAGGAGAAGATCTACTACGCCCCCGGCGAAAATAAGGACCGCCTGGCCAAGCTGCCCCAGGTGGAGACCCTGGCCGCCAAGGGGTACGACACCCTGCTCTTTACCGAGGATGTGGACGAGTTTGTGCCCCAGACCCTGATGACCTATCAGGAAAAGAGCTTTTGCAACGTCTCCACCGAGGACCTGGGTCTCAAGACCGAGGAGGAGAAGAAGGAGGCCGAGGCCAAGGCCCAGGAGTGGAAGGGCTTTTTGACCTTCGTGAAGGAGAGCCTGGGCGACCAGGTGAAGGAGGTCCGCCTGTCCGACGATCTGGGCAGCCATCCGGCGGCCATGGTCCCCGACGCGGGAATGAGCTTCGAGATGGAGAAGTATATGCGCCGGGTGAATCCGGAGTTTGCCTACCCTGTGGGCCGGATCTTGGAGCTGAACCCTACCCATCCGGCGGTGGAGGCCATGCGCGGCGCCATGACCGAGGACCCGGTGAAGGCCAAGGACTATGCCCAGCTTCTGTGCTGCCAGGCCCAGCTCATGGCGGAGCTGCC
>CANQFY010000008.1 GCA_947600025.1 uncultured Oscillospiraceae bacterium
CATTCCCTCTCCGCCTATCTCTATCTCCCACGGGGCCATGGTCTGGCAGCCCGATAATTTACATAACAACTTTACAGTAATTATTATACGGGCCAATTTCTTCCATTGCAAGGGAAAAAATCCACCAAATTTTTTCACCGATTTCCGTCATATTTTTCTATGTGCAAAATCAATTACATTTTTATATTTTTAGACTCTGTCAGGCGGAAAAAATGCCCTTCACCCACGGAGGGGCAGGGAGCGTTTCCTATTCGGCACAAACGGATTTGAGGGAGCAAAATTCGATTACGCCGCAACTGGCGGTAGATTTCTTCATGCTGAAATGCTATAATAGAAACGAATCGGTAATTCATCAATTTATGGAGGTTCAATGATGATAAGGAAAGCAAAACAGGATGACACCCTGGCCTTGGCGGGATTCGCGGTGAAGCTGTGGGAAGGTCATTCGGTTACAGAAATGGCGAAGATGTTTGAAACGCTCCTTTCCGGCGACAATGCCGCATGCTTCATTCCATATGTTGACGGGAAAGCGGTGGGCTTCGCGCAGTGCCAGCTCCGGAACGATTATGTGGAAGGAACTACCAGCTCCCCCGTGGGATATTTGGAAGGGATTTTTATAGAGGAGGCGTATCGCAACCGTGGATACGCCAGGGAGCTCCTGCGCGCGTGTGAAACATGGGCAAAAGAAAAGCATTGTACGGAGTTCGCAAGCGATTGCGACCTTGAAAATGCCGACAGCCTGCGCTTCCATATGGCCATGGGATTTGAGGAAGTGAATCGAATTATTTGTTTCAGAAAAGAGCTTTAGAGCAATCAATCTTTTTCGTCCCGGCACCGGCTCCCCGGTGAAAAAAGGTGAACCCCAGCCAGATCGGCTGGGGGTTGATTTTTACCTCTCGCACGCAAGAACGATACCGGGCAGGCCCAACAGATGGAGCGAATATCGCCAGTCCCGGTGCGCATTGTCAGCGGCGGCACGCCGCCTGCCGCCGAAGGATCTCCTCCCGACCGGGGCCGTTGGAGACCATGGTGATGGGCACGCCCAGCTGGCTCTCGATAAACTCCACATAGTCCCGGCAGGCCTGGGGCAGATCCTGATAGCGGCGAATGCCCCGAATGTCCTGCTTCCAGCCGGGGAAGGTCTTCAGAACCGGCTTGCACCGCTCCAAGGTGGGGGTGGTGGGGAAATGATCGATGGTCTGGCCGTCCACCTGGTAGGCCACGCAGACAGGAATCTCGTCCAAGTACCCCAGAGCATCCACCACCGTCAGCGCCACCTGGGTAGCCCCCTGGATCTGGACGCCGTAGCGGGTGGCGACACAGTCGAACCAGCCCATCCGGCGGGGCCGGCCGGTGGTGGCGCCAAATTCGCCCTTGTCCCCGCCGTGGAGGCGCAGAGCCTGGGCCTCGTCGCCAAAGATCTCGCTGACAAAGGCGCCGGCGCCCACGGCGGAGGAATAGGCCTTTACTACGCAGATAATATCCTGAATTTCATAGGGCGGCAGCCCCGCGCCCACGGCACCGTAGCCCGCCAGCGTGGAGGACGAGGTGACCATGGGATAGATGCCGTGGTCCGGGTCCTTCATGGAGCCCAGCTGACCCTCCAAAAGGATGGTCTTCCCTTCCGCCCGGGCCTGGCGGAGAAACTGGAAGGTATCCGCCATGTAGGGCGCAACGGCGTCCCGCAGGGGCCGCATCTGCTCGAAAATCTCCCGGGCGGACAGTTCCGACTTGTGATAGAGATATTTGAGGATCACATTTTTGGCCGCCAGCACCCGCTCCAGCTTCTCCATGCAGTAGTCCTCGTCGTACAGCTCGCAGAGCTGGAAGCCGGTCTTGGCGTACTTGTCGGAGTAGAATGGCGCGATGCCGGACTTGGTGGAGCCGAAGGACTTCCCCGCCAGCCGGGCCTCCTCATACTCGTCAAAAAGGACATGGTAGGGCATCACCACCTGCACCCGGTCCGAAACCAGCAGCTTGGGTCTCACCCCCGCGGCGGCCAAGGATTCGGTCTCCTTCAGGAATTTGCCCAGGTCCAGCGCCACGCCGTTGCCGATAATGTTGGTGGTATGGTCATAGAACACGCCGCTGGGCAGCTGATGCAGGGCAAAACGGCCGTACTGATTGACAATGGTGTGACCGGCGTTGCTCCCGCCCTGGAAACGCACCACCACGTCCGCGTCCTTCGCCAGGGCGTCCGTGATCTTGCCCTTGCCCTCGTCGCCCCAGTTGGCGCCTACTATCGCACGAATCATGTCGAAACCTCCAAAATGGAATGAGCTTTACCGGGGGTATTTTACCACGTTCCAATGGAAAAGTAAAGAAAATCCCCCGGAATTTGCACAAGATTTACACCGCCAGAATGGCCTCCACAGCCTGTTCCAGAGCGGCGGTGTCCGCCGTCTCCATCAGGCCGCTGTCACACTGCTCCGCCAGCTCCGCCCGGATGGGCAGCCGGGCCAAAATGGGCAGCCGGAAGGCCTCCGCCACCTCCTCCAAACGGGAGGGGCCGAATACCTCCAGCCGCCGGCCGCAGTCCGGGCAGGTCAGATAACTGTAATTTTCCACGAAGCCCAGGACGGGGATGTGCATCATGTTCGCCATCTTCACCGCCTTGGCCACGATCATGCTCACCAGGTCCTGGGGACTGGTGACAATCACCGCCCCGTCCACCGGCAGGCTCTGGAACACGGTCAGGGGCACGTCGCCGGTGCCGGGAGGCATATCCACCAGCAGGCAGTCCACATCCTCCCAGACCACGTCGGTCCAAAACTGCTTCACCGCTCCGGCAATCACCGGGCCCCGCCAAACCACCGGGTCCGTAGCGTTGTCCAAAAGCAGATTGATGGACATGATCTGGATCCCCGTCCGGCTCCGGGCCGGGTACAGGCCCGTCCCGTCGGAGCCCTGGCACTCGGTGACGCCAAAGGCCGTGGGCACCGAGGGGCCGGTGATGTCCGCGTCTAAAATACCCACCTTCTGCCCCCGCCGGGTCAGCGCCACCGCTAATAACGAGGTGACGGTGCTTTTGCCCACGCCGCCCTTGCCGGAGATCACGGCAATGACCTTCTTGATCTTGGATTTGGGATTGGGCTGGGCCAGGAGGCTCTCCGCCTTCCGATCCGAACAGTCGGAGGCGCAGGCGGAACAGTTGCCGTTGCAGCTACTCATGAAGTTCGCTCCTTTTTTCGTATTTTGCCTCGGCCAGGGCCAGCAGCATCCGCTCCGACGCCACATCGGCGGGATAGGGATAGGCCTTGGCCGCCTTTTCAAACTTGATTTTCAGCTTCTCCGCTTCCTTCGGGTCCTCTTTGACCAGGAGGGAATAAGCCATCTCCGTCCGCAAAGCGGTGATGGAGCCGGCCATGGATCGGCGGAAGGACCGCATCTGGGGGTCCTCCATAATGGAACTCGTGTCCAGACCGTCCTCCAAAACCGCGGCACAGAACACCCGATCCAGAAGCAGCAGATTTCGGTGGACCCCCGCCAGTGCGGCGTCGGAGGACAGGAGCCGGTCGATGGCCCGGGCGGTTTCCTCCACGTCCCCGGCGTCCAGCAGCCGGTTGCAGGCAAGGGCCCCCACCGTGGCGGCCAGGGCGCTTTTGGCCATGGCCGCAGGAGAAATTTGGAACCATTCCTCCGGCAATTCCCGGAGCCGACGGCCCAGGGCGGTCTGCTCCATGCACTTCATCTGGGTCCAAAAGGCCTTCACGGTCTCCCCGTCCCGGGTCAGAGCCAAGGTATTATAGCCGTCGTTGTCCACCTGGGGGGTGTGGATGGGGATGCCGTTCATCAGAGCGATCGCCGACCCCGCCAGGCCCAACAGGCCCAGGAAGTTCCCCGGCAGGGTGCCGGGAGCTAGGAAGCTCAGGGCCAAAAAAGCCGCGCCGGTGAGCAGATTGAGAAGCACGCCCCCCAAATTGTAGAGAATCACCGGCATTTTCCCGTCCACCAGCTCCGGCGGGGACAAAAGGCACTGTCCGGCGGTGCCCGCCAGGGCATAGCGGCACAGGCGGAGTCCCTCGGGCCGTTTTACCAGGGTCAAGCTCCCCACCCGGAAGGACAGGAACCGGTAGCCCGTCAGCAGGCCGAAGAGCAGGTGCCCCGCCTCATGGATCACCAGCTGGAGAAAATAGGCCAGGAGAAAAAGGGCCAAGTAGCCAAAGGCGGTTAACATAACAACCCCTAAGGACTCCCCGGACTCCAGCGCCGGGATCAGGTAAAACACGTCGATGGCCACACCCAGCGCCGCGCCGATGGCAAACATCAGCACGGCATAGAGTAGTTTCCTCCCTTTTTTGGGTTTTGACATCCGTCTCTCCCCCTTTTAAGATCCATTATAGGGCCGCTGGGCCGGTCTGTCAACCGTCCAGGGCTTCGGCGGCGGCCTCCCACTGCTCCATCAGGCCGGAGAGAACCTGCTCGGCCTGTTCCTTCTCCGCAAGCAATCCCGTCAATGCTTGATAGTCCGCCGAGGCGGCCTGAATTTGCCCGTCCAGGTCCCGAATTTGGGCCTCCTGGGCCTCGATCTCCCGCTCTAAGCGGCGGACCTGCTTCTCCGCCTCCTTGGCGCCGCCTTTGGGGTGGTCCTTTTTAGGCTTGCGGGGGCCCTCGGCGGGCTTGGCCATGGACTCCCGCTCCTGGACGGCACGGTACTTTTCGTAGCCGTAGGGGAAGTCCTTCAGGGTCCCGTCCTCCAGAAGCCAGATCCGCTCGGCGAATTTCTCGATAAAATACCGGTCGTGGGACACGAAAAGCAACGTCCCCTCAAATTCCTCAATGGCCGCCTCTACCCACTCCCGGGAGGCGATGTCCAGGTGGTTGGTGGGCTCGTCCAAAATCAGCAGGTTGATTTTCTCGTCCATGAGCATGCACAACCGAAGCCGGGACTGCTCCCCGCCGGACAGGTTGCCCACGGCCTTGAACACGTCCTCCCCCTGGAACAAAAAGGCGCCCAAACGGTCCCGGGCCTGCTGGGGGGTGCAGTTTTTCTCATAGAGCATGGTGTCGTACAAGCTCCGCTCCGGGTGGGAAAAGTGGATGATCTGGGGCAGGTACCCCCATTTGACCGTGGGGCCGAATTGGATCTTCCCCTGGCAGGGCTCCCGGCCCAGGAGGCAGTTTAGGAAGGTAGTCTTCCCCGCGCCGTTGTCCCCCAGCAGGGCGATCCGCTCGCCCCCCTCCACCCGGAGGTCCACCCCGGAAAAGAGGGTCCGGTCCCCGAAGCTCTTGGAGACGTTTTTCATCTGGAACACCACGTCCCCGTAAAAATCCCGCTGGGCAAAGGAGGCGCGCATGGTCTTCTCCTTCTGGGGACGCTTGGTCTTTTCAATGCGCTCCATCCGGTGCTGGATGGACATGGCCCGGCGGTAGAGGGTGCGGTTGTTGATGCCCCAGCCCTTCATCCGCTCCACGGTGTAGCCCAGCTGCTTCAACTTGGCCTGCTCCTGCTCGTACTGCTTGAGCTGGAGATTGAAGCGGGCCTGCTTTTCCTCCATGTAGAAGGTGTAGTTGCCGGAGTAGTATTCCCCGTGGCCGTCGGCGATCTCCACCACCCGCTGGGCCACCCGGTCCAGGAAATACCGGTCGTGGGAGATGACCAGCACCGTGCCCTTGTAGGTCAGCAGATAGTCCTCCAGCCACTCCACGCTTTTCAGGTCTAGGTGATTGGTGGGCTCGTCCAGCAGCAAAATATCCGTCTTCTCCAGCAGCAGCCGGGCCAGATTCACCCGGGTCCGCTCCCCGCCGGAGAGGCTGTCAAATTCCTGTTCCCGCTGCTCCGGGGGGATGCCCAGGCCGTTGCAGACCTTGTCCGTCTCCACGTCCATGTCGTAGCCCCCGCCGGAGGAAAAGCGCTCCCCTAGGCTATCGTACTCCCGGAGCTGCTCCTTGGTAGCCCCGGCGGCCATCTCCCCTTCCAGCCGCTCCATCCGCCGCCGCAGCCGCAGCAGAGGCACAAAGGCGGAACGCAGGACCTCCTCCACGGTGTAGCCCGCCGGGAAGCGGGGGATCTGGGAAATCAGGCCCAGGCGTTTGTCGGGGTTTACATAAACTTCCCCGCTGTCATAGTCCAATTCGCCGGTGAGAATACGGAATAAAGTGGTCTTTCCGCAGCCGTTTCGGCCCAGAATGGCCACCCGCTCCCCCTCCTGGACCTGAAAGGTCAGGCCGTCCAGGAGGTTCTCGCCTATGACGAAAAATTTTGTCAGATCCTTTACCGATACATCGATCATGGTTCCTTCTCCAAGGTCCCGGCCAATTTTGCCAGCTCCTCCCGGCTCATCAGCAGGTCCAGGGCCTGTAACAACGCGTTGCTGCTTAAATTTTCCGGCAGGCCCAGCTTTTGGGCCAAGGCGCGCCGTTTTTCGGCGCTGTTCGGGCCCCCGGACAAGCCCAGCGCCATGAGATCCTGTTTGGTCAGGCCCTGACGGGCCGCGGCCCCCTCCTGAAAGGTGGCGCCCGCCCGGCGGAGGGCGTCCAGCAGCGTCTCCGGGTCCATGCCCTCCACCCCCAGAAGGCCCGCCCGACCGGGGGCGGCCTTCCGCCGCTCCTTGCCCAGAATGGCGGGGGTGTAGGCGTGCTTCAAGTACCGATTGTCAATGGCGCTCTTTAAATAGTTGCGGATCACCAGACCCGCCCCGTCGGCGTCGGTGAATACGATCAGCCCCCGCTTTTCCGCCGCCGCCCGGAGCAGGGCCAACTGCCGGGGGTCGTGAAAAATCTGAAAGCCGTCGGTGACGAAAATGGGGGCGTCCACGATCTGGGCCAGGGCGTTTTTGTCATAGCGCCCCTCCACCACGATGGCTTCCCGGATGCTAACCATTTTTCCCCTCCTGGGCCAGCTCCAAAATCAGCTGCTCCAGCAGCCGCTCCGGATCGTCGAAGGAGGTCTTCATCCGGTAGTCCGTCTCCAGCACCAGCTCCGCCGCCTTCGCACAAAAGGCTTGGGAGAATTTTCCGGCGGCGGCCATGGTCTTCCGGGCAGGGTAGTCCCCCAGGCCGCAGAGCTTGGCCAGCTCGCTCGGGCCCATGCCCCTGTCCAGCAGGGTCCGGGCCGCGCCCAGGCGGCGAAAGTGGTTCCCCACCGCCCCCAGAATTGCCAGGGGTTCCTGCCGCATCAGCAGCAGGGTCTGGAGCTTTTTCAGCGCCTCGCCATAGGCCCCCTGGGCCAGCAGGTCCGTCATCTGGAACACCACCGCCTCCAGCACCGGCTCGGTGACGGCGTCGATATCGCTTTTGACGATCTCCTCCGCACCGGAATAGGCGGAGATTTTGGCGATCTCCCCGGAGAGCAGGGTCATGGAGCCTCCGGTCAGATCCACCAGATAGCCCGCCAGGTCGGAGCTGATCCGCTTGCCCTGGGAGGCAAAGTGACGACCCACCCAAGCGATCAGGTCGTGCCTGCTCTGCCGGGTAAATTCCACGATCTGCCCGGCCGCCAGGGCGCCGTACAGCTTCTTGTATCGCTTGTCCGGCTTCCAGGCCACCGTCTCATAGGTCAGGACCAGGGTGCAGTAGCCTGGAATATCGGAGAGCAGGTCCCCCAGAAAATCCCGGTCGCTTTCCGGCAGCTTGAACAGATCCACCTCGTCCACCCAGACGAAGGTGCGCTCAGCCATCATGGGCAGGGCCTCCAGGGCGTCCTGGAGGGCCTGGCAGGAAAAGTTCTCGCCGTTGAGCCGGTGGTAATTGAAGGCCTCCGTGGCCGGGTCCACCAATAGCTTCTTCAGCCGGTCCAAATAGTGGCGCAGGAGGAAGACTTCCTCCCCGTAGAAAACATACAGCCGGGCGGGGGCATTGTCCCGCAGCGCACTTTTCAGAGCAGTAAGCGGATCGTCAACGGGCCTTGCCATGGATTCACCCCCTGTAAATAATGGTCCCGTCCTCGTCGGTGCGGTAGACGGTGCAGCCGAATTGGGCCAGCCGGTCCAGAATTTCCGGGGCCGGATGGCCGTAAGAATTGTCCGCCCCCACGCTGATCACCGCCACCTTTGGATGAGTCGCCTCCAAAAGGTCCGGGGATGTGGAGGTCTTGGAGCCGTGGTGGCCCACAATCAGCACCTCCAGCTCCGGCAAGGCGATCTTCTCCATCAGCGCCGCCTCCCCGGCAGCGGAGCGGTCCCCGGTCACAAGTATATCCGTTCCGGATGTCTGGAACAGGACGCACAGGCTCCCGTCGTTGTCGGACAGCGCCGGGTCCCCGGAAATCAGAGAGATTAGGGTATTGGAATAGGAAATCTGATAGCTCCGCTCCACCGTCAGGCTGGACCGGCCGGCGCCATAGCCCGGGTCCTCCTCCGGAAGAAACAGAATGTCCGCCGGAATCCGGGTAAGCAGATAGGGCAGCCCCGCGGCGTGGTCGGCGTCGAAATGGGTCAGGATCACCCCGTCCAGCCGCCGGATGCCCTGGGACAGCAGGGTGTCCGCCGCCAGATCCGCCGCGTCCTGGGCATTGTCCCCGCCGCAGTCCACCAGGTAGGTCTTCCCCTCGCTCTGAAAGAGCAGGCACTGCCCCTGGCCCACGTCCAGGACCGTCAGCCGGAAATCATCCAGCCGGGGCAGGAACCAGGAGACCAGCAGCGCCGCGCACAGTCCCGCGATCCCCAGGCAGGAGAACAGCAAGGGTTTCTTTCGCGGGAGCAGCAGAAAAATGCCCAGCAAAATATAGCATCCCGCCAGCCAGATCACAGCGTAGGGGTTCACGGTATACACCGCCGCCAGCGGAAAAGCGGCCAGCACCCGGGCGGCGCCCAGGACGTACCTTGCAAGCCAGGCCGCCAGCCACGCCAGCGCCCGCCCCGCCGGCAGAAAGAGCCATCCCAGGACGCAGGAGAGCATGGCGGCGTAAAACAGCAGATTCACTGCCCAGAGGCACAGCAGGTTGGTAACAGGCCCCACCAGGCTCACCGCCCCAAAGTAGGCGGCGGACAAAGGCGTGGTCACAGCCATCGCCCCCAGGGTCACGGAGACGCCTCCGGCCAGCCAGCGGACCAGTCGGGCCCGGAGGGTCTTGCCCTCCCCGCCCAAATGCTCCGTCAGCCAGGAGCGGAGGGGCTGAGCGAACAGGAAGATCCCCGCCATGCAGCCCACGGAGAGCTGGAAGCTGATATTCGTCACTGTCATGGGATTGAACGCCAGCATCCCCACCACCGCGGCGGCCAAGGCCGTGGGCGGGTCGTACTCCTGCCCCAGAAGCATTGCCAGCAGCGTCAGCCCGGACATGACGCAGGCCCGGGTGACGGAGGGTGTGAAACCCGCCACAGCGGCAAAAAGGATCAGGGTAGGGATCCCCACCGCCGCCGTCAGGATCCGGCGCTTCCGGGTGAACAGGCAGATCAGCGAAAACAAAATGGACACATGGAGGCCGGACACCGCCACGATATGACGGATGCCGCTGAGGCGAAAGGCGGTGTTTTCCTCGTAGCTCAGGCCCCCGGTGTCCCCCAGCAGCAATCCACGGATAAAGGGCGCCACATCCTCCGGGAAAATCCGGTCGATCAGCTCCAAAATCCCCCGACGCAGTACCGCCGGCCGGCTGTAAAGGGGGACTTCCTCCCCCGATATCTTCTCCGGCGTCCCCTGGGCGTAGGCCAGCAGAAAAATGCCCTTCCCGCTCTGATAGGAGATCTCCTCCCCAGCGTCGGGAACCGTGGTTTGAAACCGGAAGCTGCCCCGCAGAAAATCGCCGGGGGCCAGGTCCTCCTCCCCGCTGTAATAGATCCGCACCCGGTAGGGCTTCCCGTCCAGGGTCACCGCCCCGTCGGCAGCCTTGCCGTAGCGGGTTTCGTAGCTGTAATCCGTGATTTCCATCTGGGCGGAAGCGGTGCGGCCCTCCAGGGAGCGGGCGGGGGCAAGGTAAATTTGGTCATAACCCCAGCACCAAGCAGACCCAATGGCACAGCCCAGCAGGAGCCATGCCGCGAATCGGGCCTCCCGCACCCGCCGGGACAGCAGCACCGCCAGAAACAGTCCCGCTCCCGCGCCCAGCCCAAGGAGCAGCAGTCCGTTTCCCGGAAGAAGGTACGCCCACACGGCGCTGGCCCCGGCGAATCCAAGGCCGAACCAAACCAGCTTGCGCATGGCGTACCTCCCTTCCAGATTCCTTATCCCTTCAGTTTTTCGGAAACGTAGTCGTCCACCAGGGCCAGGGCATTATCCAGCTTGAGGACATCCTTGCCGCCGCCCATGGCGGAGTCGGGCTTGCCGCCGCCGGAGCCGCCGCAGCAGGCGCAGACCTGCCGCACCAGTTCCCCGGCCTTCAGGCCCCGGGCCACGGCCTCCTTGCCGCAGACCGCCAGGAAGGTGATTTTTCCCTCGTTGACGGCGGAGAGGACCGCCACCACATCGGGGGCCTTGTCCCGGAGCAGATCGCCCATTTGCCGCAGCCGGGCGGCGTCGGCGCCGGGAACATTGGCGGTCAGCACATGGAGCCCGTCCACCAGTCGGGCGCCGTAGAGATACCGCTCCGTCTCGCCGGCGGCCTCCTTGCTCTTGAAATTCTCAATGGAGCGGCGAAGCTGCCGAATCTCCTCGATCTGGCTTTGCAGCTTGTCCCCCAATTCCGAGGGCTTGACCTTCACCAGCGCGGCGGCCTTGTAGAGCCGCTCCCGCTCCTTTTCCAGCTCCGCCATGCAGACCTTTCCGGTAACGGCCTCGATCCGGCGGACGCCGGAGGCAACGCTTCCCTCGCTCTCGATCAGGAAGGGGCCGATCTTGGCGGTGTTGTCCAAATGGGTGCCGCCGCACAGCTCGATGGAGTAGCCGCCCATATTGACCACCCGCACCACATCGCCGTATTTTTCGCTGAACAATGCGGTTGCTCCGGTGGCCTTGGCCTCCTCAATGGGCATTTCCCGAATGTTGATGGCGTAGCCCTCCAGCACGGCGGACTGCACCAGGGCGTCCACCCGGGCCAGTTCCTCCGGCGTCAGGGCCGCGTAGTGGGTAAAGTCGAATCGCAGCCGGTCCGGCTCCACCAGGGAGCCGGCCTGGTGGACATGGTCCCCCAGTACGCTCTTCAATGCCCGCTGGAGCAGGTGGGTGGCGGAGTGGGCCCGCATGATGGCCCGGCGGCGCTCCACGTCGATGGCGGCGCACACCGGGTCGTCCACCTTGATGGTGCCCCGGAGCATGGTGCCGTAGTGCAGGTACTTGCCCGCCTTGTCCTTCTGGACATCCCGGACCTCAAACCGGCTGTCCCCCACCAGGATCACGCCGTGATCGGCGGTCTGGCCGCCCATCTCGGCGTAGAAGGGCGTCTTGTCCAGCACCAGGATGCCGCTCTCCCCGCCGGTGATGGCGCCGGAGACCTCGTCCCCCACGCACACCGCCAGGACCCGGGCCTCGCAGCTGTTCTGCTCATAGCCCACGAATGCGGTGGGTGTATTGTCCAATCCCAGGTCGATGCCCGCCCAGGCCAGGTCGCCCAGGGCCTTTCGGGCTTCCCGGGCCCGGACCTTCTGCTCCTGCATCTTCTGCTCAAAGGCGGGCAGATCCACCTCCATGCCCTCGTCGGCCACCATCTCCACGGTCAGGTCGATGGGGAAGCCGTAGGTGTCATAGAGCTTGAAGGCATCGGCCCCGGAGAACCGGGTCTCGCCCTTGGCCTTGTGGCTGGCAAGCAGATCGTTAAAGATCCGCATGCCGCCGTCGATGGTCCGGGCAAAGTTCTCCTCCTCCACCTTCACCACCCGGGTGATATAGGAGGCCCGCTCCCGCAGATAGGTATAGTGGTTCTCGTTCTCCCGGACCACCGTCTCCACCACCTGGTACAGGAAGGGCTCGTTCACCCCCAGGAGCTTGCCGTGGCGGGCCGCCCGCCGGAGCAGCCGCCGCAGGACGTAGCCCCGTCCCTCGTTGCTGGGCAGGACGCCGTCGGCGATCATGAACACGCTGGCCCGGATGTGGTCTGTAATGACCCGGAGGGAAACGTCGGTCTTGTGGCTCTGGCCGTAGGCCGCGCCGGTGAGCTCCGTGACCCGGTGGGTGATGTTCATCACCGTGTCCACATCGAACAGGCTGTCCACGTCCTGGCAGACCACCGCCAGCCGCTCCAGGCCCATGCCGGTGTCGATATTCTTCTGGACCAGGTCGGTGTAATTGCCGTGGCCGTCGTTGTCAAACTGGGAGAAGACGTTGTTCCAGACCTCCATGTACCGGTCGCAGTCGCAGCCGACGGTGCAGGTGGGCTTGCCGCAGCCGTACTTCTCCCCCCGGTCGTAATAGATCTCGGAGCAGGGGCCGCAGGGGCCGGAGCCGTGCTCCCAGAAGTTATCCTCCTTGCCAAAGCGGAAGATCCGCTCGGCGGGGATGCCGATTTCCTTATTCCAGATGGCAAAGGCTTCCTCGTCGTTTTCATAGATGGAGGGGTACAGCCGATCCGGCTCCAGGCCCACCACCTTGGTCAGAAATTCCCAGCTCCAGGCAATGGCCTCGTGCTTGAAGTAGTCGCCGAAGGAGAAGTTGCCCAGCATTTCAAAATAGGTGCCGTGGCGGGCGGTCTTGCCGATATTCTCGATGTCGCCGGTGCGGATGCACTTCTGGCAGGTGCAGACCCGGCGGCGGGGCGGCTCCACCTCGCCCTTGAAATAGGGCTTCATGGGAGCCATGCCGGAGTTGATCAGCAGCAGGGACTGGTCATTCTGGGGGATCAGCGAAAAGCTGGGCAGGCGCAGATGGCCCTTGCTCTCAAAGAAGGACAGGAACATCTCCCGCAGCTCGTTGACCCCATAGGACTTGTGTGACATTTGGTTTTCCCTCCAAAAATTTGTTTTTTGCAAAAAAGAAACACCTCACCCCCAAATTTAGGGGCGAGGCGACTCGCGGTACCACCCTAATTGCCGCCAAAGAAACGGCATCTTTCACGCTCTGTAACGGGAGCGCCCGTCCCGGTCTCCCGGGCAGCTTGGAAGTGGCTCGCGAACGTCCCGGCAGGGGCTTGCACCTGACCCCCCTCGCTGAAGACGGAGCTATCCGCTTGGCTTCCGCATCGTTTTTTTTGCATATCCTTAGATATTGTAGCACGAAACGGGAATTTGTCAACTTTTTTCTTTAGGTTTTCCGGGTTTCCAGGGTGGTTCCCTGATAGTAGTGGGCCAGGATCGAAGCGTAGTCCGCCCCGGCGGCGGCCATGGCGTCGGCGCCGTACTGGCTCATGCCCACCCGGTGCCCAAAGCCGTGGGTGGTGATCCAGATCCCCGCCGCGCCCGCCTCCACGGTAAAGGCGGTGGAGCGCAGTCCCAGAAGGCGCCGCAACTCGGTACCCCGGTAGGTTCGGCCGCCGATGGCCATCTCCTCCACCCCGCCGCCGGCGGTGTAGGACGCCGATCCGAACCAGGTCTCCGGGCTTCCAGTGAGGCCGCCCAGAGCCTGGGAAAATTCCTCCGGGGTGAAGAACACCCGGTCCGTATAGTGGGCCGCCCCCTCCTCGCCGGGGCTATCCGTGGAGCGGAGGTAGGGCACGTCGGCGCCCCAGACCGCCAAGGCATCCTCCGTCCGGCCGCCGGAACAGGAGAAGTAGGTCGCCTCGATCAGTTCCCCTTGGTAGCACAGCACCTGTCCCCAGGTGGCCTGGACCGCCGCCGTCACCTTGTCCACCGCCCCTTCCGCGCCCCCCTGAGCAAGATAATCCACCGGGGCGCAGTAGGCCTGGCAGCAGGCGGCGTCGGTACAGACCATGCCGGGGTGCTTGGAGTTTTGCTCCTGGGCCCGTAAGGCAAAGGTACGGGCCACCACCGACTGAGCTTTCAGCGCCTCCAGCTCAAAGTCTGCCGGCATCTCCCCCAGCACTACCCCCACCAGATAGTCCTCCAGATCCATTTGCTGAGCCTGTCCATCCGGCAGAAGCACCCGCACCATGGCGGTTTCCAGCTGGGTCTCGGCAAGCTGAGAGGCCCCTTCGGGCTGGGAAGAGGGTGTGCCTTGGGCAGGGGGATCCGTCAGGCTAAACAGGATCCAGGGAAGCAGAGCCCCCAGCGCTACCGCCAGGGCGGCTTCCAACCAAAATCTTTTCACGGCTAACGCCTCCTTTTGCCCATTTTACCAGGGAACCCTGGAGAAAATCAGCCGCAATCCGCCGGAAATCCATCCAATTTTTCCCCAGGACTTGACATTGCTCCCTAAGCCCTGTATAATAAATTACAAAGTATAACAAATTGGAAACGGAGCGCGAACAAATGAAACGAGCGATGCGCGTGATCCTGCCGCTGCTGCTGGTATTCGCTGTACTGGGCAGCGCGGCGTGGTACTTATTTGTATATGATCAGGATTTCACCCGGGATATGCTATTGCAGCAGGCCCGCTACTGGGAGAGCAACGGGCGCCAGTCTCTGGCCACCTGGTTTTATAATCAGGCCTACTCCCAGGCCAATCAGGATGAGGACGTGGCCATCGAGCTGGCCATGCAGTACAAAAACGCCGGGAACTACACCAAGGCGGAGTATACCCTGTCCAACGCCATTGCCGACGGGGGCACCTCTAAGCTGTACCAGGTCCTGTGCCAGGTCTATGTGGAGCAGGACAAGCTGCTGGACGCGGTGCAGATGCTGGACACGATCTCCAACCCCGAGGTCAAGGCGGAGCTGGACGCTATGCGACCCTCCGTCCCGGTCTGCTACCCGGAGCCGGGCTTTTACACCCAGTACATTACCGTGACCATGGAGGCCGACGGCACCCTGTATTACAGCGACCTGGGCGAGTATCCCTCCATTTCCGACGAGCCCTACTCCGCACCCGTGGAACTGGGCCAGGGAGAGACCACCATCTATGCGGTCGCCGTGGGGGATAACGGTCTGGTCAGTCCTCTGGCGATCTACGGCTACACCATCGGCGGCATTATTGAGCCCGCCACCTTCACCGACCCGGCCATGGAGGCTGCCCTCCGGGAAGCGCTGGGCGTGGATGAAAACAAAGTCGTCTACACCAACGACCTGTGGATCATCTCCGCCTTTACCGTTCCGGAGGACGCCCAGAGCTATGCCGATCTGGCCCTCCTGCCCTATCTGGAGAGTCTGACGGTGAAGAACGGACTTCCCCAGGAGCTGCACTACATTGCCGCCCTTTCCCATCTGACAGAGCTGAATATCTCCGGCTGCCGGGTCAGCAATGAGGATCTTGCCTCCATCGCCGCCCTGCCGGAGCTGACCAAGCTGACCCTGGAGGACTGCGGCCTGGCCTCGGTCAACACCCTCTCCACCGCCCAAAAGCTGACCTATCTGAACCTGAACGACAATACCATCGGCAATCTGGCCCCCATCGGCGGCATGGCGGAGCTGCAGGAGTTGCGCCTGTCCCGGAACGCGGTGACAGACCTGGGCTATCTGTCCGGGCTGAACAATCTGACCACCCTGGACGTGTCCTACAACTCCCTGACCTCCATTGCCCCGGTGTGCGGCATTCGGAGCCTGGCCTGGCTGGACGTGAGCCACAACAAGCTGGCCAGCCTGGGGGCGGTGGACAATCTGCCCGCCCTGACCTACCTGGCGGCGGGAGCCAATCAGCTGACGGAGGTAGGACAGCTGGCCCACTGTTCCGGCTTGGAAACCCTGGACATCTCCAACAATGCCCTGACGGACATCACCGCCCTGGCGGCGCTGGACAAGCTGGTGAAGCTGGACTTCTCCCACAACCAGGTGGTGGAGATCCCCCAGTGGGACCAGAGCTGCGCCCTGGTCACCATCGACGGGTCCTACAATCTGATCGAGTCGCTGGCGCCTCTGTCGGGGCTGGGCGCTCTGAACAACGTCCTGATGGATTACAACGAGGCCATCGAGTCGGTGGAGGAGCTGGCGGAATGCCCCAATCTGATCCAGGTCAACGTCTTCGGCACCGCCGTTACCGACGCCTCCATGCTCACGGAGCAGAGCATCATCGTCAACTTTGACCCCACCGCCGGCGCGGGGGAGGAAGAGGAATAGCTTCCCATTTATAAAATGGATTCCGCCCCGAGCGCAGATTGCGCCCGGGGCGGAAATGTTTAGCGGCTGGCAGTAAAATTTAGGAGGTTTTTGTGCCGGAGGTTACCAATGGAGCGGTCTATTTTGTGGCCGGTATAGACGCGCCCCCGGTGGTATGCCGGGGGCGCTTGGCGTGTGACGTATTAATTATTTGCGCTTTTTCTTTCCGGCGAAGCTCAGAGCTATCGCCAGGCCGGACACCGCCATCAGGCACACCCACAGGGCAGGGGCGGCAAAATCGCCGGTCTTGGGGGGATCGTTGGGGGAGGTGGAGGGCTTCGGCTGGGTCTGGGTCTCAGTCGGCGTCGGCCGCGTCACATGGGGACGGTCCGCGGGAATCGTCTCCACCTGCTCATAGCCGCAGATAGAACAGGTCCGCTTCCGGCTGCCATCCTGGGAAGCAGTGGCCTCCTGGGTCACCTCCCAGTCGCCGTAAGTATGGGCGGTCAGTCCGTCCTTCTCGCCACATTCGCAGGCGTGGAAGTGGCCGCTCTCGTCAGAACTCCACTCCGGGGCAAAGGTATGGGGGATTTTCGGAAGTACGGTCTGCTCCTTGGTAATGGGGCTGGTCCCCTCCTGGTCCTCAAAAATCGCGCCACACTCCGTACAGGTCCAGTATTCGATGTTGCCATCCTTCTGATGGGTGGGGTCCTTGGCCTCGGTCTTCGTCAGAATGTGCTCATGCTTGGGGATCTCGGTATTTTCGTTGCGCTTATAATGGCAGACCGTGCATTCCTCGTGCTTGAGGCCGGTATCGTCCGCGGTGGCGGGCTTGTCCACGACCCATTCAAAAGTGTGGGCGGTCTTGGGGCCCTGGTCGCCGCAGGCGCAGAGCTGCCAGTGGTTTTCGGCGTCGGTCTGGTAGGCGCCGGCGTAGGTGTGAGGCTCCACGGTGACGGCGCAGGTGGCGGATGCCTTGCCGTCAGCGGTAGTGGCGGTGATGGTGGCCGCGCCGCCGGAGACGGCGGTGACCTTGCCGGAGGCGTCCACGGTGGCCACATTGGGATGGTCAGACTCCCAATTCACGCTCTGGCTGGCGTTGGGAGGCGTGACAGTAGCGGTCAGGGTCTCGGAGGCTCCCTGGTGCAGCTTGAGGTCCGTCTCGCTCAGATTCACGCCGGTGGGGTCCACAGAGACGGTAATGGAGCCGTTTTGGATGGCGAAGTCGACAAGCTCCTCTTTCGTGTTGGAGGCGTCCAGCTTGCCAGTGATTTTAACAGGGTATTCACCAGCGGGGGCGGTTTCGGAAACCTTGAAGGTCATGGTGGCGTGGAGCCAGGAGCCCTCGAAATCCTTCAGGCCGTTGACCCAGGTGATCTTCATACCGCTGTCCAGGGTCGGGGAGGTCATTTTGAAGCTGTTGTTGTCCTCGATATTGAAGTTAACCTTCTCCATCGTCAAATTGGTATCGTCATATTCGATGGTCAGAATCATGGCGGTAATACCGGGACTGTTCTTGACGCTGACAGTCACATCTACGGTTTCACCGGCTTTGGCAGCGACCTTGGAAATCTCCAGAGCCGGCTCCCCGGCGGCGAAGACCTGGGACATGGACAGAACCATGGCGCACAGGACAAAAAGCGCGATTATTGTCTTTTTCATGATGATATTCCTCCGTTAGTAGAGTTTAACTTCCCAGCCGGAAAGATACTGGATCAGTCGGGTGGCGTCACGGGTGTCCACCGCTCCGTCATTATTGAAATCCGCACTGCCCATCAGTTCCGCATCCCAGTTGGACAAATGCTGTACCAGCCGTGTGGCGTCACGAGTGTCCATTTCACCATCGCCGGTGAGGTCGGCGGTATGTTTGACAATAGTGAGGGTTACATGAGCTGTGCCGTTCAGAAATTCAATCTCCACTTCGTGTGTGCCCGCAGAAAGGGTGGATAAGTATTCGCCGGAGAATGTAATGACTGTTCCGCTCTGATCGATGGTATAGTACTCCTTACCTAATGTGCGGTAGTCCATTTTAATGTAAACAACTGAATCATTTTCCGCTTCAATATGCAGCGTTACATCTCCGCCTTGGCTTTCGTCCCAGGTAATGCTTTCCCCTTCCTGGATCTCATAACAAGGGATTATGAAAAAGTATGTGCTGCAATCGGAATAAACCGCCGTGAACATATCGTAAATAATAAAAGAGGAGTGATTAAAGTAACGGTTCAAGCTGTCGCCAGGAAAGGTGATAACCGTCGTCTGGTCAGGTCCGCCTTCAACGCGGTACAGATCCGGTTTGAGAAAGCCCGCTCCATCTTCTGAATCTGGACCGAAGTTGCCCACATACAACCCTTGAAACTCTTCCACCGGAGCGTCAATCCGTATCGTAACATCCTTGCCGCTGTTGCGAGGCCAATATGTTTTCCAGCCTTCCAACACCTCTGGGTACCCCTGTTCCGGGTCAAAATCAACAAAAACATTACTTTCTGACGCATCACCGTTTTCATACAGAATAACGATTGTGTGTCGCCCGTACGGGAGATTCTGCATATAATCCGCATGAATCGAAATCGTGCATTGGTCTTCCGAAACAGTATAGTTTGTAGTGGCGAGTCTGCTATTGTTGAAATATACGGCTTTTACTCTGTCATTAGCAGCGCTTGTTGTCAGCGTCATATCGGATTTACTGCCATAATACCAATCCCGGTACCCTAAAATGCCATCATCCAGTATCTTATAATTGTTCTGCAAATTCACCAAATCAAAGGGAATCGACGCCGCTCCGTCCGGCAGGAGGAAAACAATCTCATTTTTCCCCTGAGAGGCTTCTACAAGCTGACCAACTAAATATCCATTACGCGAAAATGTTATCACCATCTTCCCGTTTTCTTGGGTAACAAGATAATCTGGATCATCTTGTATAGCTGCTGTCGTAAGGCCATCATATATGTACAAGTGGTCAGATTTATAGTAGAAAGTCACACCGTTTACCGCGACTCCAAGCAGTTCCGTAGCGTCTGTGTCGATCGTAAAAGACGCAATCGGCCGTCTAAATAAGCTGACGCCTTTAAAAAATACATCTCCCGTTTTCGCTATCACCTGGTATTTACTATTATAAGTATCTATGCTTTCCTTAAATGGAGTAAAAGGATATCCAGCATTATTCGTGTATTTCTCGACCGGGGACCCGGCATAGCTACTAACATAATAGGTGCGCTTTTTATCATAGTTGACAAGTCTGAGCCTCGTATAGGGATTCTTTACAACCACATTGACTGAACCAGAAACATTAAAATAATGGCCAATTTCAAGTTCCTCCAATCCAGCTGGGCTTGTGATTGTACAACTAGGTACATAGTCGAACACACCCCAACGAACGACTCTAACAGTATCGGGGATTACGAAGTTCGCGTCCGGAGCAGCAACTGCAACTGCGATAACTTCTGTTTTTTCCTTATTGAGAAGGAAAGAGTTTTCGCTGCAGAATTTTGGATTGTTGGGATCGACCTCGATCTTTTCCAAGCTCGTACAACCATCAAAAGCAGTCCATGTTGTTTTCCATTTTCCTGTGTCATCAATATAGCATTCCTCACCGATTTCAACAACACTGGAAGGAATTGAAATCTCTTTTAGGGACACGCAAGAATCGAATGCTCTATTATTGAGGATCTTTACTCCTTCAGAAATTGTCACTGAATCCAACTTTAGACATGTATGAAACGCATATTCACCTACTTCTTCTACACATCCAGGGATTACAATAGACTGGAGGCTGTAACAATATGCAAATGCATTTTCGTCAATTAACCTCACTTGGCCCAGAATTGACACATCCTGTAATTTGTTGAACGAAAAAAATGCGTCTTTTGAAATAGATGTAATGCCTACACCGATTACCAGCTTTTTTGCAAATTCGGCAGCTATATTGTGATAAGGGTATTCCCAGTATGCGGAAGCCTCCGGCATATCGCCCTCTCCTGTTATGGTCAGGGTGGCGGACGCCGCGTCGTACTCCCAGTGGGTGTTTTCCCAGTCGCCGCTGGTTTCGCCCGCCGCGAAGACGCTCACCGGCAGCATCCCCACCGCCAGGCACAGCGCCAGGAGTAGGGCCCAGAATTTTGTGAACTTCATTCTTTACTACCTCCGTTCCTTTCTTATGACGAAACTCCGTCATATTCCTGTTAACATTATATCGCTTTTGTGAACATATGTCAAGCATTTATATCACATTTTTTATCTATCGAAAATGTGATATAAGGGATAGAATAATATTAGAATGGAGGCGAAGGGTATGGAAGAACGGGAGGTTATCAGAAGAATCGAATCGCTGTGCAAAGAGCGGGGCTGGTCCCTTTACAGGCTCGCGAAAGAGAGCGGCGTCACCTACTCTACCCTTTGCATGATGCTCCGGAGGACCAACGCGCCGTCGATTTATACCCTGAGCAGGATCTGCAACGGGTTCGGGATCACACTAAGCCAGTTTTTTGGGCCGGAGCCGGCGGTCTTCCCCCTTTCGGAGGGGCAAAAAGCCCTCCTGGACCGGTGGGAACGGCTGTCCCCGGAGGATCAGAGGGCCTTGGAAAAATATTGGGACTATCTGCTGTCCAAGGACAGCTGACCGCCTCCCCGGGTGGGGAGGCGGTCTTTTTTATCGCTCGCGCCGTTGGGCAACGGCGGCGGAGGCCAGATAGGAGGCGGCGTACAAAATCGACGAGATCAGCAAAAGCGGCAGGCCCATCTGGGGAATATTGGGAACGCAGAGGGCCAAAAAAAACAACAATACATTCAGTATCACCGTCACCGCGCCCCACGACGGCCCCAGGGCATAGGTGGCCAGGAGCTGGATGGCGACCATCAGCATCCCCAGCGCAATGCCCACCGGGACCAGGGCCAGCTTCTCCGCCAAATTTATGGACCGCTCCGCGATGGCGGCCCCGGCATACCCAAAAAGCAGGCTCAGCGCCGCCGCCAGGAGCAGCAGAATCAGCCCCAGCAGGTACTTCTCCCCCACCAGCGCCCGCTTGGTCAGGGGCAAGGCATCCGAAATCGTGTACCACCGGCTCCCGCTCTCCATATTCACCAGGTTGGCCGGGAGCAGGGCCATGAGCAGATAGGGGTACAGGGTGAAAAAGGTGACATTCCGATCCGAAAAGGACATGGCGCCAAACAGCGCCGCCATCAGGAGGACGTACCAATACCGCCGGCGAAGAACGGTGAAGTCCATATACAGCAGGCCCTTCATGGCGCGCCTCCGCTATAGGCTCCGGCGGCTGAACAGCCACTGGGACAGGGCCCAGGACCCGGCCAGCAGCGGCAGTACCACCAGGAACACCCCCAGCAGGGGCTGGACCGGCAGGCCCTGGGGCCGGAGAGCGCCGGAAAAGCTGAAGATCGCCGAGCCGCCGCAGACAAGCCCGGCCACCACGGAGGTGGCGATCACCGCCCGCTCCGCCCCCAGCCAATAGACCAGGGGGAACTGGACCGCCATCGACCCCAGCCCGAAGGCCATCCCCAGGGCCGTCAGCTCCAAGCGGGCAACCAGATCCACCGCCTCGCCTAGGGCCAAGAAGACCAGGCTGAAAGCCATGTTCAGCAGCCCCATGGTCAGACACAGCAGCAGGCCCAGGAGGTATTTTTCCGTCACCATGGTCCGGCGGGAGGGGGGCATGGTCAGGGCGAAGGCCGTCCAGCGCTCCCGCTCCTCCATGCTCACCAGGCTGGGGGGCAGCACCGCCGCGTACAGCACGGGAAACAGCACAAAAAACAGATTGGTCACTGTCGCTGTCACCCCCACCATCATGGCAAAGGCCATGGTGAAGAAAAAGAACAGATACTGCTTCCACAGCAGCAGAAAATCCTTATACAGCAGGCCAAGCATCCGGCTGCGCCTCCTTTACCATGAAAATGAAGATCTGCTCCAGGTCCACCGGGCTGATGTGCAGCCCCGCCGGGACATCCCCCCGGTCCACCAGGGCCTGAACGCCGTAAGGCGTGACCTTCCGGCCCAGCACCGCCCCGGCGGGAAGATTGGAAAGCTCCTCCGCCGTACACTGGAGCAGGCCGCAGCGCTCCTTGAGCCGGTCCTTTTCCTCAAACAGGAGCAGGCGGCCCTTGTGGAGAAAGGCGATGTAATCGCAAATCTTTTCCAGGTCGCTGACGATGTGGGACGAGATCAGCACCGCCCGGTTTTCGTCCCGGGTGAACTCGCTGAACAGGTCCGTCACCTCGTCCCGGATCACCGGGTCCAGGCCGCTGGTGGCCTCGTCCAGGATCAGAAGCCGGGGGTCGTGGGACAGCGCCGCGGCGATGCCCAGCTTCATCTTCATGCCACGAGAATAGGACTTGAACTGTTTTTTGGGGTCCAAATCCATGCGTTTCAGGTAGGCATCGTAGGCGGCCCGGTCCCAGTTGGGGTAGACGCCGGAGAGGATCCGGCCCAGGTCCCGGGCGGAGAGGCAGCCGTGGATCCCCACCTCGTCCATCACCACGCCGATCCGCTCCTTGGGAAGCCGCTCCCCGGGCTTGCTGCCCAGGACGGACACGGCGCCGCCGTCTTTCTTGGCAATTTCCAAGATCAGCTTCAAGGTAGTGCTTTTCCCGGCCCCGTTCTCCCCGATCAGGCCCAGGACGCTGCCCATGGGCAGGTCGAAGGAGAGGCGGTCCAGGGTGAAATTTTTGTAATGCTTGGTCAGGTCTCTGACTTCCAGTGCGTTCATGTCAATCCTCCCATGTCAGCCGGAGCATTTCCTGCAGCTCTTCCCGGCTCAGATTACAGCTGGCCGCCAGGCGGGCGGCCTGGGCCAGCAGCGATTCGATTTGCTTCAAATTTTCCTCCCGGAGCAGCTCCACGTTCCGGGGCGCCACGAAACAGCCCTTCCCCGCCACGGTGTAGAGAAAGCCCTCCCGCTCCAGCTCGTCGTAGGCCCGCTTGGTGGTGATGACGCTGATCCGAAGGTCCTTGGCCAGATTGCGGATGGAGGGCAGCGCCGTCTCCGGCGGCAGGGCCCCGGAGATGATCTGGTCCCGGAGCTGGCGGAAGATCTGGTCGTAGATCGGCGCGCCGCTGTGATTGTCGATGTAGATCTGCAAACGCTCACCCCTTTGGTTGTCTGTATATGAACAGTATATACAGTAAGCACAGTTTTGTCAAGAGGGTTTTTCCATTTTTCCGCAAAAAACTTCCGGCTGCCCTTTTGGCAGCCGGATGGTGGCAATATTTGGGCGGGAAAAGGGCCCAAGCCTGTCAGCGGGCCACAAAGCCCACCTTTTTATAGACCTTCCGCAGGGTCTTCTCCGCGATATGGCTGGCCTTTTCGGCGCCGGCCCGGTAGACGCCCTCCAGGTAGGCCTTGTCCTTCATCAGGCGGCTTGCCTCCTCCCGGATGGGCCGAAGGGTCTCAATGACCGCCTCCCCCACGGCGGGCTTGAAAACGCCGTAGCCCTGGCCGGCAAACTCCGCCTCGATCTCGTCGTAGCTCTTGCCGGTGACGGCGGAGTAGATGGTCATAAGGTTGGAAACGCCGGGCTTCCGGGCCGGGTCATAGTGGACAAAGGTCTCCGAATCCGTCACCGCCCGCTTGAACAGCCGGGCAATGGTCTCCGGCGGGTCCATCAGCAGCACGGTGCCGCCGTTCTCCTCCTCGGATTTGGACATCTTGGAGGTGGGGTCCGACAGGCTCATGATCCGGGCCCCCACCTTGGGAATGTAGGGCTCCGGCAGCTTGAACACGTCGCCGTAAACGCCGTTGAACCGGCGGGCAATGGCATGGCACAGCTCCACATGCTGCCTCTGGTCGTCCCCCACCGGCACATAGTCCGGCTGATAGAGCAGGATATCCGCCGCCATCAGGCAGGGATAGGTGAACAGGCCGCCGTTGATATTGTCCGCATTTTTGGCGCTCTTGTCCTTAAACTGGGTCATCCGGGATAGCTCGCCGAACATGGCGTAGCAGTTCAGGACCCAGCCCAGCTCCGCGTGCTGGTGGACATGGCTCTGGATGAACAGGGTGTTCTTCTCCGGGTCCAGACCGCAGGCAATGTACTGGGCCAGCTGCTCCAGGGTCCGGCGGCGCAGGTCCACCGGGTTCTGCCGGACGGTGATGGCGTGGAGGTCCGCCATGAAATAATAGCAGTCGTATTCCTCCGCCCGGGCCGCCCAGTTTTTGATGGCCCCCAGGTAGCTGCCCAGGGTCAGGTCCCCGCTGGGCTTGATGCCGGAGAGCATGGTCTTTTTTGCTTCTTCCATGGTAAACCCCTCTTTTTATTTTTCTGTATTGTACCACAGCGGGCGGAAAAACGCAACGAAGAAATTGACTTTCCCGCCGGAAAATGGTATCATGGTGCAAACATCTAAAGGAAGGTAGCGCTATGGAGACCCTTTCTCAGCTTTTATTTCCCCATGTAACGAAGACCCCCGAGGAGCTGGAGGCCCAATATCCCCCCCGAAACCTGCCCGAGGGGGCGGTGGTCACCCGGATGGCCCCCTCCCCCACCGGCTTTGTCCACCTGGGCAATCTGGTCCAGGGCCTGACCTCCGAGCGGATGGCCCACCGCACCGGCGGCGTACTGTTCCTCCGGGTGGAGGACACCGACGCCAAGCGGGAGGTCCCCGGGGCGGTGGAGGTCCTGATCGAAAGCCTGAAGCACTACGGCATCGCCTTCGACGAGGGCGCCACCGTGGAGGGCGACTTGGGAAATTACGGTCCCTACCGCCAGCGGCAGCGGGCGGAAATTTACCACGTCTACGCCAAGCTCCTGGTGGAAAAGGGCATGGCCTACCCCTGTTTCTGCACGGAGGAGGAGCTCACCGCCATGCGGGAGCGGCAGGAGGCCAACAAGGAGACCACCGGCTACTATGGAAAGTACGCCCTCTGGCGGGACCGGCCTTTGGAGGAGGTAAAGGCCGCCTTGGACGCCGGGAAGCCCTGGGTCCTCCGGTTCCGCAGCCCGGGGGACAGCAGCCGCCAGTTTAAGTTCAACGATCTGGTGAAGGGGACTCTGACGGTGACGGAAAACGACGTGGACCATGTGCTGCTGAAGGCCGACGGCATCCCCACCTACCACTTCGCCCACGCGGTGGACGACCACCTGATGCGGACCACCCATGTGGTCCGGGGGGACGAGTGGCTGCCCAGCCTGCCCTTTCACATCCAGCTGTTCCAGGCCCTGGGCTTCAAGCTGCCCAAGTATGTCCACATCGGGCCTCTGATGAAAATGGACGGGGCCTCCAAGCGGAAGCTGTCCAAGCGGAAGGACCCGGAGCTGGCCCTGACCTACTATCAGGCGGCGGGGTTCCCGGTGGAGGCGGTGTACGAGTATATCATGACCCTGCTAAACTCCAACTATGAGGACTGGCGCCGGGCCAACCCAGACGCCGATCCGACCGCCTTCCCCTTTAGCCCCAAAAAGCTGAATCCGGCGGGGAATCTGTTTGACTACGCCAAGCTCACCGACGTGTCGAAAAATGTCATTGCCAAGATGCCGGCCTCCCAGGTTTATAATCTGCTGACCAAGTGGGCGGTGCAGTACGACCCGGAATTTGGGGAAAAGCTGGCCGCCGACCCTGCCTACGCCCAGGCCATTCTGGCCATCGGCCGGGGCGGAAAAAAGCCCCGGAAGGACCTGGCCACCTGGAAGGACGCCAAGGAGTACATGGGCTTTTTCTACGACGAGTACCTGGCGGCCCCGGAATTTGACCCCAGATTCCCCAAGGAGACGGTGGCAAAGGCCCTGGCCCGATACCTGGAGACCGGCGACCCGGCGGACGACGCCGCCGCCTGGTTCGAGAAGGTCAAGGCCCTCACCGAGGAGATGGGCTTTACGGCGGATATGCGGGCCTACAAGGCCGATCCCAGCGCCTTCCCCGGCAGCGTGGCGGATGTGTCCGGCTTCCTGCGGGTGGCTCTCACGGGGAAGACCAATTCCCCGGACCTGTACACCGTCATCGGAATCCTGGGCTGGGACCGGGCCAACGGTCGGATTCGGGCAGCCCTGGAGGGACTAAAATAAAATCTGTGGGCGCTGATATTAGCGCCCACAAGGTTCGTTCCACAGCTTTTCCGAGAGAAGAAAGTCCGTCAGCTCCTCCGGCGTGTCCACGATGGCCACTGCGCCGGCGTCCTTCATGTCCTGGGCCTCCCCGTAGCCCCAGGACACCCCCACCGTGGGGATGCCGTGAGCTGCCGCGCCCAAGACATCAAAAACCGTGTCCCCCACCATCACCGCCTGGGACGCGGGGATTTGGCCGCGGAGGTAGGCAATAACCTGGGCCTTCTCGTCCCGGCTGCCGTCGGGGGTGCCGCCACAGATCCGGTCAAAATAGGGGGCAAGGCCGAAATGGGTCAGGATCTCAATGGACATCTCCTCCGGCTTGGAGGTGGCTACATAAAGGGTAAAACCCGCCGCCTTCAACCGCCGCAGCGCCGCCTCGATGCCGGGATAGGGGAAATTCTCGTACTTTCCCACGGTGTTGTACCGGCTCCGATAGACCGCGATCCCCTCCTCCATCCGCTCCGCCGGGACGCCGAAGCGCAGGAAGGTGTCCCGCAACGGCGGGCCCACGAAAACCCGCATGGCCGTCCGGTCCGGCACCGGCAGGGAAAAGTGCCGCAGCGTCAGCTCGGCGCAGTTGAGGACCCCCTCCCCCGAGTCGGTGAGAGTCCCATCTAAATCGAAAAATACCGCCCGTTCCATAATGTAACGCCCCCTTATCTGGGGGGATTATAGCATACGGGCCCGGCGTTTGTCAAATATTCGGGAGAGGGAGAAAAAATGAAGGATATTCCCCTATTTACCACCGAAAACGGGGCCGCGAATCTGATTCTGGGCTGCGCCCCGGGGTTTGGGACGGCCTATGTCCGGGTCCTTTCGGCCCAGGACGGAGACGCCCTAGCCCGGGAATGTGCCGCGTTTTGCCAGGCCGCCGGGGCCGAAGCGGTGTACGCCACCGGGCTGCCGGAGCAGGAAAGCTGGCCCCTCTCCACGGAAATTTGGCGGATGACAGCGCAAAAGGCAAGTCTACCCCAATCTCAGGCGGAGCTGATCCCGGTGACGGCGGAGACCCTGGAAGAATGGGTTACCCTGTACAACCGAAAATTCCGGGCGGTGCCCAACGCGGTGTGGCTGAGCCCCGGTCTGGGGCAAGCCGTGCTGAAAGCCCGGGAGGCGTTTTTCGTCTGGCTTGCGGGGCAGACTGTGGGGATCGCCAAGGGGGCGGAAAATGAGATCCACGCCGTGGCCGCCCTGGCCCCCGGCGGCGGAAGGGCGGCGGTGCTGGCCCTGGCAAGGGAGCTGGCGGGGCCGGAAATCACCCTGGAGGTGGCCTCCGTCAACGGGAAGGCCCTGGCGCTATACCAGAGCCTAGGATTTCGGAAGACGGAGACCCTGGCAAAGTGGTATAAAATTGGGTGAATGTAAAGGAAAAACACTTGACAAAGCCGCCTGGATGCCGTATAATGTCCTCTGTCAAGAAAGCACCTTGACAGGAGGCCGCCATGGAAGCTGTGGAAATGACGCTGCTATATGACTATTACGGCGACTTGCTCACGGAGAAGCAGCGGCAGTGCATCGATCTGCGCTACAACCAGGACCTATCCTTGGGGGAGATGGCCCAGGAGCTCCAGGTCAGCCGTCAGGGCGTTCACGATATGCTGAGCCGGGCCGAGGCCCTGCTCGTTAAAATGGAGGAGAAAACCGGATGCCTCCGCCGGGACCGGCAGTGCCGCCAGGCGGCGGCCCTGATCCGGCAGGCGGCGGAAGCCCTGGCGGATCATTCCGATCCCCGGGTCCGCGCCCTGGCGTCGGACATTCTGCGCTCCGCCTCCGCACTTGAGGAGTAGACCATGGCTTTTGAAGGACTGACCGAAAAAATAACCGCCGCCTTTAAGAAGCTCCGGGGCAAGGGCCGCCTAAAGGAAGCCGACGTGAAGGAGGCCATGCGGGAGATCCGGATGGCGCTGCTGGAGGCCGATGTGAGCTACAAGGTGGTCAAGGACTTTACCAAAACCGCCACGGAGCGCTGCATCGGCGCGGACGTGCTGGAATCCCTGACCCCCGCCCAGATGATCGTGAAGATCGTGAACGAGGAGCTGACCAAGCTCATGGGCAGCGAGGCCCGGCACATCACCACGAACCCCAACGGGCCCACAGTGGTGATGCTGGTGGGACTCCAGGGCGCCGGTAAGACGACCAACGGCTCCAAGCTGGCGGGGCTGATGAAGCGCCAGGGGAAAAATCCCCTGCTGGTGGCCTGCGATATCTACCGTCCCGCCGCCATCACCCAGCTGAAGGTCTGCGGAGAGAAGCTGGGAATCCCGGTCTTTGAAATGGGCCAGGAAAACCCCGTCACTATCGCCAAGGAGGCGGTGCGCTATGCCCGCCAGCGGGGCCACGACATGGTGTTCCTGGACACCGCCGGCCGGCTCCACATCGACGAAAAGCTGATGGAGGAGCTGAAAAATATCAAGGCCGCCGTGACGCCGGATGAGATCATGCTGGTGGTGGACGCCATGACCGGCCAGGACGCGGTGAACGCCGCCCAGAGCTTCAACGAGTGGCTGGACATCGACTCCGTGCTGCTGACCAAGCTGGATGGCGACGCCAGAGGCGGCGCGGCCCTGTCGGTCCGGGCCGTCACCGGCAAGCCCATCAAATTTGCCGGTATGGGCGAAAAGCTGGAGGATATCGAGGTCTTCCACCCCGACCGGATGGCGTCCCGAATCCTGGGCATGGGAGACGTGCTGAGCCTCATTGAAAAGGCGGAAAAGGCCTACGACGCCAAAAAGGCGGCCGAGATGGAGGAAAAGCTCAAGTCCAACCGCTTCACCCTCCAGGACTTTTACGATCAGCTGGTTCAGCTAAAGAGCATGGGCTCCATGCAGGACATTCTGGCGCAAATGCCCGGCGGCGCCAATTTGAAAAATGTCCAGCTGGACGAGAAGGCTATGGCCCACACCGAGGCCATCATTCTGTCCATGACCCCCCGGGAACGGGAAAACCCCAACATCATCGGCGCCAGCCGGAAAAAGCGGATCGCCGCCGGCGCGGGGCTCCGGGTGGAGGACGTGAACCGGCTGCTCAAATCCTTTGAGCAGATGCGCGCCATGATCCGCCAGTTCTCCGGCCCCGGCGCAGGGAAGAAAATGAAGCGCATGCGGGGCATGGGCGGCTTCCGGGGCGGCTTTGGTTTTTAACCCCGGCAAATCGGTTCGCTGAAAGCAAATTGCTTTGCGATATAGAGAACAATTATGGAGGTGAATACACTCATGGTCAAGATCCGGCTCAGAAGAATGGGCGCCAAAAAGACGCCTTACTACCGCATCGTGGTCGCCGATTCCCGCGCGCCCAGGGATGGCCGCTGCATCGAGGAGATTGGCACTTACGATCCCCTCACCAACCCGGCCACCATCACCGTGGACGCCGAGAAGGCCCAGTCCTGGATCAAGAACGGGGCGCAGCCTACGGATACCGTCCGTGGTCTGCTGAAGAAGGCCGGCGCACTGTAAGGAACCCAAAGGAGAATCGGAATGAAAGAACTCTTGCTGTACCTGGCAAAGAACTTGGTGGATGATCCAGAGGCGGTCACCGTCACCGAATCCAAGGACGCCGGAGAAACGGTTCTGGAGCTGCGCGTAGCTCCCGGAGACATGGGCAAGGTCATCGGCCGTCAGGGCCGGATCGCCCGGGAGATCCGAACCATTGTCAAGACCGTCGCCCAGCGCACCGGTGAAAAGGTCACGGTAGAGATCATGGATTGACGGATGATGCGTGACGCGGGTGCGTCACGCATTTCTTTTTCGGAGGGCAGATTATGAAGGTGGAATTTTTGGAGGCCGGGCAGATCGTCTCCGTCCACGGCATCCGTGGGGAGGTCAAGGTCCTGCCCTGGGCCGACGGGCCGGAATTTCTCACCGCCTTTTCCCGGGTCCGGGTGGGCGGAGCGGAATACGCCGTGGAAAAATGCCGGGTGCAGAAAACCTGCGACCTGCTAAAGCTCCGTGGCGTGGACACGGTGGAGGCCGCTCAGGCCCTCCGAGGCAAGACGGTGGAGGTCTACCGGGCCGACGCTCCCCGGGAGGATGTGTTCGTGGCGGAGCTGACCGGCATGGAAGTCTACGCCGCCGGAACCAGGATCGGCGTTCTGGAGGAGGTGCTGGACTACCCCGGCAACAAGGTCTATTCCGTCCGGGGGGAAAAGCGCTATCTGATCCCGGCTGTGAAGGCGTTTGTGCTGTCCACCGACGTGGAGGGCAACCGGATGGAAGTCCGGCTGATCGAAGGGATGGAAGACCATGCGGATTGACATATTGACCCTTTTCCCCGACTCGGTAGCCGACGTGCTGGCGGACAGCATCATCGGCCGTGCCCAGGAGCGGGGTATCCTGCGGATCGAGGCCTGGCAGATCCGGGACTACACCGCCAGCCGCCAGATGCAGGTGGACGACTATCCCTACGGCGGCGGCCGGGGGGCCATTATGCAGGCCGATCCTCTGTACCGCTGCTGGGAGGCGGTGTGCGACGAAGCCGGCGGGCCGGTCCATACGGTGTACCTGTCCCCCTGCGGCCACACCTTCACCCAGGCCGACGCCATTCGGCTGAGCAAATTGAACAATCTGGCGCTGGTCTGCGGCCACTATGAGGGCATCGATCAGCGGTTCATCGACGAATGCGTGGACGAGGAGATCTCCCTGGGGGACTTTGTACTTACCGGCGGGGAGATCGCCGCCATGGCGGTAGCGGACGCGGTGTGCCGGATGGTGCCAGGCGTTTTGTCGGACCCGGAATGTTTCCAGGAGGAAAGCCACTACGCAGGGCTCCTGGAATATCCCCAATACACCCGCCCGGCGATTTGGCACGGTCGGGCCGTCCCGGAAATCCTGCTCTCCGGGGACCATGCCAAAGTGGCCCGCTGGCGGCGGAAGGAATCCCTCCGCCGGACCCGGGTCCGGCGGCCCGATATGTACGAAAGGTTGGATCTCAGCGGCAAGGAAGACCGCAAGCTGCTGCGGGAAATGGAGGAGGAATATGGAAAATCTGGAAACTCTGAAACAATGGATCAAGGAGAGTAATCGAATCGTCTTTTTTGGCGGGGCGGGGGTCAGCACCGAGTCCGGCATCCCGGACTTCCGAAGCGTAGACGGGTTATACAATCAGAAATTTGAATATCCCCCGGAGACCATCATCAGCCACAGCTTTTTCCAGCGGAGGCCGGCGTATTTTTACCGCTTCTACCGGGAAAAGATGCTGCCCCTGGGCTTTTCCCCCAATGTGACCCACCTGAAGCTGGCCCAGTGGGAGCGGGAAGGCAAGCTCCTGGCGGTGGTGACCCAGAATATCGACGGCCTGCACCAGAAGGCCGGCTCCAAGAACGTCTATGAGCTTCACGGCAGTGTGCTGCGGAACTACTGCGTCAAATGCGGGAAATTCTACCCCGCCGAGTTTATCCGGGACAGTCAGGACGTTCCCAGGTGCGACTGCGGCGGCATCGTCAAACCCGACGTGGTCCTCTACGAGGAGCAGCTGGACTACGGCACGCTGGAAAAAAGCGTCGCTGCCATCCGCCGGGCGGATATGCTGATCGTGGCCGGCACCAGCCTGACGGTGTACCCGGCGGCGGGACTGCTGCAATACTACCGGGGCAACCGTTTGGTCCTCATCAACCGGGATGCCACCCCCTATGACAGCCAGGCGAACCTGGTGCTCCACGAGAGCCTGGGAAAGGTTTTCAGCCAGCTGTAATCAACGGCTCAGCGTATACAGAACCCCGGCGGCAACGCCCCACCAAAAGGTTGGGCGTTGCCGCCGGGGAAGGTTTAGCAGGCAAGCCTGCCGGTTTTTACTGTTCCTGGGGAAGCGTGCTGGGGGTATTCACCGGGTCCATCCGCTTAGCTACCACCACCAGGCGGCCGTTTTCCTGAGAGTACTCGCAGGTAGACAAGGTAATGAGCTTGTCGCCGTACTCGGCGGAAATGCCGGTATCGTAAAGCGCCATGTCCTTGATGTCCGCAACAAACTGGTTAAAGTCCTCCGCGCTCTCCGCCCGGACAAACATATGGAAGGGATAGCCGATCCCATAGTAGCCGGAGGTGAGGAATACGGCGATAATCTGATACTCGTATTTCTCCGTCAGGGTCTGGAACACAAAGGTCTGGTTTTCTTCCCAAAAATCCTTGCTCCGATATTGGAGGAGCCCGGCGAACATGGAGCCGTCCCGCATATTGTGGCCGTAGATCACCACGTTATCCGTCGGTTCAAAAACGTCGCAGTCCTCCTTGATGTACAACGTGCCGTGATCGCTGTATTCCTTCTGGAAGTTGGCGTGGAGATAGAAATCCTTCTCCTCGGGATGGTGCATTACCGGGTAATCGATGATGATATCCTCGCTGTCCGGGAAGCTCAGCCATCCAACCAGGTCTTCGTTCTGGCGGTACATCTCCTGCAGTTCCTGGGCGATGACGTCGGTAAGCCGCTGGCAGGAGGTTGCGCCATCCGAACCCTTGACATAGACGATATACTCGCCCCTGCCCAGGTCGTAGGATGCCAGCACCTCCCCCGTCACCGGCAGGCCGGAGGAATTCCGCAGCCTGGCGGGATAGGGAGAATCCGTGGAACCAACTCCGCCCACCTGCCAGGGCTGGTCAATATCCGCGCGGAATAAGTGGATGATCACCGGGTCCCACTCGGCGTCGGCCTGATCGGTAACGCTGTGGTCAAAGGTAACAGTGCGCAAAAGGGTAAAAACACAGTGGCGAATATAAAAATCATCCTCTGTCCAGTCCGGATACCAGCCGGTGGCGATCTGCTGCCGCACCGCCACATCGGTGGAGATGGGGTCAAAAGCCAAAAGCTCCACTTGGAAGGACAGCACCCCCGGCTCCGTCTTTAAAAGCTCCACCTGACTCATAGCCACCTCCCGGGCGGACTGGAGCTCCTGATCGGTAAAGGGATAGATGCGAATCTCCTCCGGCTCTCGGATCACCTGGAAATCCGGCCCCACGGTCATGCCGCTGGGCCTGCTCTCGGTCGGTTCGGCCTGGGTGGGCGCGGCGGAGGTGCCGGTGGGTGGCGCGGACGTAGGCGGCGGGTTTTGGCCGCAGCCGGCCAGCAGGAGCGCCGCTAAAACAAAAGCAAAAATACGAAGCATGAGATCCTTCATGGGAATCCCTCCTCTTTTTAAGAAATAAAAGTCGTGATACAAACGGTCAGACGCTTTTAAAACGCATGGACGCTATCATTACGCCCGCAGATTCTGGATCATCGCATCCAACGCGTCGATCTCCTCCGCACTCAGCCGCTTGCGGGAGACGAAGGCCGCCAAAAAAGCCGGCAGCGATCCCTGAAAGGTCTCCTCCACAAACCGCTCGCTCTGCCGGGCGTAAAACTCCTCCCGGGAGATGAGGCTGGTCACCGTCCCTCCCTGATTCTGGAAAATTCCCCGCTGACACAGCCGCTTGAGGACCGTGTAGGTCGTGGTGCGCTTCCAGGAGAGGGTCTTCTCCGCCTGGACCACCAGGGCGGAGGTGGAAACCGGCTCCCTGCTCCAAATCATATCCGCAAACCGGGACTCGACCGCGCCCAGCCGCATCGGCTCCATAAGGGCTCCTCCCTTCTGTCTACTTTCAGTAGACTTATCTCTAGTCTACTATTTGTCGAGCATTTTGTCAAGGGGAATTTTGGCGGTTCACAATATATTTACAGCTCTTTTCCCCTTTCTCTTGACAAGGCGGTTACAAAGTGTTACAATTAAGCCGATCACTTCCAAAAGGAGGGGTTCCAATGAAGCATCAAAAGGCCATAATCGCACTGATCCTTGCCGCCGTCATGGTTTTTACCCTTTATCCTGTTGCGCCGCAGGCCCACGCCCAGACCTCCGGGGAGATTCGAGAACAAATCAATGCCTTGGAAGATGAACAGCAGGCTCTCGGGGAGGAAATGGCCGCTCTGGAACAGCAGATGTCCGACAATTTGGCGGGTATGCAGGACATTGTAGCGCAGAAAAACCGGATCGATCAACAAGTCTTTTTGCTGAACAGCGAAATCGATAACATTAACCAGCAGCTTGCCGCCTATGCGGTGCTGATCGCGGACAAGGAGGCGGAGCTGGAGGAAGCCGAGGCCCGTCTAGAGGAGCTCAACGAAAAGAATCGGGAGCGGATCCGGGCCATGGAGGAAAACGGGACCCTGTCCTACTGGTCGGTTCTGTTCAAAGCCAACAGCTTTTCGGACTTTCTGGACCGGCTGAACATGATCGAGGAGATCGCCGCCGCGGATCAGCGGCGTCTGGAGGTCCTCCGGGAAGCGGCAGAACAGGTGGATGCCTCCCGTGCCGAGCTGGAAACAGAGCGGGAGAATTTGCAGACAGTCCGGGTCCAGCTCACCGCTACCCAGACCACCCTTGCCGACAAACGAGTAGAGGCCGACGCCCTGCTGCTGCAAATGCAGGCCCAGGGGGAGGAATACCGCCGGTACATGGAGGAGAGCGTTGCCCGGGAAAACGATCTTTCTGAACGGCTCCGGGATTTGAAGATCGCCTATGACGAGGCCGCCTTTTTGGAGTGGCTGGCGACCTCCCAGCCCCCCACCACCGAAGCGACCTCCGCGCCCAGCCAACCTGAACAGAACGGGGATTCGGAGGATCCGGAAAATCCGGAAGATCCGGATAATGCGGAAAACCCCGAGGAGCCGTCCGACCCAGGCAGCGCGGGCTACATCGGCGGCGGGGACTGGCTCTATCCCCTGCCCTTCGTCGCGGCCGTAAACGACACCTTCGGCTGGCGGGACGCCCATCCGGTCTATGGCGACGCCCGGATGCACTACGGCGTGGACCTGGACGCTCCCATTGGCACTCCAGTCTACGCCAGCCGCAGCGGGCTGGTGTACTACACCGACTATGAGGAAGGCGGCGCCGGGAACTACGTCATGCTGGAGCATGGAAACGGCTACCGCTCCGTGTATATGCACCTTTCCTACTACATCGTGTCCATGGGCGAGTACGTCACCGCCGGGCAGATCATCGGCTACTCCGGCGCCACCGGCGGCGTCACCGGCCCGCACCTCCACTTTGGCATTATGGTGGATGGGGAGTATGTCAACCCCATGCCCTACATTACTTAATAAAGTGCCTCCGGCGCGGGAATTTCTTCCCACACCGGAGGCGTTTTTTACATCATCAAATAGAGCAGAAGGGTCATCAAAGCGTTCCCCCGCTGGTCCGGGTTGTCTCCGGCAATGAGCAGCAGAAGCAGGACCACCATTAAATCTCCCGTGTCGAAATCCGCCGGCAGAAGCTGGCGAAGGAAGCCATCTACGCTCTGGGGAGCCGGACGATGGGGAGACTGATTCTGCTGCTCCCGCTGAGGCGACTGGCTCCGGGTCGTGGGCTGCTGCTCCTGGGAAGGGGCGGCGGTTTCCCGCCGGTCAGGAATCTCCCGGTCCTGCTGGGGAGCGGGCGCGTCCCTTTCCTGGGCGGTCTGTTGGTGGGGTGGCGGGGAGACGGGGATCACCGGCTCCTGGACCCGCTGCCGGCGGTAGGAGCCATCGGGCTGGGGAAGATAGCGGTTGTACATCCTCCTCACCTCCCTCTGGGCAGCAGTCCCTGGCCTCCGGCGGAGGCCATCTGTGCCATTTTTGCCGCCCGCATGGCCCGCTCCAGCTTTTCCAGCCGGCCCTGGCTCAGAAAGGGACGCAGCGCTTTTAAAAGCGCCTGCTGCTCCTGATCGATGCTCCCACCCCGGAACAGACCCGCCATTTTTTGCAGCATACCCAGATCCGGAAGATCAGGAACCGGCTGCTGGGACGGGGGCGGACTCTTGGCGGGCTGGGACGGCGATTGGGACGGACTGCTGCCCTCCCCCATCTGGGATTGCAGGCTCTGGGCCATGGCCATCAGCTGCCCCATCATCTGCGGATCCTTTAGAACCGCTCCCAACTGCTTTTCTAAATCATCCATTGGATCCCCTCCGCAGCTTTTCCGCCAGCGCCTTCGCCTCCGGGGATGCCATCAGCCCGGATAGGATCTGGCCGGCCTCCTGGAAATTGCCCTGTTCCGCCTGCTCCATGACCCGGCGCAGCCCTTCCGGGTCCCCCTGCTGGAGCAGCGCCAGGAGCTTCTGCGCCTCGCCGCTCCGGGCAAGCCTTTTGGCATCCTCCAGAGTCGGCCCCTGGTTCCCGTCTTTCATCGGAACACCTCCTCATCTTCACATTCTGCTCCTATCCTATGCGCCCGGACGGGGATATGTGCCAGCAAAAACGGGAGGCTGCCCGCCTCCCGTTTCTCATCGCTGTTTGACGCTGGTGCCCATCACGTCGGATATCTCCGAAACCGTGATGAACGCCCGCCGGTCGATCTCCATCACCAGGCTCTTGAGCTTGGGGATCTGGAACCGGTTCACTACAAAGTAGATCACGCACTTGTCCTCCTGGGAGTAGTACCCCCGGGCGTTGATCTGGGTGATGCCCCGGCCGAATTCCTCCGAAATGGCCCGGCAGATCTCCTCCTGGCGGGTGGTGACGATCATCACCGATTTTGCCTTGTCCCAGCCCTCTACGATAAAGTCCACCGTCTTGTTCCCCACCGTGTAGGTGATGATGGAGTACAGGGGCAAGATCCAACTGGAAAACACCATGCCGATGGTCAGATAGAGACACACGTTGTAGATCATCACGAAGGTCCCCACGGTAAGCCCCAGGCCCTTGGCAAAGATCACCGCCAGCACCTCCATGCCGTCGATGGCCCCGCCGAACCTGATGGTAAGGCCGCTGCCCACCCCGGAGATCAAACCGCCGAAGATGGCGCACAGCAGCAGATCCTGCCCGGCAAAGGGGGAGGCGGCGGACACGTCCACCGGCAGCACATTGATAATGAGGTAGGAGGCCAGGGAGTACACCGCCACCGCCCACAGAGAGTAAAGCGTGAAAAGCAGCCCCTGCTTTTTCATGCCGAAGAGGAACAGCGGAATATTCAGCAGCAGGAGGAACAGCGACAGGGTATATTCCGGCGGGGTGATCTGCCAGAGCAGCATCGAGGTGCCGGAAATGCCGGAGTCGTAGAGGTTCACCGGCGCCAGGAACATCACCACGCCCACGGCGTTGATCGCTCCCGCCAAAGTCAGGACCAGCAGATTCCGCCAGCGGAACTTCTTCAGCTCCTTGACTTTGATCAGCTTGCCGAGCCTCCGGAGGGAGACCCACGCCCAGCGTCTGAAATCAGAAAGGACGGTCCTTGTTTTTTCCAAAAAAACGGATTTCTTCACGCCATTCCTCCTAAAGCCATCCGGCGTCCTCGGTCTCCGCCCGGCGCTGCCGCCGGAGCAGGGACGTCACGGCCTCCCGGGGGTCCGCATCCTCATACAGCACCGAATAGGCCGCCTGGCAGATGGGCATGGCCACGCCCTGGCGGCGGCTCAGCTCCCAGGCGGAGCGGGCGGCATAGTAGCCCTCCACCACCGCGCCGATCTCCTCCACGGCCTGTTGGGGCGTCTTCCCCCGGCCGATCAGGATCCCCGCCCGGCGGTTCCGGGAGTGCATGGAGGTGCAGGTGACGATCAGGTCCCCCACCCCGGCAAGGCCGGCGAAGGTATCCCGGCTGGCGCCCATGCTCACCCCCAGCCGGGCGATCTCTGTCAGGCCCCGGGTCATCAGCATGGCCTTGGTATTGTCCCCATAGCCCAGCCCATCGGAGACCCCGGCGCACAGGGCAATTACATTTTTCAGAGCGCCTCCCAGTTCCGCGCCCACAATGTCCGGGCTGGTGTAGATCCGGAAAGCGTCGGACATCAGGGCGTCCTGGGCAAATTCCGCCAGCTCCCTATGGACGCTGGCCACCAGGCAGCCCGTTGGAATACCCCGGGCCACCTCCTCGGCGTGGCTGGGACCGGTGAGCGCCGTCACCGGGCGGTGGGTCTCCTGCTCCACCACCTGGCTCATCCGCAGCAGGGTCCCCGGCTCGATGCCCTTGGTCACGGAGATCAGCGCCGCGTTTTCGCTCAGGTGCGGCGCGATCCGGGCGCAAATCTGCCGCAGTGGAAAGGAGGGGCTGGCGATGATCACCAGCTCCCGGTCGGAGAGTTCTTCCTCCCGGGCGGTGATCCCCAGCTCCGGCGGGAGGGTAACCCCAGGCAGGCGATTATTCTCCCGACTCACGGTCATACGCTCCGCCTTTTTTGGATCGTGGGACCAGAGCAGGGTGTCGTGCCCGTTATTCAGCAGGCGCAGGGCCAGGGCCGTGCCCCAGCCGCCGCTGCCAACCACGGCTGCTTTCATGACTTGCCCTCCTTATGGAACAAGGAGGTCTTCTTCTCCTCCCCCTTCAGCAGCCGCTTCAGGTTCTCCCGGTGCATGAACAGGGCCAGTAGGCCCATGAAAATGCCTCCGGCCAGGACCCAAGGCCGATCGTGGTGCAACCAGATGAACCCGGCAATGAATCCCGCCGCCCCCGCCACCGAGCTCAGAGAGACCAGCCCTGTGGTGAAATAGAGCAGGGCGAACAGCGCCAGCAGCATGAGCCCGATCCGCCAGTCGGTGATCATGGCGGCGGCAAAGCCGCAGACGATGCCCTTGCCGCCCTTAAAGCCCAGCAGGGCCGGAAAATCATGGCCCAGGGACACCGCCACCGCGCCCAGCATCCGGCCCTCCAGCTCCAGGCCGTAGGGCGCCAGCAGCAGGCCGCCCAGCAGGCAGGCCAGCACAGCCTTGCCTCCGTCCACCACCAGCACCAGGGCTGTGCCCCAGCCGCCGTAGTTCCGGGCGAAGTTGGTCAGGCCGGCGTTGCCGCTTCCGTGGGCGCGGACATCCTCATGGACCATCAGATGGGAGATGTTCACCGCGCCGTTGAGATTCCCCAGAAAATAGGCGCACAGCGCCCCGATCAGGATCGGATACCACATGGATTATTCCTCCTTGTCGCCCTTTTGACGGATGGTAATGCGGATGGGCGTTCCCTCCAGCCCGAAAACGGAGCGGATCTGATTTTCCAGATACCGCTGGTAGGAAAAGTGGAACAGCCGGGCATCGTTGCAAAAAATGACGAAATGCGGCGGCTTAACCCCCGCCTGGGTCATATAGTAGATCTTCAGGCGGCGGCCCTTGTCGGTAGGCGGCTGCACCCGAGCAGTGGCCTCCGCCAGCACCGTGTTTAGGGCGCCGGTGGTGATACGGCTGTTATTCTGAGCGTACACAGACTGGATCAGAGGAAACAGCTTTTCCACACGCTGGCCCGTCAGGGCGGAGAGAAACAGCACCGGGGCATAGGTCATATAACTCAGGCCCTGGCGTACCGCCGCCTCCTGATCCCGCATGGTGTTGGTCTGTTTATCCTCCACCGCGTCCCACTTGTTGACCACGATGATGGCAGCCTTCCCCGCCTCGTGGACCAGGCCGGCGATTTTGGTGTCCTGCTCCGTGACGCCCTCCCCGGCGTCGACGAGGATCAGGCACACGTCCGCCCGGTCGATGGCGCTGATTGCACGCATATTGGAGTAGCGCTCGATGGCGTCGTCAATCTTGTTCTTCCGGCGCATGCCGGCCGTGTCAATAAAACGGTAGCGGCCCGTTTCGTTTTCAAACTCGCTGTCGATGGCGTCCCGGGTGGTACCCGCCACATTGGAAACGATGGCCCGCTCCTCCCCCAGGATCCGGTTCAGAAGGCTGGACTTGCCCACGTTGGGCTTGCCTACGATGGCCACCTGGATCACCGGGGAAGTCTCCTCCGATTCCTCCTCCCGGGGGAACTGCTCCAGGCACCAGTCCAGCAGATCGCCGGTCCCGTGGCCGTGGAGGGCGGAGATCTCAAACAGGTCCCCAAATCCCAGGTCGTAGAACTCATACACCGCCGGGTCCGTGGGGCCAACGGCGTCGCATTTGTTCACCGCCACCGCCACCGGCTTTCCCGAGCGGCGAAGCAGCGCCGCCACGTCCCGGTCGGCGGCGGTGACGCCCGCCCGCACGTCTGTGACCAGCACCACACAGTCCGCCAGCTCAATGCCGATCTCCGCCTGGCGGCGCATAAATTTCAGCATTTCGCTGTCCGTTCCCGGCTCAATGCCCCCGGTGTCTACCAGAGCGAAGGTCTTTCCGCACCACTCGCAGTCGGCGTAGATCCGGTCCCGGGTGACGCCCGGAGTGTCCTCCACAATGGACACCCGCCGACCGGTGAGCTTGTTGAACAGCATGGATTTTCCCACATTGGGCCGGCCCACAATGGCGACCAACGGTTTTGCCATGAAGATCCTCCTATTTATTCAGCGTGTTCGTATCGTCCCTTGGGGGACCTGGGACGGTATCGCAAAAATACCACTCCCAGGAAAATCGCGGCGCACAGGGCGCTGATCTTCCAGCCCAGGGAGAACGCGTCGTTGCGGTAGGTGAAGACCACCGTGTGATCTCCCTCCGTAATGGGCACGCCGCACATGGCGCCGCCCACCAGCACCGTGGAGACCTCCGCGCCGTCCACGGTCACATGCCAGTTCCCGTCCTGCGGGATCGAAGTGTAGAGCAGCCCGTCCCGTTCACAGTGGATGGAGCCGGCAAGCCGGGTGGTCTGGAAGGAGGTCAGCTCCAAAGGACATTCGGCGAGTACCTCGTAGGCCTGCCGGAAAACATACTCATTCAGGATTCCCGCCCGGATATTGATGGTGCCGTTCTCCTGGGCTTCGCAGTTGAAGCGCACCTGGACCGTGTCCCCAGGCGACACCTGGCTGACCGCCAGCATCTGCGGAAGGCTGTATGACTCGCTGTACAGCTCCGTTCCGTTCAGCCAGAAGGAGAAGCTTTTGCTCTTGGAAAGATCCAAATAGACGCAGAGCAACCCGTCCCGGTCCACCTGATACTCATAGGTGACGGTGGCGGGCGTTTCCCCCGTTTCGTAGGAGCAGTAATCGCCGGACTGGTTGGTGATGGTGGCGGTGTCCGAGTAAAGCAGCTGGGTATTGGTGCCCGGCCGGTCCCAGACGTCTCCGGTGATCCCCGAAGCGGCCCGCAGCAGCTCGTTTTGCAGGGTGAATTTATCCGTTTGGGTAGCGAACTGGACATTGGACAGCTGGGTATCCGCCAAGAAGCCCAGGGGCAGGTAGGCGTTGTTTTCAAGCAGATAGACGTTGCCGTAGTGGTGGACCTCGTCAAAATAGTTGTTCTCCTCCACCCGGCCGTCCCGTTCCAGCATATATTTGAGCCCCAAAAATAGGTTCGCCACCGGAGAGGACTCCTCAAAGCAGTATCGGTTATAGGTGTTCCTTGCCCCGTAGCCCAGGGCCTGCATAAACATGGTCACCTTGACATTGGCGGAGCTGGTAAAGGTGGAAATGCCGTTGTAGCCGTTGATAGCACCGTCGTTCAGGGTCTGGGAATGGGTGACCTCCGCCCGGTAGAAGAGGTTGTCCTCCTCCCGCTCCTTCATATAGCGAATCATAGAGGCGGTTTGCTCCTTCCCACTGGGGTAGTTGGAAACACCGACACCCGGAAAATAGATTCCGAAATTCACCAGATTGGCCACCAGCTCCAGGGCAAACAGGCCCAGCAGCAGCTGCCCGGACAGCTCCCGGCGGCGGATTCGGTCCGCCAGATGGGCCTGGCGCTCCTCCGGCTCGGCGTCCCGGCGGATAGGGCTGTTGTGGTTTCCATAGACAACGATGGCCATATACAAAAACAGGAACGCCAGATTATAGATCAGGAACACCGGGTCGCTCCGCTGGTTAGAGCATGCCAGCACCGCCAGTGTCAGGGACAGCCCCAGAAAATACTGCCAGGGCTGAAACACCCGCCGCATCAGGTAAGCCCGATAGGCCATGTACAGCAGTACAAAGCTGAACAGGAAGCTGAAGCGGTAAGGGATCATATTGGTAAAGTGGAAGCCGTGCCAGATATAATCCAGCTGCCGGATGATGAAGCTGAGCATGAAGAAAATCAGCAGGACCAGGGCGCAGAGCTTGTCCCGCAGCTTGACCCGCTTGGCAGTGAGAAACAGGAATCCGAAAAAGATGGATCCCACGCCGCAGTACAAATTGGGCAGGCCCTCCTTAAAGGTTGGCTCCAGACCGCCGGCCATATTTCCCGCCACCTGGCGCATGGCGTCCAGAAGCCCTTGCCAAGTGGCCTCGCTGGCGATGTTCAGCCGAAATCCCTCGGGAAAATTGTTCACCGCCGAGTGGGTGTTTTGCAGCGCCGCCAGGGCCGGGATTTCCAAAATGGCCGTCATGCCGATGGCAAGAACGGAGAAACAGGCGATCCGAACCAGATCGGCAAAAAACCGCTTGACCCCCCGAAAACGGCAGATCTCGTAGCAGAAAAACAGAAGAAAGACAAAAATACAGGTGAACAGGCCGATATAATAGTTGGTGAAGATGGAGAGGAACAGGGAAAGGGTATAAAGGACGAACTTTTTGTCCCGCAGCAGCGCCACGGTGCCCACCGCCACCACCGGCAGCAGGGCAAAGGTGTCCAGCCACATCACGTTCCACTGATAGCCCAGGGCCCAGGCACACAGGGCGTAGAACCCGCCAAACAGGGCGATGGACAGATCCTCCCGCCGGAAGGTCTTCTTCAAAAACCAGGCGAAGGCCAGCCCGGCCAGCCCCAGCTTGATGGGCATTAGCATGGCGAAATAGGACAGCAGCAGATTCTCCGGCACCAGCACGGAAAGTAAATTCAGAGGCGACGCCAAATAGTAGGAGATCAGCCCCAAATAATCCATCCCCATGCCCACGCTCCAGGTGTAGAACAGCCCCTTGCCGGAGCGCAGCGCGTCCCGGAAGGTGACAAAGAAGGGATAGTACTGGTGGTACATATCGGAATAGAGCATGGAATACCTGCCAAAGGGCACATATTGGCTGAAGATCATCACGCCCAGCATGCCCACAAAGGGAATACAGAACGCCAGGGCCAGGTAATTCCATTTGATTTTCTTTACACGATCCAGTCGTGGCAGCTTCATAAACCGTTCCTCCGGTCCGCATATAATAATGTATTGTACCACAGTTTGCCGCAACAGTAAAGAGATTCCAGAAAAAAATACCACTCCGGTATCCCGGGCGGCGCAACCCCCAGCCAGACCGGCTGGGGGTTCATATAACTCTATCTGTCTTTCAGCCTTCAGAGCGAGCGGAGCGGTCTTCCAAGTATTCCTCCCGTGTTAATTCCAACTGGATGAACCCGTCAACCGTACCCTTTTCCCGAAAACCGACCGCTTTGTGGATGTGATAGGCGGCCTCGCGGGTCGTCTCAAAATCGTTGTGCAAGCGGGAAACGCCATCCACATTGAACGCACGATCCAGCAACAGGCGAAGCCCTTGCTTGCCGTATCCCTTTCCCCGCTCTGGGGCGTAGATCACGATCCCCATATCCCACCAATTCCGCTCTGGATTATAGTGATAATTCACATCTCCGACAAAAGCCCCGTCACATTTCCGTCGCAGAAAAGCGTAGAACCGCTCCGGCTCCTTCCCGACCCAAGGCTCCGTTTCCAACCACTCAGATTCCGGCGCGGGGATGCACCCGTCCGGCGGGAACCATGGCGCGTTATAGGCCATCGTTGCCGGGTCACGCATCATTTTCACGTAAAACCAGCCATCATCCGGACGAGGGATATAGAGCTGTAAATCATTTGGCATTTTAGCTGTTCCTTTCGGTAAACGCCGATTTAAACTTCAAACGCGAACAGATTTCCAAGGGGAATCGTAAAGCCCAATGCCTGATACATGTTGACGTCACAATCCGCGCATCCAACTGTGAGAGAACCCACACCGCTTTCTTGATAAGCAAATCTGACTAACTGTCTTGCGATTCCTTTGTGCCGATATTCGGGAGCAATGTAGAAATCTTCAAACACGCCCCCTGTTTGGTAGTTAAATGTGGAATAGGTTGG
>CANQFY010000009.1 GCA_947600025.1 uncultured Oscillospiraceae bacterium
GCCAGGCCCACGCCCAGCAGGGTGGCGGGCACCATGGGGCTGATGAAGGTGGCGCAGTTGCGGCAGACCACCATGGCAATGGCGATGGGCAGCGGCTCCACGCCGAAGCCCTGGCCGATGCCGATCATGACGGGCAGCATACCGAAGAAATAGCTGTCGGTATCGAAGGCCAGCGCCAGAGGCACGGACAGGATGCCGATGACCAGAGGCAGATGCTGACCCAGGAAGGTGGGCAGGATATTCCGGATGATCCCGGCCAGGCAGCGTACCACGCTGGGGATGGCCAGCTCGCCCATATACTTCACGTTGGCCACCACCAGGGCGCCGTTGGCGTCGGCCATGTAGCTGGTGGTCAGGATGCCCATGAGGATGGCGGCGCCCATCAGGGTGGAGCACATCATCAGTGCGGGACCGGCGTGGAGGTTGATGATCTTCTTATGGGCGGCGGCGGTGAAGCCGTAGTTCACGAACAGGGCAATGGCAGTGCCCAGCATGAAGGGCACATAACTGGGGAACACGTCCCAGATCAGCATGGCGATCACCGCCACGGTGAGCAGCAGGTTGAACCAGAACAGCTTGGGCCGGGCCAGCTCGTTGACGGGGGCGGCCTCGGCGGTCTGGGTGGTCTCCACCTCGGCCAGGGTGCCGTTCAGGCCGGCGCCCCGCTTCTTCTCCTGCCAGCCGGCCAGGACGGCGTGGGCCAGGCAGACGACGATGCCGAAGATCTGAATGGGCAGAATGGTCTGCCACAGGGAGCCCGACTCGATGCCCAGCACGGTGGCGGCCCGCATGGTGGGACCGGCCCAGGGCATCAGATTCAGAATACCCATGGCCAGCACGGCGATCCGCAGAAGGGTGGTAGGCCGCATATTCATCTTCTTGTACACCGGCAGCAGGGCGGGCACAACGATGCAGAAGGTGGAGGCGCCGCCGCCGTCCAGGTGGCCCACCAGGGCGATGATGGCGGTGACCAGGGTGACGCCCATGACGCTCTTACCCACCAGCTTCATCAGATTGCCGATGATGACGTCGAACATTCCGGCGTCGGTCATGATGCCGAAGTACAGCACGGAGAACACGAACAGCGCGGCGGTGGGGCCGGTGCTCTTAAAGCCCGCCTCCACCATCTCGGCCAGCTGCTCAAAGCTGTAATAACCGCCGATGACCAGGATGATGCCGAGAATGGCGGGAAAGACGATAAAAGCGATACTGGGTTGGGTCTTGCTCTTGAACAGCGTGACCACAATGGCGACAATACATACTAATCCAAGAATTCCAACGACGGTTTCACTCATTGTCTGCTCCTTCTTTCTTTAATTATCCCTGATAGGGTTTGATTTTCTTGACGACGTCCAGAATGGTGCCGTCCCGGGCCTCCAGGACCGCCACCACCTGATCCTCCCACTGCAGGTCGTCGGGACGGCCCACCAGGGAATACGCCTTTTCCTTCAGGCTCTCAATGGTGACGTGGGGGATGCCGGCCTTGTCCAGGCACTCGATCAGATCCGGCCGGAGGGGATTCACGGCGATGCCGTAGTCCGTCACCAGCACGTCCACACAGTCCCCGGGGGTGGTGACGGTGACCACATGCTCGCACACGGTAGCCATCCGGCCCCGGGTCAGCGGGGTGACGATGATGCACACCTTGCTGCCCGCCGCCGTGTCGGGATGTCCGCCGGGGGCGCCCCGGAGGACACCATCGGAACCGGTCAAAACATTGACGTTGAAGCCGGTATCGATCTCCAGCGCCGCCAGAACCACAAAGTCCAGCTTGTTGACGAAGGCGCCCTTGTTGGCGGGGTTGGCGTACTGGGAGGCGCTCATCTCATAGTGGCCGGGGGTTTGATTGATGGAGTTCACCGCGTCCAGGTCGAAGTCCTGCACGTCGATGACCTTGCCCACCTTGCCCTTCTTCAGCAGCTCCACCATGGGGCCGCAGATGCCGCCGATGGCCCAGCCCATTTTGATGTTCCGCTCGTCCATGTACCGCTCCAGGAACAGATTGGCCGCCAGAGAGGGGCCGCCCACACCGGTCTGGAAGGAGAAGCCATCCTTAAAATAGGGGGTGGAGGCGATGACCCGGGTCACGTCCTCGGCCATCATCAGATCCCGGGGATTCTGGGAGATCCGGGCGGCGGCGGAGGCGATTCGCTTGGGGTTGCCGATGGAATCCACTACCACCACCGCGTCCACGTCGATGGCCTCCACGGAGGCGGGCATGTTGGGGAAGTCCACCAGACAGTCGGTGACCACCACCACATGGTCGGCGTACTTGGCGTCGGTCATGGCGTAGCCCATGCTGCCGCAGTTGGACTTGCCGCCGATGCCCCGGCAGTTGCCCACGCAATCGCTGGTGGGGGCCGCCACGAAGGCGATGTCGATATGGACCTCCCCGGCCTCAATGGCCCGGGGGCGGCCGCCGTGGCTGCGGATAATGGCGGGGGTCTTCAGCTTGCCGGCGGAGACCACCTCGCCCATCCGGCCCCGAATGCCGGAGGTCTGGATGCCGATGACCTTGCCCTGCTCGATATAGTCAGCAATGGGATCGTGGGCGTTGCCCAGGCTGGTGGCGGCGATGGTCAGGTCCTTGAGCCCCAGCTCCTCGATGGCCGCCGCCATCACCATGTTCACCACATAGTCCCCGTCCCGGAGATGGTGGTGGAAGCTGAAGGTCATACCGTCCTTGGCGCCACACTGCTCCAGGGCGGCCTTGATGGAATCGACCAGCTTGCTCTCCTGGGGCTTTTCATACCGCCGGGTCCGGGGAGATGCTTTCTGGATGTACTTGCCGTCCATGTAGTTTTTGCCCTGATAGACCTCCTTACCGCCGGAGAGGAGGTAATCGGGAATTTCTCTTCCTACCGCGTTTTTCATACCAAGTCCCCCTCATACAATCCGCAGGCTCTTGCCAGCCGTAATGTGCGCTCCGCTCCGGGGATAAACGCAATGTCGATCATCTTGCCGTCCACGGTGAACACGCCCACACCGGCGGCGGACTGCTCCCGGTAGGCCCGGACGATCTTCTCCGCCTGAACGATCTCCTTCTGGGTGGGGGCGAAGACCTGGTGGACATAGCGGATCTGCTTGGGGTTGATCAGGCTCTTGCCGTCGAAGCCCATGGCCTTGTTCTGCCGGACCTCAGCCTCAAAGCCCGCCTGGTCGTCCAGATTGGTAAAGACGGTGTCGAAGCACTGGATCCCCGCCGCCCGGGCCGCGATGAGCATCTGGCCCCGGGCCACCAGCAGGTCCACCCCGTCGGGCTGGGGGGTCGTCTGCATGCACTTGCGGAAGTCGCCGCCGGAGATGGCCACGCCGAACATCCGGGGAGAGGCGGCGCAGATCTCATAGGCGTTGAGAATGCCCTTGGGGCTCTCCAGCGCCGCCATCAGCAGCGTCCGGCCCTTTTCCACGCCGAACTCCTCCTCCGCCGCTTCCACGGCCTGCTCTACGGTCAGCACGTCCTGGGCGCTCTCGCACTTGGCGATGCGGATGCCGTCGGCGCCGCCGGCCACGCAGACCCGGATATCCTCCTGCCAGTGGGGGGTATCCAGGCCGTTGATCCGGACGATCACCTCCGTGTCGCCGTAGTCGATGGTGGTCAGGGCATGGTAGAGGGAGAAGCGGGCGGCGTCCTTCTGGTTCTCTGCCACCGCGTCCTCCAGGTCCAGCATGATGGAGTCACAGCCGTAGATGTAGGCGTCCTTGATCAGGCCAGGCTTCTGGGCGTTCATGAACATCATGGTCCGGCGGAGCCGGAACCGTTCAGGCTTGGGTCTTGGAATCATCGCACCGCACCTCCCCAGGGAATCCCGGAAGCGGACGCGCCGCAGGAGCGGAACACCGCGCACTCCACCCGGGCCTTCAGCGTGCAGTCCAGGGCGCCCTTGTCCACCACCGTGATTTTGGCGTCGCGGACCTCCAGCCGGGCCAGGGTGTCCAGAACGGTCTGCCGGATCTGGCGGCCGTACTGGTTCATAACGCTGGACTGCAGGGAAAGCTCAATGCCCTCCCCGCCGGGCTCCACCGTCACCTGGGCGTCGCTGGACTCCAGGGTGCCGGCGACCGCCGGTTTCAAAATTTCCATTGGCAATCCTCCTTTAGCCAAATTTCGGTTTTTGCTGATACTATGGTACGGGATCTTCGTCCATATGTCAAATACAATTCTTCTTATAAATAATATAGGGAAATTCATATGCACTTCCTTGACGGCGGAGCGAACCTATATTATAATGTAGAAAAAGAAGGAAAGAAGGCCCGCAATGAACCTGAAGCAAGCCCTCTACGTCAAGACCATCGCCCAGGAGGGGGGCATCACCGCCGCCGCCAAAAAGCTCTACATCAGCCAGCCCTCCCTGAGTCAAATGCTCCGGCAGATCGAGGAGGAAGTGGGTCTGGCGCTATTCGACCGCTCCAAGAGCCCCTTCCGGCCCACCTACGCCGGGGAACGGTATCTCTACGCCGCCACGGTGATGCTGGGCGCCGAGGAGCGAATGCGAAACGAGCTCCAGGAGATCCGTCAGGAGGACAGCGGCCGTCTCCGGCTGGGCATCAGCGTGCAGCGGGGCGCCCGAATCCTGCCGGGGGTCCTGCCCCAGTTCTTTCGGGACTTCCCCCATGTGGCCCTGGAACTTCGGGAGGCCGGCAGCGCCGCCCTGGTGGAAATGGTTCGCCAGGGGGAGGTGGACATGGCCCTGGCCTCCACCGTGCCCTCCCATCCGGACCTGACCTATCACCTAATCCAGCGGGAGACCATCGGCATCCTGGCGGGGCAGGACAGCCCCCTGGCCGCCCAGGTGCCCTCCGGGGAGGTCATCGACCTGCGCCAGGTGGCCCAGGGGCCTTTTATCTGCATGACCCCGGACCACAACTCCCGGGTGATCCAGGAGCTGCTGTTCCGGCAGGAAAATCTGCACCCCCAAATTCTGCTGGAGACCGACAGCATGGAGATCGCCAGCCGGACCACCGTGACCAGCGCCGGGTACTTGATCTGCTCGGATCTGTACGTCAATCCGGAGAACTACTTCTATCCCATCAAAAATTATGTAAACCGCCATCACTTCTACGCCTGTATTCCAAAAGGGATGCAGCCGCCTAAATATATGCGGGCCTTTCTGGAGCTGGTGGAAAAGCGCCTCGGCGGGGAGGAATACTGAATGGGTCACAAAATTCTGGTGGTGGACGACGACCGGGCCATCGTCCAGGTGCTGCAAACGGAGCTGGAGCGAGCGGGCTATCAGGTCCGGGCCGCCTTCGACGGGGAGGCGGCGGTGGCCCAGGCGGAAAAATTCCGGCCGGATCTGATCATCATGGACGTGATGATGCCCAAGTGCGACGGTCTGGCCGCCACCCTGCGCATCCGGCAGGAGAGCAACGTGCCCATTTTGATGCTCTCGGCCAAGGCCGAGGGCACAGACCGGGTCCTGGGCCTGGAGGCCGGGGCCGACGACTATTTGGTAAAGCCCTTTTTCCAGCAGGAGCTGCTGGCCCGGGTGAAGGCCCTGCTCCGGCGCTACCAGCTCCTGGGCTCCGCCCGGGACGGGGCCGCCCGAGACTGCCTCCGGGTGGGGGAGCTGGTGCTGGAGAAGGAGAAAAAGCGGCTGACCCTCCGGGGGGAGCCGGTACATCTCACCGCCACGGAATTTCGGATTCTGGAGCTGATGATGGCCAGTCCCGGCCGGGTCTTCTCCGCCGAGGAGATCTACGAACGGGTCTGGGAGGCCGACGCCTACGCCGTGGAGAACACGGTGATGGTCCACATTCGCCGCATTCGGGAGAAGATCGAGCTGGATCCCCGGCGGCCGGAATATCTCAAGGTGATATGGGGGATCGGATATGTTTTGGAAGCGCCGTAATACGGGGGGGATGGCCCTGTGCTGCCTGGCCGCCCTGCTGCTGACCCTGGGGCTGGGGCTGCGGACCGCCGCCGATGGGGCTGTGGGTACCACCACCTCTCAAACCGCCGCGTCCTCTACCCAGCCCGGCAGCAGCTTTGCCACCGAGTCCCCCACCCATTCGGAGGATACCACCGCGCCCGACACCCATCCGGAGGATACTACCGCGCCCGACGCCACCGGGGTGGATTCCACCTCCGTCACCGCTCAGGAGGTCCCCACCACGGCGGGGCAAGGCCGGGACCATATCAGTCCCCAGACCGGCCGGATCCTCCGGGGGACGGCCCTGGCCTGCTTCCTGCTGGGGGGCGTGCTGGCGTGCCTCGCGGTACTGTTTCTTCCCGCGGCGGGGGCAGGGCCGGGGATCGGCCCGGACGGGGCCCTGACAGGCGTGGGGCTGTTCCTTCTGCTGTTTTCGCAGGACCCGTCCAGCTTTTCCCTGCTGCCCCTGACCTGGGGCGAATTGGGCCGGGGGCTGCTGTTCTGCTGGCTGCCACTGGCGGCCCTGCTGCTGGGCTGCCGGGAGCTGCGGCGGTGGCTCCGGGTTCGACTTTCCCCGGACTGGTCCTGGATCCACCGGGTCTGGGTCCGGGTTGCCCCCGGGCCGGGGAGCTACGCCGCCGGGCTGCTGGCCACCTCCTTGGGAACCGTCCTGATAGCGGCGGTGCTGGCTCTGGCCCCGGCCTGGCCTGTTTCGGGACAGGCCCTGGGGGGTGGAGCCGTGCTGGCCGCCTCCTGCCTGCCGGCGCTGTGGTGCTTTGCCCGGTTCTGCCGGGGCATGGATCGGCTGTCCCGCCAAATTCGGGACCTTTCCCTCGGCGGGGAGGTCCCCACGGCGCCCGGCCCCTTCCAATCCGAGCGGGAAGCTCTGGCGGCGCTGCAACAGCGCCAGGCCGAGGCGGTGGAGGCCGCCGTGAAGAGCGAGCGGTTCAAGGTAGATTTGATCGCCAACGTGTCCCACGATCTGCGCACCCCCCTGACCGCCATTTTGGGCTACGCCGAGCTGCTGCAAAGCGAGCGTCTCTCCCCCGAGGGTCAGAGCCAGCTGGAAAAGCTGACCAGCCGGGCCGGGTACATGACGGGCCTGGTGGACTCCATATTCGAGCTGACCAAGGTCTCCAGCGGCGCCGCCCCGGCCAATATGCAAAGCATCGACCTGATCCGCCTGCTGGAGCAGACCCTGGGCCTCTACGACGACCGGCTCCGGGAGGCGAACCTTTCGGTCCGCCGCCACTACTGCGCCGAGCAGCTGCCCCTGCGCACCGACGGGACCCGGCTCCATCAGGTGCTGGCCAATCTGCTGGGCAACTGCGCCAAGTACGCCCTCCCCGGCACCCGGATCCACCTGACGGTGACGGAGGATGAGCAGACCGCCTCTGTCCGGCTGACCAACATCGCCGCCTATGAAATGGACTTCACCCCGGAGGAGATCACCCAGCGCTTCGCCCGGGGGGACAAGGCCCGCTCCACCCCCGGAAGCGGCCTGGGCCTGGCCATCGCCCAGACCTACACCGCCTCCTTGGGCGGCGAATTCACCGTGGGCGTCGATGGGGACCAGTTCTCCGCCACCGTAAGGCTTCCTAAAACTGAAAGAAATTTGTAAGAATCCCATTGGGTTTTTTGAAAGGTCCGCCCAGTATCCTGAAAGAAGGATACCGGGCGGGCTTTTTTGCCCTCCCGCGCGAAGGAGGGCTTTTTCATGTCCAAGACCCGTCAGGCGGGCCCCGACCTGCTGCGCTGTCTGGCGCTGCTGGAGGTGGTCACCTTCCACAGCTTTTTGTTTAACGGCTACTATTACCAGCCCCAGACCGGGGCGGCCATGGCGGCCGCCGGATCGGTCCGGTGGCTCAGCGTCACCTGCGTGGGGCTGTTTTGTATGCTCACCGGGTATTTTCGGGGGACAAAGCCCCTGGAGCCCGGCTTTTTCCGGGGCCTTCCCCCGGTGCTGCTGGGCTATCTGTTGGCCGCGGCGGCGTCCATCCCGGTTCGGCACTTTCTTTTTGGGGACGAGCAGAGCCTGGTCACCTGGATAGTCCGGTTTTTCTCCTTCTCCGGGGTGTACTACGGCTGGTATGTGGGGATGTATTGTTGTCTGATCCTTCTTAGCCCCCTGCTGAACCTGGCCCTGGCGGCGGCGAAGACCAGAAAGGAGCTGGCCTGGCTGGTTTTGGGGGTCCTGGCGGTGACGGCCCTGCCCCGGCTCACGCCCCTGCCCCTGATGCCGGAGCAGTTCCGGCCCTTCTACCCCGCCGCCTACTATCTTCTGGGGGCCGCCGTGGCCCGGGAAAAGCCCAAGGTGCCCTGGTGGGCCGGGGTGGGGGCGGCCCTGCTCGTCGCGGTGTTTTTGGGGACTATGACCACCCTCTCCACCGACGGGAATCTGGACCAGGCCTGGACCTTGGAATTTGGGGACGTCTGGATCGTCCTGATGACCGTTTCTCTTTTTGTGGGGCTCTACGATCTGCCCCTTCCCCGGCTGGGCCCAGCGCTGGCCTGGGCCGCCGGCGGGTGCTACGGGGGGTATCTCCTGTCCCACCTGCTGGACGGCTGGGTCTACGCCCGGCTGCCCCAGCTCCACCGGCCGGAGGCCTATCCCCTTCTGTTTCTCTGCGTCACCCTGCCCATTTTTCTTCTGAGCCTCCTCGCCGGCAAGGGGCTGGACGCCCTGACCCGGCGACTCCTGGGAAGGGGGACTGCGGCATGAATGCGGTGAAAACGCCCCTTGTGCCCCGCCTGGCCCGGCGGGTCCTTCTTTCCTATGTCCTGGCGGCGGCGGTGGAATTTTGGCTCCTGCCCACCGCCGCCAAGGAACTTTTCGACACGGCAGCCCTGGAGGCCGCCGACCCCATTCGGATGATCCTGATCTTTGCCGGGGCGCTGGCGCTGCTGACCCTGCTGCGGCTCCCCGCCAAATGGGAGCGGTTCTGCCTGGTCCTGGCCCTGACGGCGCTGACCGGCGGCGCCCTGCTGTTCAATTTCTCCTGGCCCCTTCTCCTGGCGGGAGCGCTGATTCTGGCCCTGGGGATCGCCTACGCCCGATTCGGCTGCGCCAAGGAAACGGTCCCCGTCCCCGCCAAGGAGCCCACCCGGGCCTGGATCTGGGTGGCGGCGCTATCTATCCTGTTTTTCCTGCTGGTGAGCGCCTGGACGGTGGCCCGGGTGCTGGCCTTCTGCGCCCCCACCTTTGACTTCGGCATCTTCTCCCAGATGTTTTACTACCTCAAGTCCACCGGTCTTGCCATGACCACCGTGGAGCGGGACGGTCTCATGTCCCATTTGCAGGTCCACGTCTCCCCCATCTATTATCTTTTGCTGCCGGTCTACGCCCTGTTTCCCTATCCCGTCACCCTCCAGATCTGCCAGGCGGCGATTATGGCCTCGGCGGCCTGGCCCATGTACCTGCTGGCCCGGCAGCGGGGGCTTCGGGGCTGGCCTGCCTGCGCCCTGTGCGCGCTGCTGCTTCTATGCCCTGCCTTCGCCGGGGGCGCGGGATACGACATCCACGAAAACGCCTTCTTAACGCCGCTGCTTCTGTGGCTGTTCTACGCGCTGGAGCGAAAAGGACCCTACGCTGCCGCCGCTTTCGCCTTCCTGACCCTGCTGGTCAAGGAGGACGCCGCGGTGTATGTGGCGGCGGTGGGGCTCTACCAGCTGCTCCGGGCCCCCATGTCCCCGGACCGAAAATTCGCCGCCTGGTCGGGCGCGGGGCTGCTGGTGGGGGCGGTGGGATGGTTTAGCCTCGTCACCTTCTTTCTGGCCCGGTTTGGGGACGGGGTGATGACCTACCGGTATCAGAATTTCCTCTTTGGCGGCGGCGAGGGGCTGCTGACCGTGGTGGAGGCCGCCGTACTGTGCCCCATGAAGGTGCTTTGCGAATGTCTGGAAGCGGAAAAGCTGCCCTACATTGCCTGGACGCTGCTGCCTCTGGGACTGCTGCCGCTGCTCACCAGAAAGTACTATCGGCTGGCCCTGCTGATCCCCTATCTTCTGGTCAATTTGATGAGCGACTATCCCTATCAGCACCACATTTATTTTCAGTATTCCTTCGGCTCCCTGGCCTGCCTGGCCTATCTGGCGCTGCTGAATTTTGGGGATCTGCCCTCCTGGCGGAGCGCGGCGGCGGCGGTGCTGGTGGGGGCCAGCCTTGGGTGCTTCGCTTGTACCGTGGCGCCCCAGGCGGCACAATATGTTGTTATATATCTTCAGAATTATGACTACTACCAGAGGTTAAACAGCGTCCTGCGCCTGGTTCCGGAGGGGGCAAGCGTGGCCGCTACCACCGCCTACACCACGCCGCTGTCCCAGCGCGAAGTACTTTACGACCTGCAATACGCCTCGAAGGAGCATCTGCTTTCCTGCGACTATTGGGCCGTCGATCCCCGTTCTGAGGCCAGTTTTTCCGGTTTTGGCGGTTTTGAAGCCCTGGAAAAGACCCTTTTTCGCCTGGGATACCGAAAAATCGGGGAAACGGATGGAACCCTCGCGATCTATGCCCGAAGCCCCTCGGCGGAATACGAGCAAGATGTACAAACTTCGTAATTTTGTGAAAAGCCTCTTGATTTTTCTGGAAACATTATGTATACTATCAGCACCGCAAAACCTCTATTTTTCTTCCGTGGGAGGGAAAAACGATGCTGAAAAAACGACCCATTCTCCGCGCCCTTGCGCTTTTGGTGGCCGCCGCCAGCCTGCTGGGCCTCTTGGAAGGTCAGAGACTGTTCCCCCAAGCCAAGGCGGAGACCGTGACGCCCTATCGCTGGTTCTACGATCAGCTGCGGGAAGGCACCATGGAAAAGGAATTTTATGACGCTCTGCTGCACATGCTGGACACCGGCATTTTGGATGCCGACGGCAGCTATGAAATTCCCTTAAGCAGCAACCCCGCCATCGCCGCTGCCATGGTGGGCTTCAGCGGCAACATGGCCCCCCTGATCAACGCCATGGCCAAGGCCCGGGACGGCTTTGAGTGCGACTATCCCGATGTGTTCTGGGTGGATTTCAGTATGCTCACCATCAATGTCACCCTGGACACGCGGCAGGAATTCCATGTCTACCTGGGCACCGGCCGGGGCGACAGCTATTTCCTCCCCGGCATTACCGCGGCGGATCTGCCCGGCAAAAAGGCTGAGTACGAAAGCGCCATGACCTCCGCTCTGGCCTGGATCCGGGAGCAAAAGCCCGGCTATGACGACGAGCCCGAATCCAAGACCCTGGCCACCGCCGCCCATGACTACCTGACCACGCACATGGTCTACCACTTTGAATATGAGTCTGACGCCACAACCGGCGTCAGCTCCTGCCGCACCGCCTACGACGCCCTGGTGTACCAGGAGGGCGTCTGCGAGGCCTACACCCGGGCTTACAAGGCCCTGCTGGACCGGCTGGGTGTGGAGAGCGTCAGCGTCACCGGCACCTACTATGTGTCCCCCGGCCAGTTTGAGCCCCACGCCTGGTCCAATGTCAAGATCAACGGCCAGTGGTACGGCGTGGATGTGACCCATGACGACCCCCGGATCAAGGACTTCCGCAGCTATGAGGAAGAGGGAATCGTCTATCTCAACGCCCGGAAGAGTGGCTACGAGAACGCCTCCAACCTGCTGCTGGGCGACCTGGAGCTGAGCAAAAACCACTATCCCCAGGGCGTCATGTCCCCCGCCAGCTATGCCGACTATGCCTATCCCATGATGGCGCAGAACACCTACCGCCGGGAGGACGCGTATTCCGGCGGCGGCATCAACGTCCGCATTGTGGAGGATACCGACAGCGGCGGCATCGCCCTGTTCAACTACAATAACAAGTGCTATTGGGAGAACGTGGACAACGGCTACTACTTCGTCATTAAATGGTACGACCAGTGGACCGAGGATGGCCCCGTCAAGGAATCCGACTGGGCGTACATGACCCCCGAGCTGTACGGCAATAATATTGTCGACGTCAAGGACGAAAACGACCCGTATTATCACGATATGGGCGGCTCTTACACCCATATGCCTCTGAACAACCTGATGGGCTTCAAGCTGGGCATTACCACCCAGAAGCCGGATATGAACCCGGAAGCCCATCAGAAAGGCAGCCTGTACCTGGATTACTACGGCCTGGGAGAGAAGGATCTGATCTCCGTCAGCGAAATGATCCCCAATTTCCAGTTTGAGGCTTACGCCCCCGCCCCCTTCCCCTACAAGGTTACCCCCACCCAGACCTCCGGCTTGAAGCTGGGCGGCACCTACCACGTCCGCGCCGAGTTCAATCAGGATTTGGAGCTTGTGGAAGGGCAGCAGGTCGCCATCGAGTATGAGTCCGCCCATTATGACATCTACGCCAACCTGGACGACACCTCCAGGCAGCACACCAGGATCGAAAACGTCACCTTCGACGGCAAGAACGTGATCGAGTTCGACTTCACCCCCAGCCCCCAGTTCAACGACAACGACACCATTTACAACATCTACTTCAAAAATGTCATTGGCGTGGAGTCCCGGAAGGAACCCATGAACATCACCTACGTCGGCAGCGCCCGGGAATGCGCCACCTGCTACCGGTCCCAGGGCTATGATTGGAACGTCTTTGGCGCCCCCCACCTGCTGGAGAGCGAGGATATCGTGGGCGAGGGCGGTTTCGTCGTGAAGGACATCGACACCGGCGAAACAAGTCTGCTGGATCCCGATATCGCGGATCGGATCACCCACCGGCTGTCCCTGGTGACCGTGGATACCAGCCCCGGGCAGAATCAGGCTATGCTGGATAGTCTGGAGGGCGATGATGAGCTGATGGACGAAATCGGCGGCTCTGAGAACATCGTCACCACCAAGACCTATAACATCAAGCTGGCCCTGTGTAAGATGATGGTCCTGGAAACCGGCCAGGGCGTCCGGGTCTCCATGGGCTTCCCCGAGGGAACTACCTATGAGGACTTCGCCGATACCGGGACTCTGGATTTCAAGGCCTACCACTATGTGACCAATCCCGACGGCTCTTTTAGCCATGTGGAAGAGATCCCCATCACCGTCACCCCCAGAGGGTTGATCCTGCTGATCGATTCCTTCAGCCCCTTCACCATCGCGGCGGTCCGTTCTGACCCCGCCGCCAAGGAAGACAAGCCCGTGACCGTCATCGTCACCTATACCGACGGCGGCACCCTGACAGACATCAACGGCAACCTCCTGGCCGGCGCCAACTCCGTCGTTACCCTGGCGGATGGCGAGCAGAAGACTGTGGTCATCCAGGCCAACGAGGGCTACCAGATCAGCTCCATCACCGTCGGCGGCAAGGTCTACACCGTGGAGGAGGCCAATAAGGCCCTCTATAACTTCACCCTCACTTCCGAAATGGCCGCGGACCTGAAGACCGACGGCACCTTCCTGGTGGAGTTCATCGCTGACAGCACCGCGGACTCCATGGACGGCGAGATTTCCGTTGCAAACGGCGCCGGCTTCCAGACTCCCGTTAAGCTGGATCTGGAAAACGACGCCGGCACGAACAAGCACGACCACTCCCCCGATGACGCCAAGTCCATCTTCGTCTGGGACGGCGACAAGTGTACCTACAATGTGGTCTGCGCCATCTGCGGCGACACCTACGAGTCCCACGATGCCACGGTTGAAGCAGTCGAATCCACTGACAATGAAGCGTCCACCTGCGAAAAGAATGGCAAGCAGCTCTATAAGGCCACCTATGGCGACAAGAGCGCCGAAAAACTGGTGACCCTGCCCAAGACCGCCCACAGCTACGGCTCCGATGGCAAATGCACTGTCTGCGGCGCCGAAAAGCCCTGCAACCATGTGTACAGCATGACCGGCACGGTGTGGAACGATAACGGCACCTGCGAGGGCACCTTCTCTTGCGGCGTCTGCGGCAAAAATGACTTCACCATGTCCGTTCCCTATACCACCGTTCCCGTGAAGCCCGCCACCTGCACCGAGGACGGCGAAAACCAGAACACCGCCTATTTTACCATTGGCAGCCAGACCTTCCCCGCCACGCAGCCCGTGACCCTCCCGAAAATCGAACACAACTACAACGAGGAGGGCGTCTGCACCATGTGCGGCGAGAAGAAGGACTCCGGCGAGCACGTTCACACCTTAGTGCTTGAGGAATATGATTGGGATGATTCCCTCAATGAATTTGTACTGCATCTGGTTTGCACCACCTGCCATATTGAGATACCCAGTAAAATTGACGGCGACGATGTCCAGGTCGAGGAAAAGGCCGCCACCTGCACCGAGGACGGCTACAAGCTCTACGTCGCCGAATACAACGGCGAACGCCTGGAGCATATCGCGGAAACCATCGAAAAGCTGGGCCATGACTATGTAAATGGCTACTGCACCCGCTGCCACCTGGCCGATCCCGATCATCCGTCGGTAGATCCTGACCCGTCCGGCCCGTCTGCCCCGTCTGTGTCGCCTCAGCCCGATATTCCCGGGCCCACCGCTACCAGCGCCCCCACTACTACCCCCGCCACCTCCCCAGAGGACACGCCCAAAACCGGTGACGAAACCAATTTTGTAATCCTGTTCGTCCTGCTGGGCGCCTCCGCCGTGGGCGTGGGCATCAGCGTCTATCTGCTGCGGAAAAAGCCCAAGGACCGCAAGCGCTCCAAATAACCCCCGGCTCCGCCGGGCAAACACAACGCCGCGCAGGCGGCATGGCTGAAGCCATGCCGCCTGCTATATTTTTGAAAAAGCCAAAATAATTATTGACAAACGATAATTCCATGGTATAATGATTATTGTAAAACAATAATTTCAGGAGATGGTACGATGAAAAAAGGGAAATTACTCCTCGCGTGCGTCTGCACAGCGGCACTGGTCGCCGGGCTTTCGGTCCTGACCGCCCGTTTTCCCGGCCTGTTTTCTTCCATGATGGCGTTCCCCTTGGAGCAGATCGGCTGGGGGCTGGGGGCCCTGTCAAAACTGGGACCCGCCGGGAACGGTGCGGCGGTGGCCGCCTGGGTCGGGCTCTCCGCAATTCCGGCAATGTGCGCCCTTCGGTACGGCCGTGGGAAAGAGACTAGGTGGGAGCGGGCGGCACTATATCTGCTCTCCGCCGTCCTCCTCTTGGCGCTTTACGGCATGACCAATCCCAGCCTCTTCCTCCCGCCCCTGGCCCAGGGCTTCCCCGAATACGCCAAGATGATCAAGTCGGTCTTCGGCGTCTGTGTTTGGGCGGTGGCGGTTCTGTATCTGGTCCTGCGGCTGATTCGGCTGTTCCGGTTGGGGAAGAAGGAGCAGCTCCTGGCGTATTTGCAGGCGCTTCTGGGTATTCTGTGCGTCCTCTTTACCGGGGCAGCGGCCCTTGCCCTCTCAAGCGGGGCACTGGCCCTTCAGGACGGGGCCCGTCTTGATGCGGACACCTGTTTCGGCGTTTTTCGACTGATCCTCGAGCTGGTCCCTTATCTGTTCGACATTGCTATCCTCCTGGGGGCCATCGACCTGCTGGCCATCGTCCAAAGCCCGGAGCAGGACGGCATTGTGGAATCCGCCGGGCGCTTGAGCGATGCCTGCTGCCTGGCGCTGGGCGTCACCACGGCGCTGACCGCCGCCTCCAACATTGTTCAGATCTGCCTGATGCGCCGGCTTACCGATCTTTCCGTCACGGTGAACATCCCGATCCTCAGCATCGCCCTGACCGTCCTGATCCTGCTGTTTGCCCGGCTCCTCATCGAAAACAAGCGCCTCCGGGACGACAACAGTCTGTTCATCTAAGCGGGGTGGCCTATGGCGATCAAGGTACACTTGGAGCAGATTTTAAAGGAGCGCAACATGACTTCCAAAGAGCTGTGCGGGCTCATCGGCATTACGGAGGCGAACCTTTCCATTCTGCGCAGCGGAAAGGCGAAGGGCATCCGATTCGGTACGGTCAATAAGATCTGCTATTACCTACAGTGCGACGTGGGCGATATACTCAAATTTGATGGGAATTTGGAGGAAAATGATGAAAACGAATAAGATCATTATCATCGGTTTCTGCCTGCTCCTGGCCGCCTTTTTGCTGGGCGCGGCGGGCGTGATCCAGCTGGCAGACGCTGCCGCGCCGGAAGGTACGGAGGCCGACCGCCTGATCGGCGTTTTGATCACCGATGAATATCTGGACCTGCTGGACGAGGAGCAGTTCCTCAACGATCACATCGATCTGCTCCTGGAGGGCGGGCAGGTCAGCGAAGCGGAGACGGCGCAATATCAGGGGCGGCTCTATGCCGACCTGACGGAGACCCTACATACCGACGAGGAGACCGGTGAGTTCTTCGTGAGCAAGGAATACGTCTTTGACGGCGTGGACGGCATTCGCTTGATCGCCCCGCGGATCACGGACGAGGCCGGTTCCTACAGCGGCACCACGGTGGACGAGGGGATCTCCGACGCCAGCGTCTCCTTCCTGTCCACAGACCAGGGGGAACACATCTCGCTAAAGGGAACCATCTACGTTGCCTCCGGCAGCGGCTTGGACAGCTTCTATTTTAACCCCGTCTACCAGTCGCCCGATGGCCGGGTCTACGCCGTCAGCGGCCACGGCGTATTTTGGGACAGCCAGGAGATCCCCGGCGCCTCCTGGAGCACCAAGCTCACGGAAAACCGGGAGGCGTCCGCCGATGACGGCGCCGGTTCCTCCTCCGGCACGGAGGTGGAGGTAACGGTTCAGCTGATCAACCAGCCGGAAAGTACCGCACTGCTGCAATTCGGCGGCGACCACGCGCTGCTAAACGAGACGACCTACCAGCCCGGCGCCCTGCCGGAGCGGCTGGACATCCTCCCGGACACAGAGTTTATCCTCCTGGAGACGACCTCTACCGAGGGCGTCAGCCGGACCCTGTTCCAGCGGGCGGACGCCTATGCCTACGCCTTTTACTGCCGTGACGATGGCATCTGTATCAAGCAGTCCTGCCAGATCGTCTGGGAAAATCCTCAGTAGAAGCGCCGCTTCCCTTCCATCCCCGGTTTCCGCAGGGAAGCCTTCCTCCATGCAAGCGCCTTCCTGTCGCTTATTGTGTTTTTTGAACTTTGGAAGGCTTTGGGCACACAAAATCGCCGCTGGAAATTCCGGCGGCGATTTTTTTGGCGTTTTTGGTCAGACGGCATTCAGGGTGCCGATAAATACCGGCAGGTTGGTTTCGCTGTGGATGATCATGTAGACGAAGGGCCGGTCTAATTGGACAGACTTGTAGCCGTTCGGGTCCAGAGCGCCGGCGGCGTCCACCATCACCGCCGTGGCGGCCCCGGCCCGGGTGCCCATGGCGGTGAGGGTCAGGCTGGTCTTGTGGACCACCTGGCCGATGTAGAGGGGCATGGCGCTCATGTGGGAAAAGTCCGCCGTGTCCGCCTCGAAGGCGTCGGGCATCCCCATGGCCGCCAGAATCTCCTTCAAGGCGTAGTCTCCCTCCACCTGGAACATGGGCATGCTCAGATGCACGTCGGCCTCCTGCGCCCCCTCCAGCAGGGCCTGGAGCGCCGCCCCATCCAGACCGGCAAGCACCTCCTCCGCTGTGACGCCCTCCTTGGGAAGCAACGCCACGAAGGCAAAGTCCCCGCCGGCATAGTCTTTCCGGAAGCCGGTGGCCAGCTCGTTTTCCAGGTAGACCGACTCCATTCCGTACAGGAAATCCGTCTCCTTCACCGTCCCGTCCGCCTGGGTGAAGTCGGCGGGGCCGATCTGGTCCTCCCGGAAGGGCTCCATCCACTCCGCGTCAAAGGAAAGGGCGTTGACCAGGCACATCACCGTCTCTTGGGGCAGGTCCGACAGAATTTCCTCGATCTGCCCGTCGGTCTGCTCCTTTACCCAGCCGTTGATCTGCTCCAGGGTGGCCCGGGTGAAGGGCTGGCGGAACAGCTCCGCGCCGTACCAGTCCCGGAGGGCCGTCTCAAAATCCGGCCGCAGGGGCACCTGCTCCTCCGGCTCGCACCAGACGGCGTTGGCGATGTTCAGCGCGCCGGATTCCAGCGCCGCCTGCCGCAGGCCGGAGAGGTAGCTATTGAGCCGGTCTACCTGCGCTCCCAGCACCGATTCCATCTGCTGCCGGGTCTCCCCGGCGGCGCCGTTGGCGGTCATGGCCAGGGCGAACAGCACGCTCATGGGGGACACCAGGGTATTTTCGCCCTTTTTTGCCGCCGCGCTGGTCAGACGCAGGGCAAAGTCCGCCGCCTGGACCCGGTCCTCCCGGGTGACGGCCGCCGGAACCAGGGGCGGCAGGGTCCCGGGGTCCGGATGGGTGGCAGGCGGCTGGGTGGGTGCCTGGGAAGCAGTGGGCGCTTGGGTCCCGTTGGGGATCGCCTGGGCGCAGCCGGTGAGCAGCAGCGCCAGGGTCAGAAGAAATGCAAACTTTTTCATGGTTCTCCTCCTTGAATTTCAATGACGAGATAGCTGCCGTCTGGATCCCGGGGCTGGCACACCAGCGTGACGGTGTCCCCCGGGGACCAGGGCCGGTCGGGAATTAGCCCCTCCGCCAGACGGACCAGTACCGTTTCCCCCACCAGTTGGGACCCGTACGGGCCGGCGTCCTCCACCCGGACCAAAAAACCGTCCTCCGCCGCCTCCGTGATGGTCACGGTCAATTTCAGCGCCTCGTCCATAATGATAAAATCACCCGGCAGGCCGTCGGCGCTGGGGTCAGACCCGGCGGTGGGGGCTTGACCATCCCCCTGGACGGGGGCCGGCGGCTGGGTCCCAGCGGGGGCGGTAGCCTGGGCCGCCGGGGCGGTGGTACTCTGGGATGCGGCAGTGATCGGTCCGCCGGCTGGGAGCCCGGTAGACTGGGGACCGCCGGCGACCTGATCCGGCCCCGGTTGCCACACCCGGAAGGCGAAGATCGTCACCGCCAGCGCCAGGCAGGCCGCCAGGGGCAGCAGCAGGGGGCTGCGGCGCCTTTTCCGGGCCTGCTCCGCCCCGGTTAGCAGCGCCGGGTCGATCTCTCCCAGAGCGTCTAGCAGCTCGTCAGGGTTCATAGGTCGAATCCCTCCTTTTGCAGATGGGTTTTCAGGGCCGCCCGGGTGCGCCAGAGCAGGCTTTTCACCGCAGGCACGGTCATGCCGTTCTGGACGGCCACCCGCTCCAAGGGGTCAAAGTAGTAATACCGGCACAAAAATACCCGCCGGGTCCGCTCCGGCAGCCCCCGCAAAAAATCCTCCAATGCCCGGACCAGTTCCTTTCTCTCCAACGTCCGGGTCGGATCAGAGCCCCCGGGGAGGATCTCGGCCAGCTCTTCCAGGGACAGGGCGTATTCCGACGGCTTTCGCTTTGCCCGGTTATTTCGGCGGAACCGGTCGATGGCAATCCGGCGGGTCAGCTTGCCCAGGTAGAGGCCCAGCTTTTCCGGGCGCTGGGGCGGGATGGAGTTCCAGGCGGCCAGGTAGGCGTCGTTGACGCTCTCCCGGCAGTCCTCCCGGTCGGGAAGGATGTTTTGGGCGATGGATTCCAGGTAGCGGCCGTATTTTTCCTGGGTCCGGGCGACGGCCTCCTCGCTCCGGGCAAAATACAGCGATACGATGGCTTGATCCTCCATGTGGTTCCTCCCTTCCGGGGAAAAGCGCTTTTCACCCCTCTAGTCGTCAAAAAACGGGCCGGGTTGTGCGTTCCCAAAAAATTTTTTGCCCCGGCGCGCCGGGGCAGGTTCATAGCAGGAATAAAATGACCAGCAGCTTGCACCCCGCCCCCAGGGCCAGGGCCAAAAAGGCGGTGGTAAATAGCAGCCGGCAGGCGGCGGGGATGTCCTCCGGGGTGATCTCCCGGAGGGGGTCGCCGATGAAGGGCTTTTTGTGGAGCACCCCGTGGTACCAGGCGTCCCCCGCCAGCCGCAGCCCCAGCAGCCCGGCGCAGACGGACTCGGTCTGAGCGGAGTTGGGGCTGGCGTGGTTCAACCGGTCCCGGCGGAAAATCCGCCAGCCGTTTTTCACGTTCAGATGGTCCAGGGCCCCGGCCAGGAGCATGGTAAGGGCGGTGAGCCGGGCGGGAACGAAGTTGAATAGATCGTCCATCTTCGCCGGTACCAGGCCGATATGGGTATAGGGCGGGTCGGTGTAGCCCAGCATGGAGTCCATGGTGTTCACCGCCTTGTAGAAAAAGCCCAGGGGCGCGCCCCCCAGCAGCAGATAAAATAGGGGCGCCACCACCCCGTCGGAGGCGTTCTCCGCCACGGTCTCCACGGCGGCCCGGACCACGCCTTTTTCATCCAGCCGCTCTGTGTCCCGGCCCACGATCATGCGCACCGCCTGGCGGGCGTCCTCCAGGGTGCCGTTTTTCAGGGCGTAGTAGACCTTCATGCTCTCGTCCCGCAGGGACCGGGTGGCCAGGATCTGCCAGCACATCAGGCTCTCCAGCCCCAGACCCAGCCAGACGTTCCACCGGTAGGCGAAAAACAGCAGGAAAAAGGGGAGAAGAAAGCTCAGCCCCGCCGTGACAATCCACAAAATCCCCCCGGCCAGCCGCTCCCCGGCGGGGGTTTTGGGCAGCAGACGGCGCAGGACCTTTTCCAGCAGGGAGATGGTCCTCCCCATCCCCGCCACGGGATGGGGGATGCTGTGGGGGTCCCCCAGCACCAGATCCACGGCAAAGCCCAGCAGCAGGGCGTACAGACTGTATCGCATGGGGCGGCTCCTTTCAGCGGTTTTCTTTATTTTATTTCCGGGCGGGGCGTTTGTCAAGCGGCGGCTTGCAAAGGCCGCGATGATGTGGTACAATGGTGAAAAAGCAAGGCGGGAGATGGGGAAAATTGAGGATCGGCGCGTATTCCTTCCCGGTTTCGGGCAGCCTGGACCGAAATTTGGAGACGATCCGGCGGGCGGCAGAGCGGGGCGCGGCCCTGGGCGTCTCGCTGCTGCTGTTCCCAGAGTGCGCCCTGACTGGCTATCCGCCCCGGGACATGGAAAGCCCGGCGCGAGTGGATTTTGACCGGCTGGCCTCCGCCTGCCGAGACCTGGAGGCGCTCTCCCGGGAGAAGGAGATCTGCCTGGTGGTGGGAAGCGTTACAAAAGAGGACGGCGCCTATCACAACAGCGCCTTGATCTTTTTCCCCGGGCGGCAGCCGGCGATCTATCATAAGCGGGCGCTCTGGGGCTGGGACCGGGACCATTTCTGCCCTGGAGGCGATCCGGGTATTTTTGAGTGGCAGGGGCTAAAAATCGGGGTTCGGATCTGCTATGAGGTCCGATTCCCGGAGTTTTTCCGGGAGCTGTACCGGGCGGGCACGGATTTGAATTTGCTCCTATTTTATGACGTCGCGGACCGGGACGACCCGGAGAGATACGCCCTCCTCCGGGCTCATATTCAAACCAGAGCGGTGGAAAATGTGACCTATTTCCTATCCGCGAACGCCACCGCCCCCTTCCAGACCGCCCCGGCTATGCTCTGCGGCCGGTCGGGCCAGGTCCTGGCGGAGGGGGCCCGAAACCGGGAGAACCTCCTGACCTATGACCTGGACTTGCCGCCTCTGGATTTTGGGGAGGAAGGCCGGGTCTGGATTTCCGACCGGCTTAATGGACGTTTGTGAAAGCGAAGGATAAGGATATGGAAGAACAACTGCGGCGGCTCCTGGCCGCCATCTCCCCCCTGGACGAAGGGGCCATGAACGACGCCCGGCGGCGGCAGGCGGAGCTGGCCAAGCCCCCCGGCAGCCTGGGACGGCTGGAGGAGCTGTCCATTCAGCTTGCGGGCGTCACCGGTCGGGTCCGGAATCGGATCAAAACTAAGCACCTTCTGGTCTTCGCCGCCGACAACGGCGTGGCCGCCGAGGGCGTCTCCAGCGCTCCCCAGAGCGTCACGCTTCAGCAGACCGTGAATTTGACCCGGGCCAAGACCGGAGCCTCGGTGCTGTGCCGCCATTTTGGCTGCGGCATCACGGTGACGGATGTGGGCGTCCTGGGTCCGGTGCCGGAGCCCAAGGTCGTGAACCGGAAGGTCCGCCATTCCACCGGCGATATCGCCCTGGGCCCCGCCATGACCCGGCAGGAGGCAATCCAAGCCATCCTCATCGGTGCCCAGACCGCCGCCGAAACCCCCGCCGACGTGCTGGGGGTGGGGGAGATGGGCATTGGCAACACCACCACCTCCGCCGCCGTGCTGGCCTGCCTGCTGTCCGTGCCGGTGGAGGCCGTGGCGGGGAAGGGCGGGGGCCTGACGGAGGCGGCCTTTGAGAAGAAAAAGGCGGTCATCGCCCAGGCCCTGGCGGTGAACAAGCCGGACCCCGCCGACCCGGTGGAGGTCCTTTCGAAGGTGGGCGGGCTGGATATCGCCGCCATGTGCGGGGCCTTTTTGGGGGCGGCGGCCACCCGGCGGCCGGTGGTGATCGACGGGTTCATCTCTGCCGTGGCGGCGCTGTGCGCCTGGCGGTTGTGTCCTCAGATCCGGGGATATCTGATCCCCTCCCACGCCTCCTTTGAGATCGGCTACCGCCTGGCCATGGAGGCCATGGACCTAAAGCCCATGCTCCTGCTGGACATGCGGCTGGGGGAGGGCAGCGGCTGCCCCCTGGCCTTTGAAATTTTGAGCGCCGCCTGCGCCATTCTCAATGACATGGCCACCTTTTCCCAGGCGGGGATCGATGACGGATACCTGTCCGACATCCGCCGGGGGGATTCCTTTACCGTGGAGGACGCGCCATGAAAATTCTGATCGCCGGGGGCTCCAAAAGCGGCAAATCCGACTATGCCCAGACCATGGCTCTTCAATTGGCGGGGCCAGGGCGGCGGTTTTATGTGGCCACCATGATCCCATTCGACGGGGAGGACCAGGCCCGGATCGCTTCCCACCGGGCCCGCCGGGCAGGGCTAGGCTTCGAGACGGTGGAGGAGCCCCGGCACCTGCTCCGATGCCTGGAAAATGGGCCGGGGGCGTACCTCATTGACAGCGTCACCGCCCTGCTGACCAACGCCCTGTTTCCCCAGGAGGAGGACTACCGTTTTTGTCCTAAGGAGGGGGAGCGGTGCCTGTCGGAACTGCTGGCCTTCGCCCGCCGGGCGGAGGACGGGGTATTTGTAATGGATTTTATTTTTTCCGATTCCGGCTTATATCCACCGGAGACGGAGTACTTCCGCCGCCTGCTGGGCACGGCGGGGCAGCGGCTGGCGGCCCTCTGCGACACGGTTTTGGAGGCGTCGGCGGGCCAAATTTTCATCCATAAGGGGGCGCTTCCCAAATGAAACGGTTTTTGAAAGCCCTTGCCATGTGCCAGAGCATGTTCTGCGCCCTGCCGGTGCTGGGAAATTTCTGGGACGAGGACGCCCGGCCCCTGATGCTCCTGTTTTTGCCCCTGGTGGGGCTGGAAATTGGGCTGTTGTGGCAGGGCCTGGCGTGGCTCTGCGGCGTTTTGGGGCTGCCGGCGCTTCTATCTGGGCTTTTCCTGTGCCTGTTCCCCTATCTCATTACCGGGGGCATCCATCTGGACGGCTACATGGATGTGGCCGACGCCATGGGCTCCTGCCGGGACCTGGAAAAGCGCCGGGCTATTTTGAAGGACCCCCACATCGGTTCCTTCGCGGCTTTGGCCCTGGGGATGGCGCTGCTGTCCGGCTTTGCTCTGCTGAGCCAGGGGGGCCGGGGGAGCCTCTGGCTGATCCCGGTGGTGAGCAGGTGCGGCTCGGCCCTGGCGGTGACGGGCCTGCGGCCCATGTCCGGCAGCCAGTACGCCGGGGCCCGGCCCCCGGCGTGGCAGAAGGGGATTCTTTGGGCTGCCTTGGCGGCGGCTGGGATCGCGGCATGGTTTTTTGGGTCGGTTCCCGCCTATTTTGGCGGGATCGTAGGGTATTTTTTGGCGGCGGCGTGGGCCTACCGGGGCCTGGACGGCATGAACGGCGATGTGGCGGGCTATGCCCTGACCGTCTCGGAGCTGACGGCGCTGGCCTTCGCGGTGTGTTGGGAGGCAGTCGGATGGTGCTGATTTTTGGCGGAGCGTACCAGGGGAAAAAGGACTTCGTCCTGGCGGAATTTGGGCTAAAAAAGGATGATATCTGCGTGTGTTCGCCGGAAAGCGCCCCGGATCTTACAAAAAAGTGCCTGGCAAGTATGGAGAATTTTGTCTGGTACTGTCTAAACCAAGGCGTGGACGAAATGAACTATTTTCGATGCAACTCGGCGCTTTTGGAGGACAAAATCTTCATTTTCCGGGATATTTTTTGTGGGGTGGTACCCATGTCGAAAGAGGAGCGGGCCTGGCGGGAGGCCACCGGCCGGGCCATGCAGTACCTGGCGGGGAAGGCGGACCGGGTGAGCCGAATCTTCTGCGGATTGGAGCAGCGGCTTAAATGACCATCTATCTCATCCGCCACGGGGCCACGGCGGCCAACGAGGCCCATCTCTACTGCGGCGCCACCGACCTGCCCCTCTCGCCCCGAGGGACGGCGGCGCTATCTTCCCTTTCCTATCCGCCCCTGCCGGGAGCAACCTATTACACCAGCGGGCTTCTCCGCTGCCGGCAGACCCTGGCGCTGCTCTTTGGCCCGGTGGCGGCCCAAACGGTGCCGGCGCTGGCGGAGATGAACTTTGGGGCCTTTGAAATGCGGAGCTATGAGGAGCTGAAAGAGGACCCTGCCTACCAGGCGTGGCTTACTGGGGACAACGAAAAAAATCCCGCCCCCGGCGGCGAGAGCGGTGCAGAAATGACCTGCCGGGCCCTGGCGGCCTTCCGAATGATCGCGGAAAAAGGGGAAAACGCGGTGATCGTGACCCACGGCGGGGTGCTGGCGGCGGTGATGGCGGACCTTTTCCCCGGGGAGGGGAAAAACCGCTACCAGTGGCAGCGGCCCCCGGGCCGGGGCTACCGGCTGGAATGGACCGGGACCTGGCGCTACGCCCCCATCCCGGAAAGGCGGGAGGAGGAATAATAGCGGGCAGTCTGTCGTTAAGAGCAGAAAAGCAAGCGAATAAAGCGCGAAAATCGCCGCCGGAATCTCCGGCGGCGATTTTTATTCCGCTGCCTCCAGCAGCTCTTTGGTGAAGGGATGCTTGGGCGCGGCAAAGAGGGCGTCGGTATCGTTTTCCTCCACAATTCTGCCCCCCTCCATCACCAGCACCCGGTCGCAGATCTGGTAGATCACCCCCAGGTCGTGGCTGATGAACAGGCAGCTGAAGCCATACTCCCGTTTGAGGTCCATCAGCAGCTCCAAGATCTGCCGCTGCACCGTCACGTCCAGGGCGCTCACCGGCTCGTCCGCCACCACCAGGCCGGGGCGGGCAATCACCGCGGCGGCAATGGCCACCCGCTGGCGCTGGCCCCCGGAGAGCTCCTGGGGATAGCGGCGGGCCAGCTCCGGCGCCAGGCCCACCCGGTCCAGCAGCGCCATAGCCCGCTCCCGCCGCCGCGCTTCTGGGACGCCGGCGGCCCGGAGGGGTTCGGTCAGGGTCCAGAGCAGGGTGTGGGCCGGGTTTAAGCTGCGGTAGGGGTCCTGAAAGATCATCTGGGGACGTGGAGTATAGTGCCGCACCCGGCCCTCCCAGTCCCGGTGCAGGCCCAAAATCGACCGGGCCAGGGTGGATTTTCCGCTGCCGCTCTCCCCCACCAGGCCCAGGACCTCCCCCCGATCCAGGTGGAAAGTCACGTCCCGCAGCACCGGCCGCCGAGTTTTCCCCTGGGTATACCATGCCGAAAGGCCCTCCACTTCCAAGATACGCATGGCTCCTCCTTATCGCAGCTTGTTGTCCCGGGTGGGAATGGCGTCCAAAAGGCGCCGGGTATACGCCTCCCGGGGTGCCTGGAACAGCTCCTCCACGGCGCCGGTCTCCACGATCCTGCCGCCGCGCATCACGAGAGCCCGATGGCAGAGCTTTTTCACCAGGCGCAGATCGTGGCTGATGAACAGCACCCCCATATTCCGCTCCCGGGAAAGCCGGGATAGCAGGTCCAGGATCTGGGCCTGCACCGTCACGTCCAGGGCGGTGGTGATCTCGTCACACAGCAGATACTTGGGTTCCGACACCAGAGCGGCGGCGATCATCGCCCGCTGGAGCTGGCCCCCGGAGAGCTGATGGGGATAGCGGCGGCCCAGGGCCGCCGGTTCCGGCAGCTCCGCCTCCGCCATGGCGGCCAGGGCCTTGTCCCGGCGCTGGCGCCCGTTTAGGCGGGTGTGGACCCGAAGGGCCTCCTCCACCTGCCGCTCCACCCGCAGCACCGGGTTCAGGCTAGTCATGGGCTCCTGGAACACCATGGCCACCTCCTTCCCCCGGACGGCTCGGAGCTGGGTCGGAGACGCCCCGGTCAACTCCTGCCCCTCCAGGCGGATGACACCGGTAACCTCCGCATCGGGAAGCAGCAGACCCGCCAGGCACTGGGCGGTGACGGATTTTCCGCTGCCGCTCTCCCCCACCAGGCCCAATATTTCGCCCCGGTCCAGAGAAAAGGTCACGTCCTCCACCGCGGGGACCGCCCCGCCGGGGAATCGGACCGAAAGATGCTCAACTTGCAGCATACATTCCCTCCTTACGCCCGGCGGCGGCGCTGAAGCCCCTCCCCGAGCAGGCTGAACCCCAGGATCAGCAGGGCGATGGCCGCCCCGGCGCTGAACGCGTACCAGGGGGCCCGCTGCAGATAGGTCTGGCTGTCGGAGAGCATGGAGCCCAGACTGGGGAAGGGGGGCTGCACCCCCAGGCCCAGGAAGCTCATGCTGGCCTCGCTTAAAATGGCGTTGTTGAAACCGATGACGATGGCGGGCACCAGCACCCCCCTGAGATTGGGCAGGATGTGGGCCAGCAGAATCCGGCTGTGGGAGACGCCCATGAGTCGGGCGCTCTGAATGAAGCTAGCGTCCCGGTAGCGGGCCGCCTCCCCCCGGACCAGCCGGGCAAAGCTGGGGATGAACAGCACCCCCAGGGCCAGGATGATCTGGGCCGTCCCCCGACCCGCCAGGCTGACCACCACCAGCGCCAGCAACACCGAGGGGAAGGCGGTGACCACGTCGCACAGCCGGGTGAGCAGGAAGTCCGCCGGGCCGCCGAAATAGCCACACAGGCACCCAATGGCGGTGCCCAGCAGGCAGCCGATGGCCACCACGCAGGCGGCGATCAGCAGGCTGGCCCCCATGCCCTGGAGGACCCGGCTGAACACATCCCGGCCGAAATTGTCGGTGCCCAGCAGGTGGACAAGGGAGGGCGGGCAGAATTTCTCCCCGGCGCTCACCGCCGTGGGGTTATAGGGCGTCCAAAACGCCCCCAGGAGAGCGGCGCATACCGTTAGCAGGCTGATCCCGCCGCCCAGCAGGAGCATGGGGCTAATTCTCTGCTTCATCTTTGCCCCCCTATCCCAGCCGGACCCGGGGATCGGCCAGCCGGGTCAGCAGATCCGCCAGGAAGTGGATGGTAACGATCCAGGCGGCCAGGAGCATGACGATGGCCAGCACCACCGGATAGTCCCGGTTGGACACGCTGGACAGCAGCAGTTGCCCCACCCCGGGGATGCTGAAAACCTGCTCGATGAGTATGCTCATGGTCATGATCTCCGCCAGGGACACCGCCAAAAAGGTGATCACCGGCAGCAGGGCGTTGCGCAGCACCTGCCGGAGCAAAATGGAGGTCTCGGAGGCCCCCCGGCTCCGGGCGGTGCGGACATAGTCCTGCCCCAGCTGGTCCCGGATGGAGCCGCGCAGCAGCTTCACTGCCATGGCGGACCGGGGAATGGCGATGGACAGCGCCGGAAAGATCAGATACCGGACGCAGCCCCAGAAATCCTTCTCCGGGGACACATAGGCCCCGGGGGTGAACCATTTCAGGACGATGCCCAGCCCATAGCAGGCCAGGATGCCCAGGAAAAAGGGGGGCACGCTCATCACCAGCTGGTTCAAGCCCACGGCGGCGGCGTCGAAATACCGGTTCCGCACGCTTCCCGCCAGCACCCCCAGGGGGATGGACAGCGCCACCGTCAAAAGGAAGGACAGGATCGTTAACAGGGCCGACACCGCGAGCTTGCCGGAGAGCATCTGCCCCACCTCCATGCGGTAGAGGTAGCTCTCTCCCAGGTCCCCCCGGAGGAAGCCTTTCAGCCATTCAAAATACCGCACCGGCAGGGGCCGGTCCAGGCCCAGCTGGGCCCGCAGCGCCGCCACCGCCTCCGGGGTCGCCTCGGAGCCCAGCATGGTGGTGGCGGGGTCGGCGGGAATCAGGGCAAAGGCAAAGAAGGCCAGGGCGGAGACCAGGAACAATGTAATAATGAGAGCCGCGAATTTGGAAAACAGGGTCTTCACGCCGAAGCCTCCTTTCTATTGCCTACTGAAAAGACAATGTGGACATATCCATGACATACAGGGGATAGAACGCGTAGCCCGTCAGCGCCGGATTGATGGCCACGAAATCCGCCAGATCCTGCAGGTACACATTGGCGGCGGTGTCGCTCAAGATCTCCAGGCACTGCCGGTAATAGGCGGTCTGCTCCTCCTCGGTGTGGGCCGGGTCCCGGGCGGCGGCATAGGCGGCGTCGTAGTCCGGGTTGGTATAGCCGATCATGTTCTTCCCGTCGCCGGTGACCCACCGGGCCAGCATGGCCGAGGCCGTGAGGGTGCTGGCGTCAAAGCCTACCAGGGTGGCTTCGAAATTCCGGCCGGCGTAGACCTCGGAGAGCCAGGTCTCCCACTCCACCAGCTCCAGCTTGGCCTCCACCCCCACTTCCTTCAGCTGCTCCACGATCACCGTGGCCGTGTCCACATGGGGCGCGTAGTTGCTGGGCACCGTGAGGGTGAAGGAAAAGCCGTCGGGATAGCCGGCCTGGGCCAGGAGGGCCTTGGCCTTCTCCACGTCGTGGGGATAGCGGTCCGCCAGCGCCGAGTCAAAGTACTTGCCGAAGGCGGGGTACATGGAGGAGCCCACCTTGGCGCCGTGGCCGTCGGCGGTGAGGGCCAGCATGGCGTCCACATCCACGGCGTAGCACAGGGCCTGGCGGACCAGCTCGTTGTCGAAGGGCGCCTTGGCGTGGTTCAGGTACATGGCCTGGACCAGATTCATGGTCCCCTCCAAAATCTGGTAGCCGTTGGTCAGGCTCTCCACCTGGTCCACCGTCAGATGGGCCACCAGGTCCAACGCCCCGCTGTTCAGCGCGGTGAACAGGGCGTTGCCGTCGGAGAAAATCCGATAGGTCACCCGCTCCAGAGCGGGTTTCGCGCCGTAGTACCCGTCGAACCGCTCCAGGATCACGTTCTCCTGGATGCTCCGGGAGACGAACCGGAAGGGGCCGGTGCCCACCGGGGCGGTGGCCTGACCGTCGTAGTCCTTGGGCACGATGTAGACGCTGGCGGCCATGCTGAGGAAGTCCGGGTCCGGCGCCGTCAGGGTGATCACCACGCCGCCGTTCTCCTCCCGGATGTCCGCCACATTGGAAAGCGCCGCTGCCACGGAAGAATTGACCGTGACGGCGGCGCAGGTTTGGAAGGAATAGAGCACGTCTTCAAAGGTACATTCCTTCCCATTGTGGAAGGTCACACCCTCCCGCAGAGGGAAGGTGTAGGTGCAGCCATCGGTGGAAACGGTGTAAGACGCCGCCACCGCGGGGACAAAATTCCCCTGGCTGTCGGGCTTGATCAGCCCTTCAAAGACGTTGAACATGACCTCTCTAGTTCCTGCGGCCGTCATCTGATACGGGTCAAGACTATCATCCAGGTCCTGGGCGATCCCCACGGCGATCTCCGCCTTTTGGGGCGCCTGGGAAGAAGGGGCATTTGTGCTGCTGGCTGTGGAGTTCTGAGGCGTGGCTTCCCGGCAACCGCCGAGTAAGCCCGCAAGGACGCCCACCGCCAGGAAAAGGGCAAGGATTTGCTTCTTCATTGCGATTCTCCTTCCGCCGCTTTTCGCGGCGTTACAACATCATTACTTCTTCTCCCATTATTAAATTGTCCAGGGGTGATTATACAGCAGCTTTCACAAAAATGCAACCCCGTTTTTTGGGAAAACGCCCACCGCCCGGGGTCGCGTCGTGGAAAGGGAAGTCCCTGGGCCGGGGAAACCCGGTCCAGGGACCTCATGATTTAGTTTCTTTCCGGTTCCTGCCGGTCCTCTTGGGCGGATCGCTCCTTCCGGCACTTTTCAAGCTCCTGTTCCAGCTTGTTCCGCCGCCTCCGCCGGGCCGCTACATGGACCGCCAGCACCGCCACGATGGCGGCCAGCACCACCAGAGCCAGCGCGTCCCAGAGGCAAAATCCGAACACGGTGTGAAAATACTGATGCATTCTCCCAGCTCCTTTCGTCTTTTCCGGCCTGTATGGGTCCCGGGAAGGGGGAGATTCTCCCATTCCCGCCACCATTCTATGCCAAACGACAAAAGTTGCTGCCTGCCGCGCCCGGTAAGCGCTCTTTAAAGGTTGCTGTACCCCATCAGAGAGGCGTCCACCGCCCGGGCGGCCTCCCGGCCCTCCCGAATGGCCCAGACCACCAGGGACTGGCCCCGGCGCATATCCCCGGCGGCGAAAATCCGGTGCTGGGTGGTCTGATAGTCCCGGCTCTCCACGTTGCCCCGGCCGTCCACCGCCACGCCGAAGGCCTCCGCCACGTTCCTTTGGCAGCCCAAAAAGCCCGCCGCGATGAGGACCGTGCCGCAGGGAATCTCCCGCTCCGAGCCGGGCACCGGCGTCATGACGGTCCTGCCGGTGGCCGGGTCGGCCTTCGGCTCCAGGCTAAGTAGCCGCAGCCGCCGGACCTTTCCCCGGCGGTCGCCCAGGAAGGCCGATACCGTGGTCTGGTAGAGCCGGGGGTCATGGCCGAATTTGGCGATGGCCTCCTCCTGGCCGTAGTCCGTTTTTTTGACCTTGGGCCACTCGGGCCAGGGGTTGTTGGGTCCCCGGGTCTCTGGAGGACAGGGCATCATTTCCAGCTGGGTCACGGATTTGCAGCCCAGGCGGATGGCGGTGCCCACGCAGTCGTTGCCCGTATCGCCGCCGCCGATGACCACCACATCCTTGCCCTGGACCTGGGGATATTTCCGATCCCGCAGGCCCGAATCCAGCAGGCTCTTGGTCACGGCGGAGAGGAAATCCACGGCGAAATAGATGCCCCCCAGCTCCCGGCCCGGGGCGGTGATGTCCCGGGGCTGGGAAGCCCCGCAGCACAGCAGCACCCGGTCGAAGGCCGAGAGCAGCGTCTCGGCAGTGGGGTCGATCCCCGCCTCCACGTTGGGAATAAATACCACGCCCTCCGCCTCCATCAGGGCGATCCGCCGGTCCAGAATTTTCTTGTCCAGCTTCATGTTGGGGATGCCGTAGCGCAGCAGGCCCCCAATCCGGTCATGGCGCTCGAACACCGTCACCGTATGGCCCCGGCGGTTCAATGCCATGGCCGCCGCCAGGCCCGACGGGCCGGAGCCGATCACCGCCACCCGCTTCCCGGTGCGCAGCGCCGGGGGCTGGGGGACCACCCAGCCGTTTTGGAAGGCCGTCTCGATGATGGCCCGCTCGTTTTCCCGGGTGGACACCGGCTCGCCGTTCAGGCCGCAGGTGCAGGCCGCCTCGCACAGCGCCGGGCACACCCGGCAGGTGAACTCCGGGAAGCTGTGGGTCTTGGCCAGTCGCTCATAGGCCTTTTTCCAATTGCCCAGGTACACCAGATCGTTCCACTCCGGACACAGGTTGTGCAGGGGGCAGCCGGACACCATGCCGCCGATCAGCTCTCCGGCCTGGCAGAAGGGCACGCCACAGTCCATGCACCGGGCCGCTTGGCGCTGCTGCCGGGCTGGGGGCAGTGGCGCGTGGAACTCTTGAAAATTACGAATTCGCTCCAGGGGCGGGACAGCGGGGCCCACCTCCCGGGAATATTCCAAAAAACCCGTGGGTTTTGCCATGCTCCGTTCCTCCTATCCCGCCGCCAGGCGGCGCTTGTATTCTGTCGGGATGATCTTCTTGAATTTGGGGACGAAGCCCGAAAGATCCGCCAGGATCGCCGCCGCCTTTTCCGAGCCGGTCTCCCGGAGGTGGTTTTCCAGCATCTGCCGCAGCTGCCGGATGTCCTCCTCCTCCAGCTTTTCGATGAGTACCATATCCTTGTTGAGGTTGCGGTAGAGCCGGTTTTCCTCGTCCAGGACGTAGGCGATGCCCCCGGACATGCCCGCGGCGAAGTTGCTGCCAGTCTTGCCCAGCACCGCCACAAAGCCGCCGGTCATATACTCGCAGCCGTGGTCCCCCACGCCCTCCACCACCGCTGTGGCGCCGGAATTGCGGACGCAGAACCGCTCCCCCGCCACGCCGGAGATGTAGGCCTCCCCCGAGGTGGCGCCGTAGAGGGCCACGTTGCCGATGATGATATTCTCCCCGGCGGGGAACCGGGCCGCTTTGGGGGGACGGACCGCCAGCTTGCCGCCGGAAAGGCCCTTGCCGAAGTAGTCGTTGGCGTCCCCCTCCAGGCGGACGGTCAGCCCCTTGGGGATAAAGGCCCCGAAGCTCTGGCCCCCCGAGCCAGTGCAGCGCAACACATAGGTGTCCGGCGCCAGGCGGGTACCAAACCGGCGGGTGATCTCCGAGCCGAAGCAGGTGGCGAAGGCCCGGTCCGTGTTCTTCACCGCCACTTCCAGCTCCCCCGGCTCCCCGGCCTCCAGCTTTGGCCCCAGAGCCGACAGGAGCAGGGCGCAGTCCTTGGTCTTTTCCAAGCCGAAGTCATAGACCGCCTGGGGATCGAATTTGCCCCGGGGGGCGTGGGCAAAGCTGTCGCAGAGGATGGCGCTCAAGTCCAGGGGGCAGTTTTCCCGCTGCCGGAGCAGATCAGCCCGGCCCACCATCTCGTCCACGGTGCGAAGGCCCAGCCGGGCCATATACTCCCGCAGCTCCTGGGCGATAAAGAGCATGAAATTCTCCACATATTCCGGCTTCCCCGAAAAGCGCTTCCGAAGCTCCGGATTCTGGGTGGCGATGCCCACGGGACAGGTATCCAGATTGCAGGCCCGCATCATCACGCAGCCCATGGTCACCAGAGGGGCGGTGGCAAAGCCAAATTCCTCCGCCCCCAGCAGGGCAGCGATGGCCACGTCCCGGCCGGACATGAGCTTGCCGTCGGTCTCCAGCCGCACCCGGTTGCGCAGTCCGTTGCGGAGGAGGGTCTGATGGGTCTCCGCCAGGCCCAGCTCCCAGGGCAGGCCGGCATTGTGAATGGAGCTCTTGGGCGCCGCGCCGGTGCCGCCGTCATAGCCGGAGATCAGGATCACCTGGGCCCCGGCCTTGGCCACGCCCGCCGCCACGGTGCCCACCCCCGCCTCGCTGACCAGCTTGACGGAGATCCGGGCCCGGGTGTTGGCGTTCTTCAGATCGTAGATCAGCTGGGCCAGGTCCTCAATGGAGTAGATGTCGTGATGGGGCGGCGGGGAGATCAGGCTGACCCCGGGGGTGGAGTACCGGGTCCGGGCGATCCAGGGATAGACCTTGGCTCCCGGCAGATGGCCCCCCTCCCCGGGCTTGGCGCCCTGGGCCATTTTGATCTGGATCTCCTCGGCGCTGACTAAGTATTCCGAGGTGACGCCGAATCGGCCGGAGGCCACCTGCTTGATCTTGGAGCAGCGGAGGGGATCCCCCAGCCGCTCCGGGCTCTCCCCGCCCTCGCCGGTGTTGGACCGGCCGTGGAGACGGTTCATGGCGATGGCCAAGGTCTCATGGGCCTCCTGGGAGATGGAACCGTAGCTCATGGCTCCGGTCTTGAACCGGCGGACGATCTCCTCCGCGCTCTCCACCTCCTCCAGGGGCACCCCCTGGTCCGGGAAGTTGAACTCCATTTCGCTGCGCAGATACCCGGTCCGCTCCCGGTCCACCAGGGCGGTGTACTGCTTGAACATGGCGTAGTCCCCCCGGCGGGTGGACTGCTGAAGCAGATGGATGACGGCGGGGCTGTACCGGTGTTCCTCCCCCTGACTCCGGCGCTGGTGGGCGCCCTGGGAGTCCAGGGTCAGGTCCGTGTCCAGGCCCAGGGGGTCGAATGCCCGGGAGTGGCGCTGATCCACGTCGCGGGCAATATCCTCCAGGGTGACGCCTCCCACCCGGCTGACGGTGCCGGCAAAGTATTTATCGATGACCGAGGAGCAGATGCCCACCGCTTCAAAGATTTGGGCGCCTCGGTAGGAATTGACGGTGGAGATGCCCATTTTGGAGGCGATCTTCACGATGCCCGCCACCACGCCCTGGCAGTAATCGTGGACGGCGGCGTAGTAGTCCTTGTCCAGCATCCCGCTTTCCACCATCTCCCGGATGGTGGAAAGGGCCAGGTAGGGATTCACCGCCGAGGCGCCGTAGCCCAGGAGGGCGGCGAAGTGATGGACGTCCCTCGGCTCCCCGGATTCCAGAATGATGGCCAGAGCCTGGCGCTTTTTGGTCCGCACCAGGTGCTGATGGACGGCGGACACCGCCAGCAAGGAGGGAATGGCCACATGGTTCTCGTCCACCCCCCGGTCGGAGAGGATCAGGAAGGTGGCCCCCGCCCGGTAGGCCTTATCCACCTCCACGCACAGGTGGTCCAGCGCCCGGACCAGGGGGGTACTCTTGTAGTAGAGGATGGGCACCGTCTCCACCCGGAAGCCGGGGATGCTCATGGCCTTGATCTTCAACAGGTCCGTATTGGTCAGGATGGGGTTTTCGATCTCCAGGACATGGCAGTTCTCCGGGACCTCGGTGAGCAGGTTGCCGTCCCGCCCGGCGTACACCGCCGTGTCCGTGACGATGGCCTCCCGGATGGCGTCAATGGGGGGATTGGTCACCTGGGCGAAGAGCTGCTTAAAATAGTCGAATAGAGGCCGGTTTTCCCGGTCCAGGGCCGCCAGGGGCGTGTCCACCCCCATGGAGGCGGTGCCCTCCGAGGCGTTCAGGGCCAGATTGCGGATGCAGCCCCGGTAGTCCTCGTAGGTGTAGCCGAAGGCCTTCTGGAGCCGGGCCAAGTCCTCCCCGGCGGGCTCCTCCGGCTTCCGGTTGGGGATTTTCAGGGTGGAGAGCCGCACCAGATTGCTGTCCAGCCACTCGCCGTAGGGCTTGGACAGAGCGTAGCGGTTTTTCAGCTCCTCGTCCTCCACGATCCGGCCCGCCGCCGTGTCGATGAGCAGCATCTTGCCGGGCCGGAGCCGGTCCTTCCGGAGGATATTCTCCGGGTCCTCCTCCAGGACCCCCACCTCCGAGGACAGCACCACATAGCCGTCCCGGGTGATGTAAAACCGGGAGGGCCGCAGGCCGTTCCGGTCCAGCACCGCCCCCAGCTGGACCCCGTCGGAGAAAATGATGGAGGCGGGGCCGTCCCAGGGCTCCATCATGGTGGCATAGTATTGGTAAAAATCCCGCTTCTCCCGGGAAATGGTATCGTTGTGGGCGAAGGGCTCGGGAATGGTGATCATCACGGCCTTGGGCAGCTCCATGCCGCTCATCACCAGAAATTCCAGGGTGTTGTCCAGCATGGCGGAGTCAGAGCCGGCGGTGTTGATCACGGGGAAGACCTTGTCCGTCACGTCCCGAAGGGCGTCGCACTCCATGGTCTCCTCCCGGGCCAGCATCTTGTCGGCGTTGCCCCGGATGGTGTTGATCTCCCCGTTGTGGACGATCATCCGGTATGGATGGGCCCGCTCCCAGCTGGGATTGGTGTTGGTAGAGAACCGGGAGTGGACCACGGCGATGGCGGAGGTCAGGTCATCCTGCTGCAAGTCCAGATAAAAGCTCCGGAGCTGCTTGACCAGGAACATGCCCTTGTAAACCACGGTCCGGCTGGAAAGAGAGCAGACGTAGCTGTTGTCGTTGCACTGCTCGAAGACCCGGCGGGCCAGATACAGCCGCCGGTCAAATTCCAGGCCCTTGGCCAGGTCCCTGGGCTTGCCCACGAAGACCTGCTGAATGACCGGCATACAGGCCCGGGCCCGCTCCCCCAGAATTTCCGGGGCCACGGGGACGCTCCGCCAGCCGAGAAAGGTCAGCCCCTCCTTTTCCAGGATGATCTGGAACATTTTCTTGGCCTGGTTCCGGCGCAGCTCCTCCCGGGGAAAGAAGAACATCCCCACGGCGTATTCCCCCTCCCCGGGCAGCTCGATGCCGCTCTCCCGGCAGACCCGGGCAAAGAAGGGGTGGCAAACCTGGAGCAGCATCCCCACGCCGTCGCCGGTGGCGCCCTCGGCGTCCTTTCCGGCCCGGTGCTCCAGGTTTTCCACGATTTCCAGGGCGGACTCCACCGTTCGCCGGGTCTTGACGCCTTTGATATTCACCACCGCGCCGATGCCGCAGTTGTCGTGTTCAAAATTTGCACGGTAAAGACCATTTTCCTGCATTTTCGGCTCGCAGCCAAACAGTTCTCCCATTTTTCGGCCACCTTTCCAAAGGTTTCTCTCTATAACAGAATACCCCCAAAGTTCCGAAAAGTAAAGAGAAATCCAAGCTGTATTCTTATTTTCCCCACTTTGAACACACATCCCGCGTCGGATTGCCGGGAATCTGTTCATTTTGAATAATGCAATTTTTATTTTTTTAACTTGCAAAATGAGCGGGAAGCCACGCTTCCCGCTCATTGCTTTTCTTTTCTCAGATAGCGCCAGATCTCGTAGGCGATCCCGTTTTCCTCCCCGGCCTCCAGCAGTTCTCCCCGGGTCCAAGCCGGGTCGGCGTCCAAATCGGGGAAAAACACATCCGACTCCGGTTTCGCGCGGATCTTGGTAACGTAGGCCGCCCGGCAGTAGGGCAGCATCTGGCGGTAGACGCTCGCCCCGCCAATGACGAAGGCCCGGTCCCGCTCCTTTGCCAGTTCCGCCGCCGCCTCCGGGCTCCGGCAGACCCGGGCGCCCGGGACCTCCGCGACGCTCCGGGACAGCACCAAATTTTCCCGGCCAGGAAGGGGCCGCCCCCCGGGGAAATCCAAGAGAGTCCGCCGCCCCACGATCACCGTGGCCCCGGCGGTGGTCCGGCGGAAAAATTTCCGGTCCGCGGAAAGGGTCACCGGCTGGGTGCCCTCCCGGCCGATGCCCCAGTCGTCATACACCGCAACGATCGCGTCCATACTCACACCGCCATGGGAATCTCATAGGGGAAGTCGTGATACCGATACCCCTCCACCCGAAAGCTGTCCGTAGTGAAGGCGTAAAAATCGGTAACGGTCGGGTCCACCGTAAATTTCGGGGCGGGATACCCTTCCTTTTCCAGCATGGCCTCCACCATGGGCACATGGCGGTCGTAGATATGGCAGTCGGCAATGACGTGGACCAGCTCCCCGGCCTCCAGGCCGGAGGCCCGGGCCATCATGTGCAGCAGTACCGCGTACTGCACCACGTTCCAGTTCCCGGCGGTGAGCATATCCTGGCTGCGCTGGTTCAAAATGGCGTTGAGGGTGTTGCCGGAGACGTTGAAGGTCATGGAGTAGGCGCAGGGATAGAGGTTCATCTCGTGCAGGTCCTGGAAATTGTACAGGCTGGTCAAAATCCGTCGGGAGGCGGGGTTGTGCTTCAAATCGAAAAGCACCCGGTCCACCTGGTCAAATTCCCCCTCGGGGAATTGATACTTGATGCCCAGCTGGTAACCGTAGGCCTTGCCGATGGTGCCGTCGGGACCAGCCCACTCGTCCCAGACGTGGCTGTGCAGGTCCGCGATCCGGTTGGACTTCTTCTGCCAGATCCACAGCAGCTCGTCCACGGCGCTTTTCCAGTAGGTCCGCCGAAGGGTCAGGATGGGAAATTCCTCCCGCAAGTCATACCGGTTCACCACCCCGAATTTCTTGATAGTGTGGGCCGGGGTCCCGTCCGCCCACTGGGGCCGCACTTCCCGGTCCGTGTCCCAGACCCCGTTTTTAAGAATGTCCAGGCAGGTCGCCCGGTAAGTTTCGTCCGCCTTGCTCATGGCCGCGCCTCCTTGTCGTTTTGTCCAGCATACCACATTCGCCGGGTTTTTTCAATGGGTATTGCGTTTTTTCCCGGGGCGTTATATAATGAAAAAAAGGGTGTGAGACCATGAAAACCCAATCTGGTGGCCTCTCCCAGGAGGGCTTGAAGCTCATCGCCTGCGCCAGCATGCTCCTGGACCACATTGGAGCCACCATCCTGCCCAGCACGGTGCTGCGGATCATCGGGCGGATCGCCTTTCCCATTTACTGCTTCCTGCTGGTGGAGGGGGTCCACCACACCCGCCATCCGGGGCGGTACGCCCTGCGGCTGGCCATGGGCATGGTGTTGTCCGAGCTGCCCTTCGATATGCTGTTCTACGGCGGCTGGACCTGGGACCATCAGAGCGTCATGGTGACGCTGCTTTTGGCCTTCGGCATGGCCCTGGTGATGAAAAATACCAAAAGTCCCCTGTTAAAGCTCCTGGCCGTGGCGGCGGCGGCGGTCCTGGCGGAGCTGCTGCGGACGGACTACGCCGGGTTCGGCACCCTGGTGGCGGCGCTGTTTGTCCTGGTCCGGGACAGCGCGTTCCGGCTGCCGCTCCTGGCCCTGGGGCTGCCGGCCCTGGCCTTGCTCACCGGGCAGATGGATGTCGAGCTGTTCTATGTGGGGGCCCTGATCCCCATCGCCTTCTACTCCGGCCGGAAGGCCACCGCCAGCCCGGCGGTGCAGTGGGCCTTTTACCTGTTCTACCCCGCCCATTTGACGGTGCTGTGGGGCATCATGCAGCTGATGATGGGGCTTTGGCCAATTTCCCTCTTGTAAAACCGGGAAAAATGGCGTATACTTTATAAAACACATGGAAAAGAGAGGTAATTTGCTATGGATCTGGTAATGGTTCGCGACTTATATCGGGACGCCCCGTCCTACGCCGGAAAGACCGTCCGGGTGGGGGGCTGGGTCCGTACCGTACGAGCGGGCAAGCAGTTCGGCTTCATCGTGCTCTCCGACGGGACCTTCTTCAGCCCCGTCCAGGTAGTGTACCACGACACCCTGGAAAATTTCCAGGCCGTCTCCAAGACCAACGTGGGCGCGGCCCTAATCGTGGAGGGGGAGCTGGTACTGACCCCGGAGGCCAAGCAGCCCTTTGAAATTCAGGCGACAGCGGTCACCGTAGAGGGCCCCTCCGCCCCGGACTATCCCCTGCAGAAGAAGCGGCACACCCTGGAATATCTGCGGACCATGACCCATCTGCGGCCCAGGACCAATACCTTCCAGGCGGTGTTCCGGGTCCGGAGCCTGATCGCCTACGCCATCCACCGGTTCTTCCAGGAGCGGGGCTTCGTCTACGTCCACACCCCCCTGATCACCGGCTCCGACTGCGAGGGCGCGGGGGAGATGTTCCAGGTGACCACCCTGGATCTGGCGAACCCACCCCGCACTGAGAACGGGGCCGTGGATTACAGCCAGGATTTCTTCGGCAAGCCCACCAGCCTCACCGTCTCCGGCCAACTCTGCGGCGAAGCCTTCGCCATGGCCTTCAAAAACATCTACACCTTCGGCCCCACCTTCCGGGCGGAAAATTCCAACACCACCCGCCACGCCGCCGAATTTTGGATGATCGAGCCGGAGATCGCCTTCGCCGACCTGTCCGACGACATGGCCCTGGCGGAGGAGATGCTGAAATACATCATTTCCTACGTCCTGGAGGAGGCGCCGGAGGAGATGGCCTTCTTCAACCAGTTTGTGGACAAGGGGCTCTTAGACCGGCTCCACCACGTTTTGACCTCCGACTTTGGCCGGGTGACCTACACCGAGGCCATCGCCCTTTTGGAGCCCCACAACGCCGAATTTGCCTACCCCGTCCACTGGGGCAGCGATTTGCAGACGGAGCACGAGCGGTATCTGACCGAGGTAGTCTTCCAGCGGCCGGTGTTCGTCACCGACTACCCCAAGGAGATCAAGGCGTTCTATATGAAGCTGAACCCCGACGGCAAGACCGTGGCGGCCATGGACTGCCTGGTGCCCGGCATCGGGGAGATCATCGGCGGCAGCCAGCGGGAGGACGATTATGAAAAGCTCTCCAGCCGGATCCGGGAACTGGGGATGAAGCCGGAGGATTACGACTTCTACCTGGATCTACGGAAGTACGGCTCCGCCCGTCACGCCGGCTTCGGCCTGGGCTTCGAGCGGTGCGTCATGTACCTGACGGGCATGGGCAACATCCGGGACGTGCTCCCCTTCCCCCGGACCGTCAACAACTGCGAGCTGTAAAAAAATTGGGAGGCGCTTCAGCGCCTCCCGGTTTTGCTTTTACTGGATGTGGACGTGGTTATTGATGTGGTCCTGGCAGTAGCAGTAGTAGCCGTTGCACCGGGAGCAGTAGCGAAATTCCAGATCCGGGTCCGACACGTCGGTGCGGCCACAGACGGTACACCGGTGGGTGTAGGGCTGCTGGACCTGGGCGGTGCTGGCCTCCCAGGAGCCGGCGTTGGGAAAGGGAATGGGCTTTGCCCCGGCCTTCTTGGGCTTTTTCCGGAACAGCCGCCGGAAATTGGCCTGCCAGGACATGGGGATCACGTTCAGCACGTCCTTGCCGAAGAACAGGAAGTAGTTCAGCAGAGACACCACCGGGAACAGATTCCCCGGGAAGGGGCCGAAGAGTCCCAAAATCACCAGCGCCAGGTCCAGCACGGCGAAGATCCACGCCCGCACCGGGATGATGAACAGCAGCAAAAACTGGGCGTCGGGGTAGAGGGTGGCGTAGGACAAAAACAGACTCAGATTCAGATAATAGGCGTCCGCAGCGCCGCCGAAGATCAGGCAGTAGACGTCCATCAGCACCACGCCGGAGAGGTAGAACAAATTGAACCGGCAGGTGCCCCAGATATTTTCCATGGCCCGGCCCAGGGAGTAATAGCACACCAGGCTGACGATCATGAGCAGCGGATTGGAGATATAGTAGGTCAGCGGATAGGTGATCAGCCGCCAGACCTGCCCGTGGAGAATGGCAGTCCGGTCGAAGCACAGCAGGGCGTAAAGGGTGCCCTGCCTGTCGATCAGGGTCATCACATACACCAGCGCGCAGCCCAGGCTGATATAAAGCATCAAATTTGGGATCCCCTGATTGCGGTGGCGGTAGCAGAACCGCTCAAACCGGCTCCTTAAATTTTTCAAGGCCCTCAACTCCCGTGAAAGATTGGTACTATTTTACCAGCCCAATAGGCAAAAGTCCATAGCCGAATTATGAACATTTTTTCCCGGGGTTAGTCCCGGCCTGGAAAAAACCGGTTTTTTTGAAAAAAATACTTGCATTTTCCGGCCCGGTATGCTACTATATTCGGGCACGAAAAGTGTTATGCGCCAGTAGCTCAGTTGGATAGAGTGACTGACTACGAATCAGTAGGTCGGGGGTTCGAGTCCCTTCTGGCGTACCATTGCAAACACACACAAACCCCAGATTATGTGGGTAAAGCATGTGTTTGCAGTAAAATTAAAAATGCCGGAGAGGGCTTGATCCTCTCCGGCATTTCTGTTATGCGCTGCCGCTCTCCCTCCGGCCGGCTCACTCTGCCGTGTAGCTACCCCACCTCAGCAAAGGAGTACACGTCAATGGGTACACCCTGGGCATTGACTACAACATCGTGATCATCATTCGGGATGCCGAAAAAACCATACGCCGCCCAGTTGCAGCCTCGTCCGTCTTTTTGCCCCCGTGGTGTCCCCTTGCCCGTATAGCGCCCCAGGCACTCCACATACGCGCAGTTGGCCGGATCCTTTGCCCCCGCGTCAATGAAATCCTGCACTGACGCGATATGACCGCACATAGGACACCTGAATTTCCAGTTTTTCACGTCCTTTCCAAAACGCCGCTCTCCCTCGGCTCTCCAATCACTTATGCTATTATACCTCGCCATTGGTAGTCACCTCCTTTCCTTCGATAGCTTCCAGCAGCACATCTACCACCTCATCCGTCAAATCAAAAAAGTGTTTATGCCAGCCGGGGCAGCCGCAATCCTCAGTAGTCAGCGGCTCATAACCCTGGTATTTTTTCAGCCACAGGACCGCCTCCTGCAGGGACATACGCGGGCGCGGTTCAGCAGGGATCCGGCCGACCTCACCCTCCCAATACACGACAGTGACCGGTATGGTCGCCTCCCCCAGTGTGCGCTTAATAATACTCTTGACACGATTCCAGTTTCCACCGGCGATGCCGCAGCCAATCCGGGCAGGCAGATAGAGAGGCGTCCCGAACGCCTCCGCAATTTTCCGCAAATCGCGGAAACACAGCTCCATAGCTTCGTAGTTCGTCAAGGATCGTCCATTCCGGGGCTCAGCATTCTGGCAAAACATATTTGCCACGATAACATCCCCACATTTTGCATACCAGTTTGTCCCTAAGAGCTTTTTACCCTTTTCTGCACAAAGGCGCTGATATTCCCGGTACTGCTCTGCAGACAAGAGCTTTTCTGCGATAGAATAGGCGATGCCGCCGCCCATAACGCCCTGATAGTTGACTTGGTGACAAATTATCCCCTTGCCATCCCGGAGAAGATCACCGACAATTTCCTGAATCATTTCTGTTTCCCCCCCCTTTTTTTTTTTTTTTTTTTTTTTTTTTTTTTTTTT
>CANQFY010000010.1 GCA_947600025.1 uncultured Oscillospiraceae bacterium
CGCCCAGGGGTATGATCTTCAGTTTTTCTGCCAAAAAAATACTCCTTTCAAAATATAGGGTTTATTGCGTTTCCCCGCAGGGAAAAAACATCCAAGCAAAGGCCCTCAGGCCGGAAGCTATTATATCACAGGTTTTTCCAAATGTACACCATTATTTTTCGGGGGATTTCGGCATCATCCTGCCGGTCCGTGCGGAATATTGGGGGAAATCCTTGAAAAGGGGCGTTCGCCGGTATCGCGAGGCCGGAAAAGGGCGAAAATGGCTGCCGCCTCGCGCCGCGCTTTTTATGGCAATAGGGAAATTTTGGCGCAAGCCCCTTGAAATACCGGGGAAAGCTGGTATAATAAGAAGTTAGTTATGCCTTTTTGGTAAGTTTGTCCAGAGAAAACGGACTGCAAAGCCGTTTCCCCGGAAAGGAGGGCCTATGGCCGGTCTGTTTTCCCACCCCCGGCGGCGCACCCGGCTGGCGCCGACCCAGCTGATCGCGCTGGCTTTTTTGGCGCTGATCCTCCTGGGCGCGGCACTGCTGACCCTGCCCATTGCCTCCGCCGGGGGGAAGAGCTGCGGTTTTTTAAGCGCGCTGTTCACCTCCACCTCCGCCACCTGCGTCACCGGGCTGGTGCTGTTCGACACCGGCATCCAGTGGTCTCTTTTCGGGCAGGGGGTCATCCTGGGGCTGATCGAGATCGGCGGGCTGGGCTTCATGTCCGCCGCCTCCCTGGTGGTGTTTCTCCTGCGCCGGCGGGTGGGCCTGCGGCAGCGGATGCTGATGGCCCAGGCCCTGAGTATGGATGAGATGTCCGGCATTGTCCATTTGCAGCAGTGGGTGCTGTGGAGCAGCCTGACCGTCCAGGGGGCGGGGGCGCTAATCCTGTTTTTCCGGTTCTTGCCCCAGTTTGGATGGCGGCAGGCCGCCTGGTGGGGCGTGTTCCACGCCGTTTCCGCCTTCTGCAACGCCGGTTTCGACATCTTTGGCCAGGTCCTGCCGGAGGGCGCGGGGATGATCTCCTTTAACGGCGATTGGGTGGTCTGTGTGGTCCTCATGGCGCTGATCGTCATCGGCGGGCTGGGCTTCTTTGTCTGCCAGGAGGTGGTCACGGTCCACTCCTTCCGCAAATTCAGCGTCTACACCAAGCTGGTGCTGCTGATCTCCCTGGCGCTGGTGCTGGTCGGCGCCTGCGCCGTGTGCCTGCTGGAGTGGAACAACCCGGCCACCCTGGGGCCCATGCCCGTTTGGCAAAAAATCCTCAACGGCTTTTTCCAGAGCGTCACCACCCGCACCGCCGGGTTCGCCTCCATTGACCAGGGGCGCCTCACCGACGCGGGGAAGGCGGTGAGCATGGTGCTGATGCTCACCGGCGGGGCCTCCGGCTCCACCGCCGGCGGCATGAAGGTGGTCACCGCGGCGGTGCTGGTACTTTTCGTCTGGTCCCGGGCCCGGGGCAGGGACACGGTGTGCGTGTTCCGCCGCACCGTCCCCGAGGGCAAGGTGATGGACGCCACCACCCTGGCCTGCCTGATGCTGGCCCTGGCCATGGTGGGCGCCATCGCTATCAGCGCCGGTTCCGGCTTCTCCCTCACCGATGCCGCCTACGAGGCGGTGTCCGCCCTGGCGACCGTGGGTCTCACCGCCGGAGGGACGCCCCTGCTCAACGGCTGGTGCCAGTGCCTGATCATTCTATATATGTACTTCGGCCGGGTAGGGGTGCTGACCCTGAGCCTGGGCTTCCTGATGGGCAACCGGGCGGAGTCCCGCTTCCGGTACGCTCAGACCAATCTGCTGATCGGATAGGAGAGAAGGCAATGCGTTCCTTTATTGTGGTGGGCCTGGGCCGGTTCGGCGCCGAGGCCGCGAAAAAGCTATGTGAGCTGGGCTGCGAGGTGCTGGCCATGGACCGGGAGGCCGATCTGGTGCAGCATCTGAGCAACGAGGTCACCCAGGCCGTGGTGGGCGACGCCCGGGACAAGGAGGTGCTCCAGGCCCTGGGGGTGGGGCAGTTCGACTGCGCCATCGTCGCCATTGGCGACAGCCTAGCCGATTCGGTGCTGGCGACCATGAATCTCAAGGAGCTGGGCATCCCCTATCTGGTGTGCAAAGCCTACGACGAGACCCACCGCCAGGTGCTGCAAAAGCTGGGGGCCGATCAGGTGCTGATCCCCGAGCAGGAGGGCGCCAACCGGCTGGCCCGGAGCCTTTCCAGCCACAACGTGCTGGACTACATCGAGCTGAGCCCGGACTACGGCATCATTGAAATTCCCGCCCCCCGGGTCTGGCAGGGCAAGAGCCTGAAGGAGCTGAACGTCCGGGCCAAGCTGCGGCTGAACATCATCGCCGTCAAGCGGGATGGGAACATCAACGTGGCCCCCGGGGCGGATTTCGTCCTGGAAAAGGAGGACGTGATGGTGGCCCTGGGGGACACCAAGGCCCTCAAGGCGGTGCAGGCCCTGTGAGCGAGACCCGAATCACCTCCCGGAAAAATCCCGCGTTGCAGCGGGTACGCCGTCTGCTGTCCTCCCGCCGGGAGCGGGAGGAGGCCGGCCTGTTCGCCGGGGAGGGCACCAAGCTCCTCTCGGAAGCGGCCCAATGGGGACAGGTGGAGCTGGCCGTCCTGGCGGAGGGGGTGGAAGCAGCGCTTTCCCCGGAAATTCCGGTACTGCGAGTCAGCGGGGAGGTCTTTGCCTCCCTCTCCGGGCAGGAGAGTCCCCAGGGCGCGGTGTTTCTGTGCCGGCGACCAGGCAATCCCCCCTTCGTCCCTAAGCCGGGGATGCTGCTGCTGGACGGGATCCAGGACCCGGGAAATCTGGGCACCATTTTACGGACGGCAGACGCCTTTCAGGTGGAAGTCGCCCTGCTGGAGGGCTGCGCGGACCCCTACGGGCCCAAGACTGTCCGGGCCAGCATGGGGGCGGTGTTCCGCAGGCCGCCTGTGATCTGCGGCTGGGACCAGGCCCGGGACGCCTGCCGGGCGGCGGGGATCCCTCTGGGGGTCACCGCCCTAGGCGTGGGCGCCCAGGATATTCGCCAGGCCCCCTTAGGGCAGATGGCGGTGGTCATTGGCAGCGAGGGCCGGGGCGTCCGGCCGGAGCTGATCCGTCAGGCCGACCGGCTGCTGGTCATTCCCATGCAGCCAAACTGTGAATCCCTGAACGCCGCCACTGCCGCGGCCATTATCGCCTGGCAGATGGTCCAAAGATAGAGAAACGAGGGAAACGGCATGCTGCTCCACTGGATATGGTTTTCCCAGCTTCCCGGGGTCTCGGACAGAGGCCGGATGGCGCTGCTGGAACGCTTCGGCGATCCCGAGGCACTATTTGACGCCGAGGAGCGGGACCTGCCGCCCGGGCTGCCGGAGGAGGCCCGTCAGGCCCTGGCACGAAAAGATTTGGACGAGGCCGGTAAAATTCTGGAGCAGTGCTCAAAAAAGGGGCTGTCCCTGTTGACATTCCGGGATGCGGCATACCCGGTTCGGCTGAAAAATATCCCCGATCCGCCCATGGTGCTGTACTACCGGGGGACGCTGCCTCAATGGGACGCGGCGCCCACGGTGGCCATTGTGGGCACCCGGTCCGCCTCCCTCTACGGTCTGGGTACCGCCAAGCGGATGGGCTACCAGGTGGCCTCTCAGGGCGGTATCGTGGTCAGCGGGATGGCCCTGGGGGTGGACGGCATGGCGGCGGAAGGCGCGCTGACTGCCGGCGGCACGGTAGTGGGCGTACTGGGCACCGGCGCGGACCGGATCTACCCCAGGCAGAACCGGGCGCTTTTCCAGGAGGTCGCGGAGCGGGGGTGCCTGCTCAGTGAATTTCCGCCGGGTTCTCCCCCGGAGCGGTGGCACTTCCCCCGGCGGAACCGGGTCCTCAGCGGACTGTGCCACGGGGTGCTGGTGGTGGAAGCGCCGACAAAAAGCGGCGCGCTGATCACCGCCCGGCTGGCCGCCGACCAGGGCCGGGACGTGTTCGTGGTGCCGGGAAATGTGGATGTGGAGAGCTGCGCCGGCTCCAACGCCCTGCTGCGGGAGGGGGCCATCGCCGTCACCTGCGGGGAGGACGTGATCAGCGAGTACGAGTCCCAGTTCCCCCATTTGAGACGGAACGGGCCGGCGTCCCTGATCTCGGAGGTCTCCGCCGCCCTGCGGGTGGCCCAGGAACCGCAGCTTCCGAAAAAATCTCTGAATACGTTGGAGAAAAACGACAAAAAATCCATTGACAAGGAAGTTTCCCCGCCGTATAGTGAAACCGCTCCGTCCCTGCCGCCTCTGACCGGGACGGAAGCGAAGGTATTGGCCCTGGTGCGGGATGAAATGCCGGTGGACGAGCTCATCGCCGCCGCCGGACTCCCCGCCGGGACTGTTCAGGCCGCGCTGATCACCCTGGAGATCAAAAAGCGCGTCCGCCGGCTCCCCGGTCCCCGGGTGGCCCCCTGCTAAACCCAGAACGAAGGAAATCAGGAGGATATCATGGCAAGACCCGCGAATCTGGTAATTGTGGAATCGCCCTCCAAGGCGAAGACCATTGGAAAATATCTAGGCCCGGAGTACACCGTCAAGGCCAGCATGGGCCATCTCCGGGATCTGCCCAAAAGCACCCTGGGGGTGGACATCGAACACGGGTTCACCCCGGAGTACCTGCCCCTGGAGGGGAAGGAAAACATCATCGAGGATCTGCGAAAAGCCGCGTCCCAGGCGGACATGGTCTACCTGGCCACCGACCCGGACCGGGAGGGGGAAGCCATCTCCTGGCACCTCAAGGAGCTGTTAGACCTGCCCGACGACCGGACCCGCCGGGTCACCTTCAACGAGATCACCCAGCGGGTGGTGCGGGAGGCCATTCAGGCGCCCCGGGGCATCGACTACTCCCTGGTAGACGCCCAGCAGGCCCGGCGGATCCTGGACCGGATCGTGGGCTATCAGCTCTCTCCCCTGCTGTGGAAAAAGATCCGCCGGGGGCTCTCCGCCGGACGGGTCCAAAGCGTGGCCACCCGGCTGGTGGTGGACCGGGAAAAGGAGATCCGTGCCTTCCAGAGCCGGGAATACTGGTCACTGGACGTGACGCTCCACCGAGTGGGCAAGCCCGGCTCCTTCGTGGCCCACTACCACGGGGAGGACAAAAAACGGGAGCTGGAAAATGAAGAACAGGTCCAGGCTGTGATCAACGACATCCAGGGCAAGGAGTTTACCATCGACAAGGTCCGGCGGGCAGAAAAAAAGCGCACCGCCGCTCCGCCCTTCACCACCTCCACCTTGCAGCAGGAGGCCTCCCGGAAGCTGAACATGACGCCCAAGCAGACCATGGTGCTGGCCCAGCAGCTCTACGAAGGCGTGGACGTGGAGGGCCAGGGCACCCTGGGCCTGATCACCTATATGCGTACCGACTCCCTGCGCCTGTCCGACGAGGCCATGGACGCCGCCCGGGACTTTATCGACAGCCGGTACGGGCGTAACTACTACTATGGCAAGCGCCATGTATTCAAGACCAAATCCACAGCCCAGGACGCCCACGAGGCCATCCGCCCCACCCATGTAGAATTGGAGCCGGAGGCCATCCGCGGCTCCCTGAGCTATGACCAGTACCGGCTCTACAAGCTGGTCTGGAGCCGATTCCTGGCCACCCAGATGGCCAACGCCGTTTACGACACCACCTCCATCGACGCCTCCTGCGCAGACCACATTTTCCGGGCCAGCCATCAGAGCGTGAAATTCCCGGGCTTCCTCACCGTCTACGAGGAGGGCCGGGACGACGAGGACGAGGCGGTGGGCTCTCCCCTGCCGGATCTGGCCGAGGGGGAGCACGCAACTGCCTCCCAAATTGAAAAGGAACAGCACTTTACCCAGCCGCCCGCCCGGTACACCGAGGCTACCCTGATCAAGGCCATGGAGGAAAAGGGCGTGGGCCGTCCCTCCACCTATGCCGCCACGGTGTCCGTTATCGAGGACCGGGAATATGTGGTGAAGCAGGACAAGCGCCTCTCCCCCACCCCCCTGGGCGAGGTGGTCACGGGGCTGATGATGGATCGGTTCCAGGACATCATCGACGTGGAGTTTACCGCCAACATGGAGCAGCAGCTCGACGAGGTGGAGGAGGGCAAGCGGGACTGGAAAAATCTGCTGGCCGAATTCTACCAGGGCTTCCACCAGGAGCTGACCGACGCGGAGACCGCCCTGGAAGGGGTCCGCCTCAAGGTGCCCGACGAGGAGACCGACGAGGTCTGCGAGCTGTGCGGGCGGAAAATGGTGATCAAAACCGGCCGGTTCGGCAAATTCCTCGCCTGCCCCGGCTATCCGGAATGTAAAAATACCAAGCCCCTGGTGGAGCGGATGCCAGGCCGGTGCCCCAAGTGCGGGGCCGGGATCCTCAAGCGGAAGTCCCAGAAGGGCTACGCCTACTACGCCTGCGAGCGGGGGGCGGCCTGCGGATTCATGACCTGGGACGTGCCCACGGCCCAGGACTGCCCCAGCTGCGGGCAGACTTTGTTCAAAAAATCCGGCCGGGGCCGCCAGAAGCCCTTCTGTGTCAACGAAAGCTGCCCGGAATTTCTGCCGGAGGACAAGCGGGGCTACTATCGCAAGTCCTCAGCCGGAACGGAGTCCGGTAAAGAGCCGGCCAAGGCCAAGAGCCGGAGCGTCAAGGGGAAAACCACTGCCCGGAGGAAAAAGGCATGACGGTCCGGGTGATCGGCGGCGGGCTGGCAGGCTCCGAGGCCGCTTGGCAGCTGGCCCAGCGGGGGATCCAGGTAGAACTTATCGACATGAAGCCCCAAAAAATGACCCCGGCCCATCACAGCCCCGATTTTGCCGAGCTGGTCTGCTCCAACTCCCTCCGGGGAGACCGGCTGGAAAACGCAGTGGGCCTGCTGAAGGAAGAGCTCCGATGCCTGGGAAGCCTGATTATGGAGTGTGCTCTGGCCACCAAGGTGGAGGCCGGCGGCTGCCTGGCGGTGGATCGGAACGGTTTTTCCGCCCTGGTAACCGAAAAGCTCCTGGGACACCCCAACATCACCTTCCACTCGGAGGAAATCACCCAGGTCCCCGCTGGGCCCGTGATCGTGGCCACCGGACCGCTGACCTCCGAGGCACTGTCTCAGGCCATTGGGGAGTATTTCGGGGAGGAGTACCTCCACTTCTTCGACGCCGCCGCGCCCCTGATCTCCGCCGCCTCGGTGGATATGGAGCGGGCCTGGCGGCAGAGCCGGTACGACCGTGGAACAGCCGATTATGTAAACTGCCCCCTGGATAAAGACGAGTACCTGGCCTTTGTCAAGGCCCTGGCGGAGGCGGAGGCGGCGCCCGTCCACGGATTCGAGGACAGCGCGGTTTTCGAGGGGTGTATGCCTGTGGAGGTCATGGCCCGCCGGGGAGTGGACACTCTCCGGTTCGGTCCAATGAAGCCCGTGGGCTTAAAGGATCCCAAAACCGGGAAGGAACCCTACGCGGCGCTTCAACTGCGAATGGACAACGCCGCGGGGGATGTGTACAATTTGGTGGGCTTCCAGACCCATCTGAAATTTCCGGAGCAAAAACGGGTTTTTTCCATAATCCCCGCTCTGAAAAACGCCGAATATCTGCGCTACGGGGTCATGCACCGCAACACCTTCCTCCAGTCCCCCAAGCTCCTGGACCGGTTCTACCGGGACCGGCGGGACCCGCTGGTGGCCTTCGCCGGGCAGATGACCGGGGTGGAGGGCTATGTAGAAAGCACCGCCTCCGGGTATCTGGCGGCAGTGGCCATGGCGGCCCAGCTTCAGGGCCGGCCTCTGCCGGAGTTCCCCCGGGAAACAGCTGTCGGCGCTCTGGCGCTGTACATCAGCGATCCCAGGATCGAGGCGTTCCAACCCATGAATATCAATTTCGGTATCATGGCGCCCCTGGAGCGCCGGGTGCGGAAAAAATCTGAGAAAAACCTGGCGATTTCCCAGCGTTCCCTGGCTATCATCCACCGGATGGCAGCCGAGGGGATCTGACAGATTTTTGTTGAGAAAGAGGTGCGTCTATGAAGATCATTGTCGATGCCATGGGTGGGGACAACGCCCCCCAGGCTCCCGTGATGGGGGCTTTCCAGGCCGCCAAGGACCTTGGCGCGGAGATTTTGCTGGTGGGCCGGGGGGAAGCGATCCTGGAGGCCATGCGCTCCGCCGGAATCCAGGACCTGCCGGAGGGGATCGAGGTGGCGAACGCCGACGATGTGGTGGATATGCACGATGACCCCGCCACCGTGCTGCACAAGCGGAAAAATTCCTCCATGATTCTGGGCCTGAAAATGCTCTCCGACGGCCAGGGAGACGCCTTCGTCTCCGCCGGAAGCACCGGCGCGCTGCTCACTGGGGCGACGCTGCTGGTCAAGCGGGTGAAGGGCATCCGCCGGGCCGCTTTGGGTCCCGCTATGCCCAACAAGGCCGGCGGCAAGACCGTGATCCTGGACTCCGGCGCCAACGCCGAGTGTACCCCGGAGTTTTTGCTCCAATTCGGCCTGATGGGGGCTCTCTACGCGAAAAAATATTTGGGCGTCCCCGAGCCCCGGGTGGGGCTGCTGAACATCGGCGCCGAGGACAGCAAGGGCACCCCCTTACAGAAGGAGGCCTACGGGCTTCTGAAGGACGCCGGGGAGAAGGGCTATTTTCAGTTCGTCGGAAACGTGGAGGCCCGGGATGTGCCCTTAGGCGCGGTGGATGTGATCGTCTGCGACGGGTTTTCCGGCAACGTGCTGCTTAAAACCATCGAAGGCACCGCCATGTTCATGGGCAGCCAGGTGAAAAAGATGTTCAAGAAAAATCCCCTGACCATGCTGGGGGCCCTGCTGTGCCGCTCCGGCATCCGGGATCTGACCAAGCTCCTGGACTACCGGGAGATCGGCGGAACGCCGCTGCTGGGCATCCGCAAGCCGGTGATCAAGGCCCACGGCTCCTCCGACGCTCTGGCCTTCCGCAACGCCATCCGCCAGGCCAAGGCCACCGCCGAAAACGACCTGTCCGCCGAGCTGGAGCAGGGGCTTCGGGCCCTGGCCGGAAAGGAGGACTCCCATGGATGAGAAGCTGGAAGCCGCTCTGGGCTACCGGTTCCGGGACCCGGAAAAGCTGCGCAACGCCCTGACTCACTCCTCCTATGCCAACGAGTCCTGGCACAACAGTCTGGCAAGCAACGAGCGGCTGGAATTTCTGGGGGACTCCATTCTGGGCATGGTGGTGGCGGACTATCTGTACCGCAGCTTCCCCCAGCGCCCTGAGGGAGAGCTGACCCGGATGCGGGCGGACTTGGTCTGCGAAAAAAGCCTGGCCGACGCCGCCAACCGGGTAAGCCTTGGAACGTATCTGCTTCTGGGCCACGGCGAGGAGCAGGGAGGCGGCCGATTCCGCAGCTCCATCCTGGCCGACGCCATGGAATCGGTACTGGCCGCCAGCTACTTAGACGGGGGCTTGGAGGCCGCCAGCGGCATCATTCAGCGGTTGATCCTGGCGGATGTGCCGGTGGGCAAGCTCCACAACGCCGACTACAAAACCGCCCTGCAAGAGCTGATACAGCAAAAGAAAAACCAGGTGCTGACCTACCAGCCCATTGGAGAGACCGGTCCGGACCACGACAAGCGGTTCCGGGTGGAGGTACTTCTCAACGGACAGGTGGTGGGCCAGGGCAGCGGCAGTAGCAAAAAACGGGCCGAACAGGACGCCGCGCGGGAGGCCATCGAAAAGCTGTTTCGGAAATAAGCGGAGGAAAAATTAGTGAAATACGACTATCTCATCGTGGGCGCTGGACTCTTCGGAGCCACCTTTGCCCAGCGGGCCCAGCAGGCCGGGAAAAGCTGCCTGGTGATCGACAAGCGGGATCACATTGCCGGCAACGTGTACACCAAAACCGTGGAGGATATCCATGTACACGTCTATGGGGCCCATATTTTCCACACCAACGATCGGCGGGTTTGGGATTATGTTAATCAATTTGCGGAGTTCAACCGCTTTACCAACGCCCCCGTGGCCAATTATCACGGGGAGCTGTACTCCCTGCCCTTCAACATGTACACCTTCAATAAAATGTGGGGCGTGGTCACCCCGGCGGAGGCGGCGGCGGAGATCGAACGCCAGCGGAAGGCTGCCGGGATCACCGAGCCTAAGAATCTGGAGGAGCAGGCCATCTCCCTGGTGGGAGTGGACATCTATGAGAAGCTGGTGAAGGGCTACACCGAAAAGCAATGGGGCCGCCCCTGTACCGAGCTGCCCGCCTTCATCATCCGCAGACTGCCGGTTCGGCTGACCTTCGACAACAACTACTTCAACGCCCGCTATCAGGGCATCCCCATCGGGGGCTACACCGCCATGGTCCAGGCCATGCTGGGCAGCACGCCGGTGGAGCTGTGCGCCGATTATCTGGCGGACAAGGAAAAGTGGGACGCCCTGGCGGATAAAGTGCTTTACACCGGGCCCATCGACGCCTACTTTGACTACCGGCTGGGGGCGCTGGAATACCGCTCCGTCCGGTTTGAAACCGAGCTGCTGGATATGCCCAACTTCCAGGGCAACGCGGCGGTGAACTACACAGACCGGGAGACCCCCTGGACCCGGATCATTGAGCACAAGTGGTTCGAGGACAAGGGACAGCCCAAAACAGTGATCAGCCGGGAGTACAGCTCCGAGTGGAAGCCCGGAGACGAGCCCTATTACCCCGTCAATGACGAGAAGAACGGCGCCCTTTACAGCCAGTACAAGGCGCTGGCGGAGAAGGAGGAAAAGCTCCACTTCGGCGGCCGGTTGGGAGAGTACAAATACTACGATATGGACGCGGTCATCGCCCAGGCGCTGGCGCTGGCGGACCGGGAGCTGGGATAAAAGACGATTTTGCCATGCGGAACGCTTCGCGTTCCGCATGATCTTTTTTCGGGGATGGAAGGCCGGCGCACATTTTTTGGGGTGGGGAATACGATGGAATGAGCGGCAACCGCCGCGAAAAATGTTTGGAGGTCTTTTATCATGTGTAACTATGGCAACAACCTGCTTTGGATCATCATTCTGCTGATCCTGTTCGGCGGCTTCAACGGCTGCGGCTACGGTCTCACCACCACCGGCGGCTGCGGCTGCGGCTGCAACGACAATAACAACGGCTGCGGCTGCGGCTGCTGAGTCAAAGAAGGAGGGGCGCCCCGCGGGGCGCCCTTTTTTGTTTTTCGTTGCATCTTTTGGGGCAACTCCTCCCAGCTTCCCGGCTGGGGATGAGGAGGGAGTTTTTTTGAAGGAGGCAGGTTTGAAAAAACGGATCAAAAACGGGAAGGTAAACCGGCAGGACGTGACCCGGCGGCTGGCGGAGTTGGCCTTTGGCGAGGCGAACGACTGCGTCCGGCTGATCCTGGAGCAGTCCCCGGAGCTGGACAAGCTGGATCTGAGCCTGCTCAGCGAAATCAAGCGCAGCGAAAAGGGTTCCATGGAAATCAAGCTCATCGACCGGCTTCAGGCTCTGGAGCAGCTGGCCCGGGCGGCTTCCGAGGAACCGGGAGGGTTAGAAGACTTTCTCAACGCACTGGGACGCGCCGGGGAGGCGGAGCCTTGAGTAGCCCGGTTTTCTCGCCGAAGCAGCGCACCGTCCTGACCTGGTGGACGCCCGGGAGCAAGTACCGTACCCGCGACGCCATCATCTGCGACGGAGCGGTGCGCTCCGGGAAGACCCTGGCCATGGGGCTGGGTTTCTTCCTGTGGGCCATGAGCTGCTTCCAGAGGCAGCGGTTCGGCGTGTGTGGGAAGACCATCGCCTCCCTGCGGAGAAACGTCCTGTCCGAGGTTCTGCCCAAGCTGGAAGCCCTGGGGGCCGTCTGGAAGGAGCGGCGGACGGAAAATCTGGTGACCGTGCGATTCCGGGGACGGGAGAATCAGTTCTACGTCTTCGGAGGGCGGGACGAAAGCTCCGCCAGCCTGATCCAGGGGATCACCTTCGCCGGGATCCTGCTGGACGAGGTGGCGCTGATGCCCCAGTCCTTCGTGGAGCAGGCCTGCGCCCGGTGCAGCGTGGCGGGCAGCCGGCTGTGGTTCAACTGCAACCCCGCCGGCCCCACCCACTGGTTTTATCGGGAATGGATCCAGGAGGCGGAGGCCCGAAACTGCCTGCGGCTCCACTTCACCATGGAGGACAACCCCAGCCTGACCCCCCAGATCCGGCAGCGATATCAGCGGCTGTACTCCGGCGTCTTCTACCGGCGGTTCATCCTGGGACAGTGGGTGCAGGCGGAGGGGCGGGTGTACGACTTCTACCAGCCGGAGATGGCTCAGGATGTCCCCCAGGGAAATTTCGACCGGTGGTACATCTCCTGCGACTACGGTACCGTCAACCCCACCTCCATGGGGCTCTGGGGCCGGCTGGGAGAGCGGTGGTACCGGGTGAAAGAGTTCTACTTCGACTCACGCCGGGAGCAGCGGCAGATGACCGATGAGGAATACGCCGACGCTCTGGCCCGTCTGGCCGACGGACGAAGTCTGGCCGCCGTGATCGTGGACCCCTCCGCCGCCAGCTTTCAGGAGGTGCTGCGCCGCCGGGGCTGGCGGGTGCGGAAGGCGGAAAACGACGTGCTGGCAGGCATCCGCATCACCGCCGATTGCCTGAAATCCGGGAAAATCGTGATCTGCCGGGGCTGCGAGGACTGTCTGCGAGAGATCGAGGGCTATGTCTGGGATCTGACCGGCGGGCAAAAGGACCGGGTGAAAAAGGAAAATGATCACGCCATGGACGATATGCGCTATTTTGCCGCCACCGTCCTGGGCGGAAGGACCGTGGCCTTCGCCGCCAGGGCGGTGGCACGGACAAGCTGAAAGGAGCCAACCATGATTTGGAAACGCAAGCAGGCCCCCGCCGCTGCCGCCGCGACATCCCAGCTCCGGCGCTCCGGGGACCATCCCTTCGGCGCTCTGCGGGGCTTCGTTCCCCTGGGCACCGGAGAGGAACGGGTGTACCGGGAGCTGCGGGAGGCCATCCCGCTGCTGGATGCCGCCATTGGGAAGCTGGTGCGGCTGACGGGCGGCTTCACGGTAAAGTGTCCCGATCCGGCTGTCCAGGCCCGGCTGGCGGTATTTCTCCGCAGCGTTCCCAGTGGCAACGGGCAGATCGGCATCGACAGCTTTCTGGAAAGCTACCTGGACAGCCTATTGACCTATGGGCGGGCAGTAGGAGAAATTCTGGTGGCGGGCGAGAAAGTCCGGGCCGTCTGCTGGGGCGATGTGACCCAGCTTCAGGTCCGCCAGGGCGGCAACCCGCTGGAGCTGGAGCTTTGGGGGCCCGATACCGGCGGGGTGCTTCGGCCCCTGCCCTACCCCCAGCTTCTGCTCTTTACCACCCATCTGCCGGAGCCTGCCCATCCCTACGGCGTGAGCCTGTTCCGGGGGATGCCCTTTCTGGCGGATATTCTGATGAAGATCTACGCCGCCATGGGCGCCAACTGGGAGCGGGCGGGCAACGTCCGTTACAGCGTCATCTGCCGGGACACCGAGGGACTGGACTCCGCCTCCGTTCAGGAGCGGGGCAGCCAGATCGCCCAGGAATGGGCCAAGGCCATGGAGGACAGCAAAAACGGCACGGTCCGGGACTTCGTGGCGGTGGGAGATGTGGAGATCAAGGTCATCGGCGGGGAAGCTCCCATCCTGGACTCCCAGGTGCCGGTGCGGCAAATTTTGGAGCAGCTGGTGGCAAAAACCGGCCTGCCCCCCTTCCTGCTGGGTCTCAACTGGAGCACCACCGAACGGATGAGTACCCAGCAGGCGGATATCCTCACCAGCGAGCTGGCGGCCCTGCGCCGGGCGGTGGAGCCCGCCCTGGTAAGGATCTGCCGGAAATTCCTGTCCCTGGAGGGGCTGGACGACCGGGTGGAGATCATTTGGAACGAGATCAGCTTACAGGACATCACCGAGGAGGCCCGGGCGGAGCTGTACCGCGCTCAGGCCGCCAAGGCCCGCAGCGACGCGGGCCTTGCCCCGGAAATTTGACGGGAGGGATACCTATGGAAATCAAAAAAGACGCCCAGGTGGGCGAAAACGGCGCGCCCACCCCAGGGCAGCTGGAGGCCATCAACGTCCAAGCCCGGGCAACGCTGACGGCAGATCAGGTCTACGTCTTCGCGCTGCGGCTTTGCGACGACCAGGTGGACCGGGATCTGGAGCGGTTCGACACCCAGGCCCTGCCGGAACTGGCAAGGCTTTTCCTGGGGAAAACCGGGATCGTAGACCACCGCTGGTCCAGCGACGCCCAGGTGGCAAGGATCTTCGCCACGCAAGTGGTCCAGGAGGACAGCGTCCACTATATCAAAGCCTGGGCCTACATCCGCAGAGGGGAACAGACACGGGAGGTCATCTCCGACATCGAGGCGGGAATCAAAAAGGAGGTCTCCGTGGGCTGCGCCATGGGTAAGCGGGTCTGCTCCATCTGTGGGGGAGAGTACGGCACCTGCGGGCATCAAAAGGGGGAACACTATGACGGGCAGCTTTGCTGCGTCATTCTCCGGGAGCCCATGGACGCCTACGAATTCTCCTTCGTGGCGGTGCCCGCCCAGTGCGAGGCCGGCGTGCTGAAAGGCATGGGCCCCGGGCGGAAAAATCTCAAGGCCCTGGCAGAGGAATTTGGTGCTCAGGGGGAATACCGTGCGCTTCTGTCTCTGGCGCAGCTGGGAAAGCAGTACCAGAAGGCCCTGGAGGACAGTGTGGTGCGGCTCTGCCTGACCCTGGAATTGGGAGCCGAGGAGCCGGTTCTGAGAAGCATCGTCTCCCGGGCCGCGCCGGAGGATCTGCAAAAGCTGAAAACCGCTCTGGAGGCCCGGGCCGCCGAGGTTCTGCCTTTGACCCCCCAGCTTCCCGCCCCGGGAAGGAAAAATCCCGTGGTGGAGAGCGGTTTTCTCATCTGACGGGTATTTCCGGGACTTCCGGATGCCAATAAATTTTACCAGGAGGCGCATTTTATGAACATCTCTTACGAGGCCATCGGCCATCTGAGCGTCACCTTCCCCGCCGGGAATTGCGCGGTCGGCCAGGTGTGCAAAATGGGTGCCGACGGGTCCGTCGTTCCCTGCGGCGACGGCGACACCCCCTGCGGCGTGGTGGAGAGCATCCACGGCGGCAAGGCCGCCGTCCAGATCCACGGCTTCGTCCAGGTCCGCTATTCCGGCAACGCCCCGGCCATGGGCTATACCGCACTGGTGGCCAACGGCACCGGCGGCATGAAAACCGGCGCGGGCAAGCAGTACCTGGTGGTGGCGGTGGACAAGTCTGCCAATACCGCCGTCATCGAGCTGTAAAGGAGGGTAACAACATGAGCTATGAAAATCTGAAGCTGGAAAAAGGGATGTACCGCCAGGAGGGCAAGACCTTCACCCAGGTGCTGGAATCCCTGGACCCCAGCGAAAACTACCGGGGCACCGCCCTGGAGGGGACCGACGCCTTTCAGCGCCAGCTGAAACGTTTTGACATTCGGGCCAAGGGGCCTGACTCCTCCTCCGTGGAGAAGTTTTTCCGCACCATGGACTCCGCGGTGCTATTCCCCGAGTACATCGCCCGCACCGTGCGGACGGGGATGGAGGAAAATGACATCCTGCCCGGCATCGTGGCGACTACCACCGTCATCGACAGCATGGACTACCGCTCCATCTACTCCGAACCCACTCAGGAGGACAAGGCCCTTCGGGAGGTAGAGGAGGGTACCGTCATCCCCGCCACCCAGGTCAAGACCAAGGAGCATCTGGTACACCTGACCAAGCGGGGTCGGATGCTCATCGCCAGCTACGAGGCCGTGCGGTTCCAGAAGCTGGATCTGTTCTCCGTGATGCTTCGGCAGATCGGCGCCTACATCCAGAAAATGCAGATCGCCGACGCCGTGCAAGTGCTGATCCACGGCGACGGCAACAGCAACGCCGCCACCGAATACAAGGTGGGCACCGGTCCCATTTCCGGGGTCTCCGGCACCCTGGCCTATGACCAGCTGGTGGAGTTCTGGGGCCAGTTCGATCCCTACACCATGAACACCCTGCTCATGTCCACCGGCACCATGACCAAGGTGCTGAAGATCCCCGAGTTTCAGAATCCCCTCACCGGGCTGAACTTCCAGGGCACCGGCAAGCTGACCACGCCCCTGGGCGCCGAGCTTTACCGCACCGGCGCCATGGAGGATGGTACCATCATCGGTCTGGACAAGGGGTACGCCCTGGAGCTGGTGCGGGCCGGAGACGTGCTGGTGGAATATGACAAGCTCATCGACCGGCAGCTGGAGCGAGCGGCCATCACCGCCATTTCCGGCTTCGGCAAGATCTGCGACGGCGCGGCGGCGGTGCTGAAGGTATGACCCTGGCCGAGCAGGTATTCGCCCAGGCGCAGGTCCTGGCGGGCAATCTGGAGGAGCGGCAGTACCACCTTCTGAAGCTTCTGTGCCGGGGGATCACCAGCAGTCTGCGGCAGCGGCTCCGGCCGGGGCTGACCCCTGACGACTGCCGGGCCGACTTTCTGGCGGCGGCCAGTCTGCTGGCGCTGTCCGCCCTCTCGGGCGTCCAAGAAGGGGAAAAGCTGGAGCAGGTAAACATGGGGGACCTGACCTTCCGAAAGCGGGGCGGAGATCCCGCGTCCAACTGCCTGCGCAACCAAGCGGAGCTGATCATCGCGCCCTATCTTCGGGACCGGTTCCATTTCTCGGGGGTGTAGCATGGATCTGGTGGTCAGGCAGATCATGGAAAAGTACGGGTCCTCCCTGGAGGTGCTGCGCCAGGGGGCGTGGATCCCCTTCCGAGGCTTTCTCCAACCCAGCCGCTCCAATTCCAGACAGAATCTGGAGCGGGAGACGGCGCTCACCGGCGAAGCTGCTCAAGGGCACTACGTCTTCCTCGGCCCGCCGGAAATGGAGGTAGCGGAGGGGGATCTTCTTCGCTGCCGGGGAAGGGAATATCTCTTCCGGCGGGCAGAGGAGATCTGCTGCCGGGATGCGGTGGTCTACCGCTGGGGACTTTGCGTGCGGAAGGGAGCGGAGGACACATGGGGCTCATCGAGCAAGTGATTGCGAAGCTGAACGCTGCCGGGCTTCGGGCAGAGGAGAGCTACCCGGGCCGGCCCATTCCTTACTTACAGGATGTGGCGGCAGCAGTCTCCCTGGAGGAAGCGGATCTGGCAGAGAAAACCGCCACTGTGGCTGTGTCGGTGATGGCGCCGGCCAGACTAGGGGGCGGCGCCTGCCGGGCGCCCGCCGCCACCGCCGCCCAGGTGCTGGAAGCGCTTGGCGGAGTCTGGAAGCAGGGGCCCTGCGCCCTGGACGGAAAGGGCGACTGCTACCGGGTAAAGGTGTGTGCCGTCTTCTCGGGAGAAGCGGCGGAGGCCAGCTGGGCCGGAGCCCCTGTGGGATTCACCGTCCAGCAGGAAAACACGGTGCTTACCCACGCAGTGCGCTTTACTTTGACGCAGCAACAGGACCCAAAGAGCGGCCTCACGCTGGAGGCCTCCCCCATTACCTTTGAAATGGAAGAACAGTTCGCCCCGGGAGAGCCGGAAACCGTGCTTTCAGGCCAAAATTTCGTTCTGCGGATCCGCCGGCCCTCCAGCATCGAGATCCTTCGCGGCTGCCGATGGGTCGGGATCCACCGGGCCGATACCCTTGCCGGTCTCCGACAGATCCGCACCGGAAGCGCCACCAGCCGCTCCATTGTCAATACGCTCAGCTGAACATCGCCCGGCATTCATTTGGGGAACAGGCTCCGCCTGTTCCCCTTTTATTTTTTCCGCTTGCTATTTTGAAGCCGGAAGGGTATAATAGAATTGAAAAGTTATAGGCCCGGTTTGGGCGGACGGAGAGTAGCCATGAAAAAAAAGATATTGCTGCTGACCACGGGAGGCACCATTGCCTCGGAGCCGGGCAGCGAAGGCCTGGAACCTCATCGGGCCGGCGTCATGGAACGGGAACTCAATCAGCTGCGGACCTACTATACCGTCTCCGTCCGTGATCTGATGTGCCTGGACTCCTCCAACATCACCCCCCAGGAGTGGCAGAGTATCGCCCGGGATGTCTTCAACGACCGTGCCGGTTTTGACGGCATCGTGATCTCCCACGGCACCGACACCATGGCCTACACCGCCTCCGCCGTGACCTTTATGCTGCCGGATATCGATCTGCCGGTGGTGTTCACCGGCTCCCAGCTGCCCCTGCAAGACATTCTCTCCGACGGGCCGGACAATCTGCGTACCGCTTTCGCCATGGCGGCCGCGGGACACCCGGGGGTGTACATCGCCTTTGACCGGAAGGTGATGCTGGGCTGCCGGGCGGTGAAGGTGCGGGCCTCCGGCTTTTCCGCCTTTGAAAGCGTCAACGCCCGCTATGCCGCCCAGGTCACCAACCGGGGGCTGGTGGTGGATCCCACCGTCCTGCCTCGGCGGCGGGGACCGGCCCGGCTGGCGGAAAAAATCAGTCAGGACGTGTTCCTGGTGAAGCTGACCCCCGGCCTCTCCCCTACCATTTTCGACGCCCTGGTGCGGATGGGCTGTAAAGGCATCGTGCTGGAGGCCTTCGGCCTGGGCGGGGTCAACGTCCTCAACGAGGGCCTGCGGGGCATCCGGGCAGCGGTCCGGGCGGGCACCAGCGTGGTGGTCACCACCCAATGCCTGTACGACAGCTCCGACCTGCGGGTTTATCAGGTGGGCAGCCGTCTGCTGGAGCTGGGAGTCATCCAGGGCCGGGACATGACCTCCGAGGCCGCGCTGACCAAGCTCATGTGGGCCATCGGCCAGGGCATGGACCAGCGGCAGATTGCGGAGCTCTTCGCCACCAATCTGGCGGGGGAGATCACCGCCGAGGAAAACTAAAGCGGGAGGTGCGTTTTATGGACCCCATCTATGTTACCGGGCATCGGAACCCGGACACCGACTCCATCGTTGCCGCCATGGCCTACGCCGCTCTGCGCAATGCCCTGGGCGACCGGGAATATGAGGCCGCCTGCCTGGGCCATGTGTCCGACGAGACCCAGATCGTGCTGGACCGGTTCGGATTCCAGCCCCCCAAGCTGATCACCAGTATGTACACCCAGGTGCGGGACCTGGATTTTGACGTTCCGCCGGTGCTGAGCGCCGCCGTCACCGAGGACCGTGCCTGGTCCGTTTTACAGCAGCAGAAGGGCATTTCCTCGGTGCCCGTTGCCAACGAGGACGGCACCCTGTACGGCATGCTCTCCCGGGAGGACGTGGCCAGCTACAACATGGCCCTGGTCACCGCCGGGGTGCTGGAGGAGGTGCCGCTGTTCAACGTCCTGTCCGTGCTGGAGGGGAAGATCCTCAATGACGCCGGGGAGGAAACGGATACCGTGGCCGGGGAGGTCACCATTGCCCTGCCCCAGAGCCGGGAGCATCTACTCTTCGACCGGAAGGACACCATCGTCCTGTGCGGCCACCAGCCGGACATGATCCGCCGGGCGTTAGATCTGAACGTCAACTGCCTGGTGCTGTGCCAGGCGGAGCTGCCGGAGGAGCTGCGGGAGCTGCCCACCGAGACCTGCATCATCTCCACCCCCTTTGACGCCTACCGGGCCGCCCGGCTGATCTTCCAGTCCACCCCCATCGGGCGGATCTGCCGGACCAAGGATCTGGTCTGCTTCCACCTGGACGACCGGGTAGACGACGTGCGGGAGCAGGTGCTCCAGCACCGGGACTCCTGCTACCCCATTCTGGACGAGAACGACCGGGTGGCTGGGGTGCTGACCCGCTACCATCTGCTCCGCCCCCGGCGGAAGCGGGTGGTACTGGTGGACCACAACGAGGCCTCCCAGTCCGTTCCGGGGCTGGAGGAGGCGGAGATTTTGGAGATCATCGACCACCACCGGCTGGCGGATATCCAAACCTCCAACCCTATCTACGTCCGCAACGAGCCGGTGGGCTCCACCAATACCATCATCGCCAGCATGTTTCAAGACCGGGGCCTGATGCCCTCGGAGAAAATGGCGGGCATGATGGCGGCGGCCATTCTGTCCGACACCGTCATGTTCAAGTCCCCCACCTGCACCCTCCGGGACCGGCGCACCGCCCAGCGAATGGCCCGGATCGCCAATGTGTCCCTGGAGGAGCTTGGGCGGGACATCTTTTCCGCCTCCCTGGAAAGCCGCACCGCCCGGGAGCTGCTTTTTACCGACTACAAGGAGTTCCACATCGCAGGCCACGCCCTGGGGGTGGGACAGGTCACCTGCATGGACAGCCCCCGGATGCTGGAACGGAAGGCGGAATTTTTGGAGCTGATGCGCGCCGCCGCCAAGGAAAAGGGGCTCTCCATGATCCTTCTGATGCTGACGGATGTGCTCTTGGAAGGCACGCAGTTGCTCTACATAGGGGACGACGACACCATCTTCCAGGCTTTCGGCGTACCGCCCAAGGACAACGCCGTGTTCCTGCCCCATGTGATGAGCCGGAAAAAGCAGGTCATTCCCATGCTCTCCGCCCTCTGGGGGTAAGCCATGGGATTTGAAGGTCTGCTGGGCAATCCCCGGCTGAAGGAAAATCTGAAATCGTCCCTGGCGTCGGGGCGGCTGTCCCACTGCTATCTGATCTCCGGGCCGGCGGGGTCCGGGAAGCGCACCTTGGCCCGGCTCCTGGCCGCCGCCATCCTCTGCCAGGGGGCGGGGGAAAAGCCCTGTCTGCGGTGCCGGGCCTGTCGAAAGGTTCTGGCCGGCACCCACCCCGACGTGATTACCGTAGACGATCCGGAGAAAAAAACCGTCCCCGTGGAGCGGATCCGGGCCGCCCGGGCGGAGCTTTACATCCGGCCCAACGAGGCGGAGAAAAAAATCCTGCTCATTCCCCGGGCCCAGGATCTGGGCATTTCCGGGCAGAACGCCCTGCTGAAGGTTTTGGAGGAGCCGCCGGGTTACGGCGTGTTTCTGCTTCTGACAGACGCGGCGGACAAGCTGCTGCCCACCGTCCGCTCTCGAAGCACGGAATTGGACTTAAGTCCGCTTTCCCAGGACATTTTGATCCGGCAGCTGAAAAACGACTTCCCCCAGGCTGCTTCCGACGCCATTTCCCAGGCCGCCGCGCAGAGCGGAGGCTTCTTGGGCGCCGCCCGGGCCCTGCTGGAAGCCGAACCCGACGAAAACGCCCAGGCCTTCACCGCCTGCGTGGCCCAGTCCGATCCGGTGGCCCTGCTGCGACTGCTGATCCCCATGGAAAAGTGGAAGCGGGACCGGCTGATTGCCCAACTCCAGGTCTTTCTGGAACTGCTCCAAGGGGCTCTGGTATGTCAGGCGGGTCTGCCGGAGCCGGTGCCCGGCGCCCGGGAGATCGGCGCAAGGCGGGACGGCGCCACCCTCCTGCGGGGAGTGGAGGCGCTGAAAAAAGCCATCGAATATGCCCAGGGCAACGTCTCCCCTGCCGCCGTGTGCGGCTATCTGGCGTATGCCCTGCGTTAAAAATAAAGGAGTTTACCATGGATGAACAAGAATTAGCCTCCTCCGCCCAGGTGGTGGACGTCCAGTTCCGCCCGGGGCAGAAGGTCTACTATTTTGATCCCCAGGGGCTGAACCTGCGGCCCGGGGATCATGTGATTATCGACACCGCACGGGGGCCGGAGTACGGCATCTGCACCAGCGCCAACCACCGGGTCCTGAACCGGGACCTGGCGGCCCCCCTGCGCCCCGTGCTGCGGCTTGCCACCCCCCGGGACGAGCAGATCGCCGCCGACAACCGGAACAAGGAAAAGCGGGCCTGCGACATCTGCAACCAGCGGATCCGGGAGCTGGGGCTGGATATGCAGTTGGTCAGCGCCGAGTGCGCCTTCGACGGAAGCAAGCTGCTGTTCTTCTTCACAGCCGACGAGCGGGTGGATTTCCGGGAGCTGGTGAAAAATCTGGCAGGGATCTTCCACACCCGGATCGAGCTGCGGCAGATCGGCGTCCGGGACAAGGCCAAGATGGTGGGCGGCCTGGGAATCTGCGGCAGGCCCTTCTGCTGCGCCAGCTTCCTGGAGGATTTTCAGCCCGTGTCCATCAAAATGGCCAAGACTCAGAATCTGAGCCTGAACCCCACGAAAATCTCCGGCACCTGCGGGCGGCTCATGTGCTGCCTCAAGTATGAACAGGACGCCTATGAGGATCTGCTCCGCACCAGCCCCAAGGCCGAGTCCCTGGTGGACACCCCCGACGGCCGGGGCACAGTGGTGGAGCTGGATCTGCTGCGCCAGCGGGTGCGGGTGCGCATGGAGGCCCAGCCGGAGACGGTGAACACCTACGCCAACACCGACATCGCCGTGCTGCGCAACGGCAAGGCCAAGAAAAACGACCCGCCCATTCCCGCCGACCTGGCCCCCATCTCCGGGGCCGGCAAGCGGGCAAAGCCCACGGAGGCCGAGCAGGAGGCGGTGCATCTGGAGCCCATCCGGTTCCGGTACAGCACGGACACCATCGCCGAGGCCTACGATCAGGAGGAGCCCAAGGAGGAGGACAGCGCTCGCCGTCCCCGCCGGAAGCGCCGGGCCAAGCCGGAGCAGGAGGCCGCCCCCCAGGCCCCGGCAGGCGAAGCGCCGGAGGCCGAGCGGAAGGACGCCGCCGAAGCCGGGGAAAAGGCCGAGCGCAAGCCCCGCCGCCGCCCCAATTTCCGGCGGAAAAAGCCCCGCCCCGGGCCTGCGGCGGAATAGAGCCTGCCCTTAAATGCCTTTGACAAAATGAAATGTCAAGTGGGCGACTGTTTGACAATCGGCGTTTGTATGGAAAAAATCAAATAATACGGAAAGGAAAGATACCGTTATGAAAAAAGTAATTTTCGGATGTTTTTTGATGCTTTCTGGTATTATAGGAGGCTCTGCGTGGCTTTTAGCGGAGTCCTATCTGGTGGAGCCCGGCGCGTGGTCGACTGTGTTCAATGTTTTTGGGTTTGACCGCGAAGAAGGCTATATTATCATTCTATTTTATGCGCTTGCCATCGTTGGCGCAGTTATTGCCATCAGGGAATTGAGAAAAGAGGAAAAATAACTCTAACATTACAAGTAGTGAAAAAGTAAAAATCGGCAAGTCTCTAACGAGTCTTGCCGATTTTTGGCTAACCACAATAAAAAAGATTTTTTCGGCGATTTGGGATATAGACTTGAACCCTCACCAAAAATGTCTTGTGTTTTCGGATTCGGTGGCAACTGCGGTCAGTCGCTTTTTTAGTAGAGCGGCTGTTCCACTTCGAGCCCGCCGGTAAAGACAACCTTGATCCTCTCTTTGGATTCTATTATAACACATTCCAGTATCTGTCGTAATATCTGGTCGTCAAATTTCATCGGGTGATTTTTCAGCCCGTCGAGGATGCCATAGATTTCATCGAGGCGGGATTTAGCGTTCTGGCGTTTTTGCATGACATCGGTAATCTGCGAGAGCCGTTGTTCAAGGCTGGCTTTCTCATTCATCAGCTCGGTTGCTCTGCGCTCGTCGAACTGTTCGGCGTTTTCAGCGGATATGGCGCTCATCATAGCTCCAAATTCAGCGTCGATCGCCGCAATCCGTATTGGAAGATCTTTACGACGGTATCCCGTTCTTGTGGATGGATGGCGATGACGCCATCTGTAAATTGGTAGCCGTAAGGAAGCGTCCTCAATTTCATTTTCGCTTGTACCTGCCTTTCTCGTCGATTTCTTCGGTCAATTCGATTCCGCCGGTCAAATGGAAGGTGATTCGTGTATTGTCGTTGACCGTTATGCTGTCAACGATTTGCCCGAACAGTTCTTCATCGAAGCGGTCTGTGGGAAGATAATCCTCCATGACGCTGTTCAGTTCCCTGATTTGCTCCAGCCACTCGTCATCTTCGTCTTCCGCCAGCTTCCCGCGCCGCTGGATGCGCAGTTCGTTGATTTTATTCCCGATCTCCGCCGTCTGCGCCGAATAGGCGGCGGCATTCAGCACACCGTTTGTATGGAGCCGGGTGATGACCAGGTTTCTGGCGTTGAGGTCGGCAATTTCCTTGTCGATCCGCTTGACTGCTTCCTGCGCGTCACTCATCCGGCTCTGCATGGCTTCGATCTGACGAATCAGCGTCCCCAAAAGGCTTCTTGGACATTTTTTACCCCTCCGTAAATTCGATTTTGACAGTATTGCTTACACTTTCAAAGGCTTTCAGGACCGGCAGTGTCCCGTTTTCCCGCTCCGCATGACGACCCATGATGTAGCAGTTAGCGGGTTCCAAGCCGAGAACATAGTCTCCGCTGGCCATGCTGCGCCACTGGGACAGGATGGGAAGCGTATCGCCTGACCAGGAGATGGTCATGCTCACGCCCAGTTCGGGGTTATGCAGGCACGCCCAGAAATCTCGTTTCATCTTCTGGAAGAAAACCCGCTCCTCCTCGCCGGGAATAGGTGGATCGAACGCACACTCCCGGCCCAGACCTGTTTTGGCAAAGTCGGTGCGAGGGATCGTCTCCCGTTCCTCCGGCAGCGCCAGCCGTGCCTTTTCGCTGAGCAGCGGATAGCCAAAATTGCAGTGGTAGATCTGCATGATCTCCTGCATGAATAGAGTTCCTTGCTGTCAAACACACTGTTACACTTCCTATATCCTTAATAGCTTCTGTATAAAGCCTGATCAGAGAAAGAGCCTGTGCAGCGCAAATGGAAATATCTGTGGACTTTTCCAGATAGGGCAGTGGGCCAAGGACAGAATTCCTTTTGCCCTTTTTACTTTGCCAATTTCAAAAATGCCTTACGCCAGGTATCCATCCCTGCCTTTGACGCCGAAACGGGCCTCCAGCTGGTGCATCATGTCGTCGGTGATGGTGGTCACCCGGGGCAGGTGGGCGATCTTCATGTAGATCTCCGCCGCCTTCTCCGCCGTCTCGATGAGGCCGAAGGTCTCGTCCAGGTCCTTCCCGGCCCCGTAGATGCCGTGCAGGCTCCAGACCACCAGCCGGGCGGTCTTCATTTTCTCAGCCGTGGCCTCGCCGATCTCGTTGGTGCCGCAGAGCATCCAGGGAAGCACGTTCACCCCGTCCGGGAACACCACGATGCACTCGGTGCACATCTGCCACAGCGTGCGGGTGAATTCCCGCTCGTCCAGGGTATGCACGTATGTCATGGCCAGCAGATTTGCCGGATGGCAGTGCATGACCACCCGGTTTTCCGGGTCCACCTTCAGCCGGGCCACATGGCTCATCATGTGGGCGGGAAACTCGCTTGTGAACCGGCCTCCGTCGGTGAAGCCCCAGAGGAGCTCCGCTGTTCCGCCGCCGTCCGTCAGGCGGACCAGGCCCAGGTTCACCTCCGGTGCGTATTGGACATTTTTGAAATACTTGCCGGTGCCGGTGACCAGAAAATATTTCCCCTCCAGTTCCGGGGCGGTAAATCCTGTGGGGATGGAACACAGGACAGTATTGGAGTTTACATAATCTTGTATCTGTTCTTCCTCCAGCAGCAGGCTGATGTTGCCGCCGTTCCGCTCGTTCCAGCCGTGGTAATACATATTGGTGGCGGTGCGGATCATCTCCGTCATAAAGGGCGCGGTCAGGATATCTTTCATGCTCTCGCCTCCAACACTTTCTTTTCATAGTCCAGCACCTGTCCGAACCACTCTCCGTCCAGCGGTTTGCCGCAGACGCGGCAGTATTCGTCCCAGACCTCCCCAAATGGCGCAGTCTTCAACGCCTCCTGCGCCACCATCAGCTTTGTGAAGTCGCCCCGATTCTGGAGTTCCTTCAGCTTAGCGTTTGGCTGGAGCAGGGCAAAAAGCAGGGCCTTTTGCAGATTCCTGTACCCGGTCACCCAGGCGGAGACGCGGTTGATGCTGGCATCAAAGTAATCCAAGGCGATGTCCACCCGGCCGTCCAGCCCGCCACAGCGGACGACCTCCCGGCAAATCTCCCTGGTCTCGTCGTCAAAGAGCACCACATGGTCGCTGTCCCAGCGGATGGGGCGGGTCACGTGCAGGGCTATCTCCGGGAAAAAGGCCAGCAGAGCCGGGATCTTGTCGCTGACCACTTCGGTTGGGTGGTAGTGGCCGTTGTCCATCAGGGGGATGCATTTATCCCGGTTGAAGGCGGCATAGCTGAGTGCAAACTCCGCGCTCCCGGTGGTGTAAGCCTCTACGCCGATGCCGAACACCTTCGACTCGATGCAAGGCTTCACCAGGGAAAAATCGTAGGGCTCGGAGAGAATCTCGTCAATGGCTTCCTTGTAACGGACACGGGGCCCTAGCCGGTCGCCGGGGATGTCCTTGAAACCGTCCCCGGTCCAAATATTCATAACGCATTTCTTGCCCAGTTCCTGGGCCAGGTACTGGCTGATGCGGATACAGGCTTTTCCGTGGTCGATCCAGAAACGGCGGGTTTCCTCGTCGGGAGAGGACAGCGTCAGCGGGTCGCACCTGGGGTGTGAGAAGAAGGTGGGGTTAAAATCGCAGCCCAGGCCCCGTTCCTTGCAGAAGTCCACCCATTTTTGAAAATGCTTCGGCTCCAGAGCGTCCCTGTCAGCCCAGTCGCCCTCGTCAAAGATAGCGTAGCTGGCGTGGAGATTCATCTTTGGCCGGCCGGGGATGAGCTTTAAGACCTGGTCGATATCCGCCATCAGCTCCTGGGGGGTGCGCGCCCGGCCGGGGTAGTTGCCGGTGGTCTGGATGCCGCCGGTGAGGGGTTTGCTGGGGTCGGTGTCGAAGCCGCGCACGTCGTCCCCCTGCCAGCAGTGCAGGCTGACAGGCACGGTCCTCAGTTTTTCTATGGCAGCCCCGGTGTCAACACCCAGGGCTGCGTATTTTTCTCTTGCCTCGTTGTAGCTCATGTGTCTGCCTCCATTTGAATTTTCAGATTCCCCAGGGCTGTGGCCTCGATGGGCAAAGCGACAACTTCAAGCCCCGTGGTCTCCTGGGTCAGGCGGTTGAGAAAGGCGTTCCTGGCCCCACCGCCTACGATGTACAGCTTTTCGTATGTTCTTCTCGTGTTCCGCTCCAGTTCTTCAATGGCTGTCTTGTAGCTAAGGGCCAGGCTCCGGCAGGCGCAGCGGAAGTAATCCGCCGCCTCCCGGGGCTTTTCGCCCAGAGCCGCGTCAAAGGCGGCTTTCATGCTCTCCGGCGCCAGGAAAGCTGAATCGTTCACGTCCACAGTGCCGTCAAAGCCGCTCTTTTCCGCAGCGGCCACCAGCTCCGGGAAGGCCAGTTCCGGGCACAGCTCCTCCCGGAGCCGGTTGATGAGCCACATCCCCATAATGTTCTTCTGGTAGCGGTTGTAGCCCACGCCGCCCTCGTTGGAATAATTGGCCTTTTCGCTCTCCGGGCCCGTCAGGGACCGGGGCGTTTTGACGCCCAGGAGGCTCCAGGTGCCGGAGGAGATGTAGGGCTGCACGCCCTCCATGGGGATGCCCTCCACCGCCGACGCGGTATCATGGGTAGCGCAGAGGACGCACTTGATCCCCTCATACTCGCCCAGGACCGTGCCCGGCCGGCTCAGAGGGCCGAACAGATGCTCCGGCAGACCCAGTGCCCGGATGAGCTCCCGGTCAAATTCCCCAGTCGCCGCGCTGACCAGGCCGCCGGTGGTGGCGTTGGTGTACTCATGGGCCTTGACGCCGCAGAGCTTATACAGCAGATACTCCGGGATCATCAGGCAGTCCGTGACACCCTCCAGCCGCCCGGCCATCTTGTCTGCGTACAGCTGATAGACGGTGTTGAAGGGCTGGAACTGGATACCGGTGCGCCGGTAGAGCCGGGAGAAGGGTACTTTTTCATGCACCAGCGAGAGTACGGCATCGGTGCGGCTGTCCCGGTAGCAGTAGCAGGGGCGGACCTCCTGGTCGCCGCGCAGCAGCACATAGTCCACGCCCCAAGTGTCGATGCTCAAGCTCTCGATCTGTCCGAACGCCGCTTTGGCCTTGGCGATCCCGGCCCTGACCTCCCGGAGCAGCGCGTCGATATCCCAGGTCAGGTGCCCGTCCAGTTCCACGGGGCCATTGGAAAATCGGTAGACTTCCTTCGTTTTCTGTTGGCCCTCCTCCCGCCAGCCCACGATATGCCGGCCTGAGGAGGCCCCGATGTCTATGGCAAGATAAGCTTTCATGGCTTTACCTCAATCATGCAGTTCATTTTTCCCTGGTAGCAAGAATAGCCATATATTCTCTTCCCGGAATGCTTATCGAAACATTCTCACAGACGCGGGTCATCACAGTCTTCCTGGTTGTATTCCAGGTATCAAGTACCTCGACTGTGTAAAACCCGTCCGCTAGCAGCGCAACCTTTGCCAAACCATTGGAGTGATACTCGTAATAGTAAAGAGAAAGATCCTTTCCGATGCAGCCAACATACTTTTTCTCAAAGAAGGTACTGACCATGCGGTCTGCATCGGACATTCTGCCCATCGCCGCCATAAAGCCTTTAAACATCGGAGAATTTTCCATCTCCTCACGCTGTTCCTGAGGCATTTTGGCAATTCCGATGATCTCATCTGTTATCCACTTAAGCGGGATATAGTGCCTTTTCACAAATTGCCTCGCCTGTTTTCTGATCGATCTGCACGACCCGGATCGCTTCCGGAGCTTTGTTATGCTCTACCCAGTCAATCAGAACACGCATACCGTCAGCTTCGGTTATGCCAGGACCGTTGCCGTGGTAATTCCCATGGTTATCTCCAGGGCCTAAGTAGACACGGCAGAAAGCATTGACCGCATCCTCTCCCATGATCTGCTTCATATGGTTATAGTAATCAATAGTACCCTCTACGGGGATCAGCGGGTCATCGATGCCGTGGTCGATCATCAACTTGCCACCATGGGAAGCAAAAGCGGTAAGGTCTGCATTATCTGCCACCGCAGCGGAAAACACCTCCTGCGCAGCATCAAACAGCTTTTCGAATCCGGTCTTATCCAGCGTTGTATAGTCTGCCTTAGGGTCCTCGGTCACCCACCGGGCAAAAGTATTACACAGCGCAAAGGGCCGAGCCTTCATAAAAGGCAAGATGAAGGAAGTAGCAAAGATGGGCAGGCCTGTCCGCCAGTGGATCAGCCCCGGACGGAAGAAATACCACAGTCGCTCTCCGTTGGCACGGCATGGTCCATTCCAAATTTCTTTCATAACTTGCGCATCAGTTTCAGTGATCACGCCCTGCTTTGTCTGTTGCCCCACAAGGGAGAAGGAATCGATCTCTACTCGTTCTGCAAGCTGATAATACTTCTCTCTGCCGCCCACACTGTCGTGAACAGCCTTGGCAAAGGCATTTAGCTTGTGGTACTTTAGCGGTGCGTTATAGGTATTGGCAACCGCCATGGGCCAGAAGCCGCCAATCAGAAATTTTGTCCAGTTGATCGCCGGAGAATTTGCCCAGATGCCGTCATAATCTTCCGGGTACTCCTGCGCCTCCACCATGCTTTGCCGACCGCCGCCGGAGCCGCCGTTCATGTAGGAGAACTGAATGGGGCGCTGGTGCAGAATTTCCGCAACCGCCTTGCCGAACACAGTCATCTGGTGCGTGGCATTTGCCCGCCAGTTTTCGATTCGCTCCTGAATGCGCTTACCTTTCTTATCTACTGCCCAGTTGGGGCCATACTTTTCGTTACCGGCATCACATGTTGCGGCTGTAAAGCCGTTGATTATAGCAAAAGGCAACGTCCAGCCCCGCTGGCCGTTGTTGGGTGCGGTAATTTGTGTCACACCGCCGGTACAAGTGCCGCCGCCAGCGGTACCGGCAAAGCGGTCATTCCAGGCAAGGGGTGACCAAACGATGATGTTTTCCCACTCCGCCCCGGTACAATGCTCGATAAGCACCTCGCAATATGCAGGCAAACCGGAAACCTTTCCGTCTGTCCACAGTAGTTTGATCAACCAATGGAGTTTCGCGTCGTAGCAGCCTGTTTCATTGATGTATACAGAGGTGACTTTGAATTTTTCACCTGGCAGCCGTTTCTCCAATGCTTTCTGAACATAATCTGCATGACACCGCTCTCGGATGCCGGCTGTTTCCTTCAATGCGGAAGTATCATAAAAATGGATATTATCTCGTTCTTTCATAGCTTTCTCCTTATGCTTATGCCCGGATGGCGGCGATCTCAGAGATTGCTTGATCGTAACGCTCGGTCGGCGCACGGAATAATGCCGCACGGAATTTAGAGTCGCTCAAACATTTGCTCATGGCCTCCGGGTCATTCCGGTCCGTACCGTACCAAATCTCCGGCACGTATTTTTTCAACACTTCCACCGCCCGGTCATCCTCAAAGAGTCGTTCAAATGGTGTAGAAGCGGAATACAATATCCGGTAATCCTTTTCTGTCTCGATTTGATAATCGTAGCTCCCGGCGCTAAGCAGCTTGCTTTCCTGTTCCGGCAAACACACCTCCGCTTGGCACCCAAAGGGGATCTCAATATGGAAGGTCAGCATTCCGTTCTCTTCAATGCGCCAGTTGGACACATACTTACCGCATACACTGTCGTAACTGCACTCAAGATGCCTCAATCTGATTTCCGGGAAAGGTGCGATTCTTACCTTACGGAAACCGGGTCCTGTTGGGATAATACCTGCGGCATAGCGGTACAGGAATTCCACCACACTGCCATAGGAATAATGGTTCAGGCTATTCATTCCGGTACCACTGATACAGCCGTCCGAAAGCACACTGTTCCACCGTTCCCAGATCGTAGTTGCCCCCAGATTTACCGCATACAGCCAACCGGGAAATCCCTCATAGAGCAGGAGATCATAAGCCTTATCCGCCATACCATTCTCTGCCAGAACGCAGGCCATCATGGTTGCGCCTACAAAGCCGCCCTTTAAGCGGTTCAAGTCCTTTTTGATTCGGTTTTGCAGGCCATCGATGATTCGCTGTTTTTCCTTGTAAACACCAAATTTCAGCGCCACCAGATAGCCGGTCTGAGTGTCGACGGCCAGACGACCGGTGGAGGTAAAGTATTCATCCAAAATGGCTGTCCGAATTGCCTCCGCCCTCGCCTCATATTTCGCCGCATCGGGGTAGGCCAAAACCGATGCCGCTTCCGCCACATATTTTGTGGAAGCGTAGTAGTAATTGGAACAGAGGAAACCACTATCTGTTCTGCCAAAGGTAGATTGTTCCGTAGAGCCATCCAGCGCCAGCCAATCACCAAACTGGAAACCAAAATCATAGAGGTTTTTCTGCCCCCTGGCGCAGTCTGCCCGGTGTATAGAGTCCACCCAATCCTTCATCAGCGGATAGTTTTGCGCCAGCAGTTCTTTATTGCCATAGTAATCATAGAGCATCTTGGGCATAATGGTTGCCGCATCGCTCCAAATACCCGCGCTCAAGCCGCCGAAGGCATTGGGCAGATAAAGCGCTACGCTGCCGTTGTTCCGCTTCTGGTCAGAGCGGAGGTCTTTCAGAAACTTGTGGTAGAAAGCACGGGTATCCATATGAAAGCCCGCTGTGGTGCAGAACACCTGGGCATCGCCCGTCCAGCCCAGTCGCTCATCCCGCTGGGGGCAATCGGTGGGCATATCTAAGAAATTGGATTTCAGCCCCCACAGGGAGTTGGAGAAAAGCTGGTTGATCTTCTCATTTCCTGTGTGAATTGATCCTGTCTGCTCCATCTCGGAATAGATGGCGCGGGCTTCGAAGCAGACAGGATCTACTTCCTCCAATCCACTGACCTTCAAATACCGGAAACCGAAGAAGGTAAACCGAGGACGAATTTCCCGCTGTGTACCGTCGGACACATAGGTGAATCTAGATTCGGCAGTCCGATAATTATCATGATAGAAATTACCGTTTTGCAGGATCTCACCGAACTCCCAAGTCATCGTGATGCCCTTAGGAATGGGTTGGGTGCAAACCACATGGCCGGCAAAGTTTTGCCCAAAGTCCAGTACGATCTCCCCGGCAGGAGTATGGATGACCTCCTTAACAGGCATGGTTTCCATGTAGTGCAAGGGCGGGGAATACCGCTGGCACAGCTTACCAGGCGCTTCGATGGCAATTGCCTGTTTCCACTCGCCCAGCGGCTGAGAATAGTCCTGGGTCTCGCCGTTGTAAATATCGGAAAGCGTGATAAAGCTGTGACGGTACTTCCAGCTTTCATCGGTGATGATGGTTTCATTACTTCCACCAGCATATTCGATCCGCAGTTCAGCGATCAGCGCAAGGGTCCTATCATAGTGGGTCGGCTCGCCAAGACCGAAATGACCGCGATACCAGCCGTCACCCAGGAGGACAGAGATCTCATTGTCCGTCCGCAGTAAAGCTTTCACATCATAAGCGCAATACTGAAAATGCTCCTCATAGTCGTTTATAAAAGGCGCCAGCAGGTCATTGCCGACCTTCTGACCGTTGACGCTGGCTTCAAAGAGGCCAAGACCACAGATGTACAACCGGGCAGAAAGAACTTCTCCCCTGGCAGCAAAGGCCTTATGAAATTCCGGGTGAGTGTCGTTATCCGCAACGCCGATCCAATTGGCCTGCCATGGATCGTCCAACTTCGCCGTTTCAAAGAAGTGGACATCACTTTTTACCGTTTCGCCTGCATCGCTCTGCACGGTGATCTGATAGAAATAACGGGTATAGGGCCGCAAAACAAAGTCCAGCACTTCTCCTGTGCAGTTCAGGTCGCCTTCTTTTTCATAGACAAGAGATTTGAGCGCGTCATCTGTTGAAACTTGTATTTTACAATTTGTTTGTGACTTTCCTTTGCTATCGCGAATTTTCCAGGAGCAAAAAAGCGGTTCATATTCAAAACCGATGGGGTCAGTCAGCCCGTTGATCTTCACACCATAGATCTTCATGTTATTCCTCCATTCCGGGGGCGCATCGTTTCAGCACATTGATAATTCTTACAGCGCAGGCTTGCAGCGATTCAATAGGAAGTGTTCCGTTCTCCACGGCAGCCTTCAACCGCTCCTCATCGCCCTGGGTACCGGGCATGATCAGGTCATTGCCCGCCAGGATACATTCCTTGGAACCGGAACAGCTGTAGCTGTCGCCACTGTTTTCCACAAACTCTCCGGTAGCGCCCCAATCGGTCATGACTAAGCCCTTAAACCGCCATTCATCCCGGAGGATGTGCAGCAGCAGATCCCGGTCATTGGAAGTATGGATGCCGTTCAGGAGATTCACTGAGGTCATCACCGCAAAGGGATGGTGCTGCGCGGCGATTTCAAAACCCTTCAGGTAGATTTCCCGCAAAGCCCGCTCAGACACATGAGAGTTGTTCCGATTTCGGTTGGTTTCCTGGTTGTTGGCGGCGAAGTGTTTCAACGTCACGCCCTTGCCGGGGTGATTTTCCTGCGTTCCCACAATCAAATCAGCAGCACACAGGCCGCTGAGCAGAGGATCTTCGGAAAAATATTCGAAGTTTCTACCGCATAGAGGATTTCTCTGGATGTTCATACCCGGTGCCAGCCACAGGTCAATGCCCAACTGCTCCATCTCCGCACCGATCAAATCGCCCGCCTTCAGCAGCAGGTCATGATTCCATGTCTGAGCAAGCTGGGTAGCAATTGGCAGTGCGGTGCAATACTGGTATTTGATCTGTGTGCCACTCAAGTCCACTTTTCTCAGTTCTGGGGGCAGAACCTTACCAAGAATCGGATCTTCCTCCACATTGTTGATATAGCCGTCACGCCGCTCATAGACCTTTGGATTTACCCGGATTCCGGCGGGTCCGTCTGCCATGGCGCACTGGGGAATGCCATAGCAGGCAAGCGTGGCAGTCGTATCACCCGCAGCGCCCGGGATGGAATTGGAAGCATTGCCGATGACAGAAAAATCAGTTAGACTCACTCTCGCACCGCCAATACAGAGCATGACCAATTCGTCAGCGGTCATCTGCCCCACCAATTCTTCCGCTGTTGCCGCTCCATTGACCACATCAGCAAAGCCGCAAAATCTTTCAGGCTTACGAAGCAGCGGAAAGGCCTGCGTATATTCATGCCTTACGCAAAGCAATTTGTTGGTATCGATCGTGATGACCGGGCAACTGGGCGCCATGCAGCTATCCCGTTCTTCCGGGAGCTTTTCAGGATGTTCTCCGCGTAGGAACTTTCTGCACTGTTCCATGATACAATCCTTGTCCATTTTCAGCATCGCGGAAATGGCAGTATGTCTGGAGTCGTTTCCCACTCGAAGAATATAGCAGCCCTGTTCCAACACCCATGCACTTCTGATTTCATCGTAGGAAGCCATGCGGCTTAAATTGATGGGGATTAGCAATTCCTGCACTTCGCCGGGCTGCAGCAAGGCAGTCTTTTCAAAGGCAACCATCGCCTGATAAGGCTTATCCAAATCGGTCTGGGGGCAGGACGCATAGACCTGCACCACTTCCTTGCCTGGGTATCTTCCGGTATTCGTTACCCTCACTTGCAGATCTACACACCATCGATTTTGTTCAGTACCGAGAATCTCGATCTTGAAATCCGTATAGGAAAGGCCGTAGCCGAAGGGATACATAGGTTCAATACCGAAGGTGTCAAACCAGCGGTAACCCACGTAGATACCCTCTTTGTAATAAGCATCATTGGCATCTGAGGCAAATTCCCCTGCAAAGGGATAATCTTCGTATCGCTTTGCCCAGGTGGCTGCCAGCTTGCCGGAGGGGTTTACTTCTCCTGTCAGCACTTTAGCCACTGCATCGCCGCAACCGGAGCCGCCCTGACTCATCAGCACAATAGCATCGGGTAGTTCCCGGATGCACTCAATATCCACCACACCGCCCACATTCAAAAGCAACACAAATCGGCCGTAATTTTGTGCTAATAACGCAATATCCTTCTTTTCGTTCTCGGTCAGCTGATAATCACCGGGGATATTTTTTCGGTCAGCTCCCTCGCCGGAGTTTCGGGCAAGAACATAAACGGCAGCATCCGCGTTTACAAGGTCATCCCGGTCCAGTGCCCGGAATTCAGGTTCCACGAAAGGCTTACCCATCATGGTCAGCAGTGCCACACCAATGCCTTGGCGGGAGAGCTCCTGGATGTGGTCATCATAAGCTTTCTTTGCGTCCACCATGACGGTTTCGTGTTCCGAAAGCCAAGTATCCGTCATGATAGAATAGCCTGCGTTTTTTAGCCCCTGCTCTACTGTTATATAGCTTCGGGTATTCACATCACCGGAGCCGGTGCCGCCCTTGACCGTGCGTCTTGCACCGCTGCCAAAAAGGGCGATAGACTTCACATCCGCGCCGAAAGGCAGAACGCCCCTATTTTCCAGCAGAACGATTCCCTCTGCCGCAATTTCGGTGGAGACAGCGATATGCTTCTTTTCTCTCTCTGTAACGGCCGGGTTGAGAGTTGCCATTTTATTTCTCATTGTATCCGTCCTTTCGCTTCAATACGGCGAGATCAAAATAGGCAAAGGCTTCATATTTTCGCTCCTTTGCAGGCAGATGGATCAGGTGCACACCCTCTCGAACTTCGTAGACATACTGTTCTTTTTCGTATGCCGTTTCCAGTAAATGATCAAGACCATAGAGCAGGTCTTCGTAGAACCATGTTGGGTTCTGCTCCTGTAACTGCGGAAGCGTTAATTCATACTTATCCCGGAACCAATCACCCATGGATGCGGACACAAATTGCCCCTGCATCTGGTCAAAGCGGCGCAACTCCATGATTTCCCGCAAGGTCATATCTTTTGTGATTTCCATGTGACCTCCTGCTCATAAAATATTGCAAATTATCAGCACTTGTTTTTAGACCGGTGTGAAGGTATAATAGTCGTAATGATTTTTGCGAAATGGTGGTGGATTTAAGGTGTTTGACGGCATTTCCTTTCTTCATGCCGAAACGGACAGGCCCATAACCTCCCGGCAAATTTCGGACGAGACCCTAAAAAGCGGCAAGTATGATCCTGAAAACTTGGCAAACTCAGAATTTTACCTGCTCGGCAGCACCGATGCATTCCGCCCGGTGCCGATCACAGCCTTTGCAAAAGAAAATCTCTTTTATATGCAAGCCTTCACCATTTTTCATTACCGCAAAGGTTCTTACACCCTGCGGCAAAATTTCCGTTCTTTCTTAGTGCTGTACACATATGAAGGTATAGGGGAAGTAAAATACTGCGGCAGATCCTTCGTGCTGAATCCCGGAGATGGCATCCTGATCGATTGCCGCAAGCCCCACTATTATGCTGCCGCAGAGGACTGGAAAGTCGCCGTTCTTCATCTGAACGGGCCGCTTGCGGAACATTATAGTGACGAATACCAGAAATCCGGTCGGCTCGTATTTCACGAAAGCATCACAGGCCGGTTTCACCGGTATCTGGAGCAAGTGTTGGAAATCTATGATTCTCCCAGCCTGCATCGGGATCTGCGTGCCCACCATGCCATTGATGGTCTGCTGCTGTACCTGACATTACTTTCCTCCAACCTTGCCATTCACAAGCAGGACGTTCCAAAGAGTGTCCAGCGGGCAATGAAGCATATGGAGCAACATTATATGGGTGCCATTTCACTGGATGATTTGGCTGAGCTCACAGGTACAAACAAGTTTCACCTATCCAAGGAATTTAAGCGCTATACCGGATTCTCTCCCAATGACTATTTGATCTGGCTGCGAATCAATCATGCAAAAATCATGCTGAAAACCACGACTTTACCTGCCAGCAAGATTTCTCATCAGGTAGGAATCCATGATATCAACAACTTCCATTATCTGTTCAAAAAACGGGTAGGCATGACACCTATCCAATACCGCAATAGCATGGATTATATTTTGTAAAGAACTGGGCGCAGGCAGGACATCTGCCTGTGCCCGTCATGTTATTGATTGCCCCAGACAGAGAACACCAATTCCTCTACCTTGCGGCTGATATAGGAACCGGAGCCGCCCAAATCACTTCTGTGGGTAGCAAACACGACTTCCAGTTTATCCTCCGGGGATACAAAGAAATGGGTGCCCAGCGCACCGCTCCAGCCGTAGGTGCCGGAGGTACAGAATGGATCGTTCTGGCGGATTCTGACGCCCAGTCCCCAGACCTGTCCGGGTTCCGGTTCCATGTGTTTTTCCTGCGCCTCGGTGCGCATCAACTTTACGGTTTCCGGTTTGAGAAATCCGTCACCATCATTGCACAGCATTCGGCCCAGTTTTTCATAGTCTTTCACCGTGCAGTACAAACCGCCGCAGCCTGCCACATAATCTGCATCCGGTTCGATGCGCAGTATGCTTTCCAGATCCCGTGGTGTTCCGGTAATATCCACCAGTCTGTTCCTTTTACGGGTGTAGGTTCTGGCAAGATCCGTTTTGTCCGTTAGCTTGAACGTTGCGGAATCCATGCCCAAAGGCTTAAATACCAATTCACGGTAGGCATCCGCAACAGGCTCCTCTGTAATCACACCCAAAAGATATCCAAGAACATCATAGGCCGCACAGGGAGAATAACCGGTATTCGTTCCCGGATGAAAATCCAACACATATCGGCTATATGCGTCGATCCGCTGTTCCAGCGTATCTTTTTTGTTATGCTTCAGCATGGCGATCATACCGGCGATGCCCTGCTGTAAGCCGGAAGCGTGGCTGAGGAGATCCCGGATGGTTACTTCTCTGTCGGAGGGTATCGATCTCACTTTATCCATCCGGAAGAACAACAGTTTCGGCAAAATTGATGTCATTCTCATTCCGGGGTGCCATTCGTAGCGTTTATCCACACAGACCTGCATATCAGCAAACTGTGGCAGGTACTTGGAGATCGGATCATCCAGTCCGAGCCTGCCTTCTTCGATCAGCTTCATGATTGCAACGGCGGTGACTACCTTTGTCATAGAGGCCATGCGGAATACTGTATGATCGGTAATGGGAATCTTCTTTTCAATATCCGCATAGCCCCACTTGCCGTCAAACACGATTTCATCGTTCTTGCGGATGACAAGTGCCCCGCCAGCAATTTCGCCATTTGCTATGTAGGAATCCATCACTTGATGGATCGCGTTGGGGGTCATAGGAATCAGCTCCTTAGTATTTTCTGGAAAGCTGTGCTTCACACTCTTCTCGGGAAATTTCACCGGCATTGCACTTTGCCATCAGGGCAACATCCTGATCCTTCAGCTTATAGAAGCCCATCAGCAGGACACTCAACAACACGCCGATCATGGGAATCAGCGCATAGATGGCCCACATGGCATCCATAGCCCCCTGCGGCTGGGTCACACCTGCAGCCTGCAAATCTTCAAAGCTTTCCGCAGCCACTGGAATGTAGTCGGACAAACCCAGAATGAACAAACCAAGAGAAGCGGAAACAGAAGAGGTCAGCTTGGTGACAAAAGAGGACAGTGCGTTGCAGATGCCGGAGCAGTCTTTTCCGGTCTTATAACGGGTATATTCGATGGTATCAGGCAAAAAGAAGCTCTTTGCAACATTGCTCATGTTGCCGAAGGGCGCCTGCAGCACCAACAGCGCACAACAAATCGCAAAGATCGGACCAACAAAGTAGATGCTCAGTTGTATCACCGCGCCAATCGTACCGGTCACCATGAACACTTTCAGCTTGCCATACTTGCTGACAAACTTCTTGGTTTGCATCTGGGCAATCAGAACAGGAATCAGAGAAATGATGATGGGAATCGCCAAAATCAGAGAACTTCCGAAATGGTAGTAAGAAACCAGTGTGCCAACAGCACCGCCGGTCTGGAGGCATTGGTTGACTACGGTGCTGATCAGCATAACCATCAGATACTTATTGGTTTTGATGCAGTTCCACATATCCCGCAGGGTATACTTTTCGTTCTCAGAAGGGTCCACATTGGCAAGGCTGGAGTTATGTTCCTTCACGCCTTTGCACATGGGCAGCATCATGCAGAAGAAAGCAACAGAAGAGGCCAGCGCAACTGAACGGATGGGAATACCAACAGCCTCGCTGATGGCAACCGTCCAAATCAGACCAGCTCCGATGGTGGCGAGGGAGGAAACGATGGTTTTGGTCTGAAGGATAGAGTTTCGCTCATCCAGATTGTCGGTTAAGGTGACGATCATGGAACTCATAGGTACTTCCACCAAAGTGTAAGTCAGGTCGTACATCAGGTAGAAAACAAAAAACCAAGCGATTTTGCCCGGGGCAGGCCAAGAGGCGGGCATACAGAAAAACAGGACTGTGAAAATGGGGAATAAGAAGAAAGTCAGCCGGTACCAAGGCAGGTACTTGCCCTCACCAGTAATTCTCTCGAATGGTTTCCACTTCGTGATTTTGATCCGATCCACCAGATAACCGAAAATCACATCATCGAAAGCATCAATGATCTTGACCACCAGCATGGCACCGGCAATTGCTGTCATGTCGATACCCTGGAAAATCATGAAGGTACTCATCAGTGCTGTGACGATATATCCTTCCAGAGTGCGGCCCAGATCACCAATAATGTAATTCCGGCGTTCCTTCTTGGTTGTTTTCCAGTCTTCTCGGCTGGTGGCGTTTTTCGTTTTCGCCATGGTAACCCTCTCCTTTTAGACATTATGCCAGAATGGATGACTTGATTATAGTGGCTTTTGTTAATTCTGTCATCTAGGTATGTTGGCGAAATATCATAAAATCTTGGCTTTTTGAATTTTACTCGTAAGTATTCAATAGCCACCTGCCTAGAATAAACTGCGGCAGGATCTTAGTTTGATATGATCCTGCCGTGGTTGGCTTTGGGGTTATTCTGTTTTCTTCAACTGGCTGAACACGAGTTTTAATCTTACAATTACTCATGTCTTAATTTCAGGGTTTCAATGAGAAGCCCTCTCGATGACCAGTACTTAACGGTTTCCAAAAATCCTTCCTCGCTGGTCGTATTTATGGGCAAGCACGAGCATATTGTCTGACATAACCGCAAAGCGTTCTTTAATATGAACGCCTGCTCCTTTTACTCAGCTATATTTTCAGGATCGGCCAAGCCGTAATTATTAGCAACCTGGAAATCATCATTTTGCTGATTGAGTATATGAATACTATTTCGCGTTTCTCCCCTGCTGACTTTTGGAAATCCTATGCTCAGTTTCTCCGGTGGAATAGCCATTCCCCGTCGCATCCACTCATCCACCAGCCCATATAGGCCACCCGCAAAGCAGCTTAAAGGATATACATCTTCATCCGATTTATTGTCCAATTCCATTGCGTTTCGGATTGCCTCAAGCAGATAGTGACTCATACCGCAGCGATGAAGTAGCAGATAGAAATTCCTATGACCATAAAAGTGCCGCAGCAGACTTGGCCCTAATTCCTCCAGGTTCCCAATGGCCTCAAACTCGCGGCCCCATTCTTTCAAAAGCCTCGTCAAATGATGATGCACTACCGCTTCTTTCGTATCAAAATGGCGGTAGAAGGAGGCCCGCCCAACCTCAGCTCTCCGAATAATATCACTGACTGTAATTTCCTCAAAAGGTTTTTCTTTCATCAGATCCAGCAATCCATCTGTGATTCTATCTACTACATAGCCAGTCTCCATGATACATAATCCCCCGGTTTGTCCCATTTTTGCCGCAGATATTGACATTCATCACCGCAAGCGATACACTTGTCTCAAATATGATATATCAATACTCTGTGGTTGTCAAGGAAAACGTATCTGTGAAGAAACACGCGATACGTTTGACAATTCAGCGGGGGCTATCATATCCGGGATTATAATTGGAACCTGTTATGGACCAACCATTCTCAATTTACTTCAGGGAGGATCAGCAATGGATACGAATCACGCGGCATCAAAAACAACGAAAAAGAAGCGTTGGGGACTCAGAATACTCATGATCATTGCAATAGCCATAATAGTCCTTGCGGCAGCCATTTTTATTTTCTTAAAGATGACATTTCTCAAGTCTTTTCCCGAATTAAAGGGAGAGCCTGAAATTGGGAAATGGTACAGTGTCCCCATATCGGAAGCGAAGTCGTCGGACGGCAGTGAGTGGCACGGAATCTTCCGTAAGGGCACAGCGAACAAGGTCGTTGTCTATTTCTTCGGCGGCGGCGTGAGCATCACGGGCGAAACAAGCGAAGGCGGCACGCAGTTCTTTGCCACCACCATGCTTGGTCAGGATTTCGTCGCGCAAGGCGGCATCGGAAGTACGGTTGATGACAATCCGTTTAAAGACTGGACTTTTATCGTCATTCCCTATGCCTCCGGGGATTTCCATACCGGGACAGGTGAATACCACTACACAAAAAACGGTAAAGATACTGTCGTCTACCACAATGGCTACAACAATTATTCCGCGTATCTGAATGAAATCATGAAGTATGTGGGCGAACCGGACACTTTGCTTGTGACCGGGTTCTCCGCGGGCGGGTTTGCCACATCGCTTCTGGCGGATGACGTGATCAGCCGTTTTCCCTCTGCCCAAAATGTTACGGTGTGTGTGGACAGCTCCTTGCTCCTTTATGAAGGCTGGCACGACTCCGCTACGGATCTCTGGCAGTCGCCAAAGGAGATTTCTGACCGGCTGACGACGAATAATATTGTGCTGGACAGCCTGACGGCACTTTATAATAAGCGCGGGGACAGTGTGAAAATACTGTTTGACTGCTCTTGCCGGGATGATACCCTGCAACAGTATCAGTCCTATATTGAGAGCGGAAAGATGGATAAGACGAAAGAACTCGGTGATCAGTTCCAAGAGAATTTGGCGGAAATGGTTCGCGGTCTGCAAGAAAACATCCCCAGCGTGGGCATTTACATTTGGAGTTACAATGAGGATGCAGAAACCCACAACACCCAACACACCATCATCTCGTCCAATGTATTCGACAAACTCGGCAATGAAAAGAGCGTATGCGAATGGATGTACGACGCAGTCAACGGTGAAGTCAAAACCTTCGGATTGGGGCTGCTTGGTGAAGATCAATAAGAAAACGTCAAGGACTGTCGCGGTATCCGCGGCAGCCCTTGGTTTATATTGGTATTGAACTGTATTTATTTTTCCGTCCCCATATAAACCGGATAGCGTTTTTAATCTTTCTTCATCGTAATTGGCGTTGTATAAATACCCTGCGGCCGCTTTTTCTTTTTCTGTCAAAGCATTTCACCTCACCGAAAGCTCATTTTGTATTTTGCCGGCGTGATCCCGTACCTGTCCTTAAAGTCTCGGACAAACTGGACGGTGTCACCATAGCCAATCTTCTCGCAGACAGCGGCGAGTTTGATATTTGGCGTTGTGCGGAGGATCTCCTCGGCGTGAAACAGGCGTATTTC
>CANQFY010000011.1 GCA_947600025.1 uncultured Oscillospiraceae bacterium
TTGGCCAGGGACACGGCCACGTTGGCCTCGCCGCCGCCGAAGGAGAACTCCAGGTGATCCGCCTGGACAAAGCGCTCGTAGTTGTAGGGCTGGAGCCGAACCATCAGCTCGCCGAAGGTGATAACTCTCATTTCTTTCTAGCCTCCTTGACGATCTCCACGGATTTTTCGCACAGCTTGGTGATCTTGTCCCATTCGCCGTTTTCGATCAGGTCGGCGGTGACCATGTAGCTGCCGCCGCAGGCGCAGATCACGGGGCTGGCGGCGTAGTCCGCCAGATTCTTCAGGCTGATGCCGCCGGTGGGCATGACCTTGAACATGGGGAAGGGGGCGGACATGGCCTTGATCTTGGCCAGGCCGCCGGACTGCTCGGCGGGGAAGAATTTCAGGACCTCCAGGCCCAGCTTATAGGCGGTGTGATAATCGGTGGGGGTGGTGCAGCCGGGGAAGATGGTGACGCCCTTTTCCTGGCAGTAGCGGACGATGTCCGGATCCAGGCCGGGGGTGACGATGAATTTGGCCCCGGCGGCCAGCGCCTCGTCCACCTGCTTGGTGGTGAGGACGGTTCCCGCGCCCACCAGCATCTCCGGGAAGCTCTCGGACATAATGCGGATGGCGTCGGCCGCGCCGGCAGCCCGGAAGGTGACCTCCGCCACCGGCACGCCGCCTTCGATCAGAGCCTTAGCCAGGGGCGCGGCGTCCCGAGTGGGATGGTTCAGCTTGATCACCGGAACCACGCCGATTTGACTGATTTTCTGCTGTAATTCGTTCATGCGATCTCCTCCTATGTAATGATTTGAGAGAAACAAATAAAATCCGCCGGGCAGAGAACGGGGAATTTAGTCAGCCTGCCCATATTTCTCCTTCATTATAACGGAAAAAACCGCCTGTGTCAATTCCATTTCCCGGCATTTCCATGGACGATCCGGGAGAAAAAACCGGGAAAAACCGATGCGTTCCGTCTCCCGCGCCCAGCCGCCCCTTGGGGGCCAACGGATGGATGCCGGAGGCGGGACGTACCGCTTCCCGGGGGAGGGGGCCGGAAGGGCCCCCGAAACGGCGGCGGATTTACAGCTGGGCCGCGTCCGCGCTTTTCAGCTGCAGCTGCAGCTTGTCCGCGATCAGAGCGATGAACTCGGAATTGGTGGGCTTTCCCTTGGTGTTGGATACGGTGTAGCCGAAGAACCGCTGCAAGGTGTCCAGATCTCCCCGGTCCCAGGCCACCTCGATGGCGTGGCGGATGGCCCGCTCCACCCGGGACGGGGTGGTGGCGAAGGTCTTTGCCACCTGGGGATAGAGGACCTTGGTGATGGCGTTGATCACGTCCATATCCCCCACGGCAATGATGATGGCCTCCCTCAGATATTGATAGCCCTTGATGTGGGCGGGTACGCCGATCTCATGGATGATGTTGGTGACCATGGTCTCGATGCTGGCCTTGTCCGGGCGGCGGCTCAGATTGGTCCGGCGGTTCTCCCCACCCCGGATCTCTTCCAGCCGTTCCACCAGCGCGGTCATATCGCAGGGCTTGAGCATCAGGTATCTGGCCCCCAGATTGGCGGCGGCGGAGGCGACATACTCCGTCACGAAGCCGGAGGTGGCCAGGGTAACCGGCCGGTGCTCCATGCCGGAAATGGCCTTGAGAACGCTGATCCCGTCCCGCTTGGAAAGCATCAGATCCAGCACCAGCACGTCCGGCTTCCGCTCGGAGACCATGCGGATGGCCTGCTCCCCATCCCCCGCCGTCCCCAGGACCTGGAAGCCGCCGGCCCGTTGCAGCTCAGCGGTCAGACTGGCGCAGAATTCTTCCGTATTGTCCGCAATGATCACGGTTGTACAGTTGTCCATAACATCCTCTCCTGACATATGAAATTTCTCCCCGTGCCCGTGGTGCTGCCACCGGGCTGCGACAAATATAATTTAGCATAAGAAAACACTTTTTTCAAGGAAAAACCTAAACAATCGTTCGGGAAAAAGTTTGGTTTTCAGACAAAAACCACGGAAATTCTACAAGAAACGTCGAAAAATGTCGAAAAGTAGGGAGAACCGGAAAAATCAAACCGGGCCAGTTGACGAAACCTTGCCGCTGTTGTAGAATAGGTACGTCTTTTTGAAAGGAGCGATTCGCTATGAACGATGTTTGGAATTTGGAACCGATCTACCATGGCTTTGACGACCCCGCTTTCGCCCGGGACTATGAAACCGGCAAGGCTTTGATTGCCCAGTTCGCCGCCTTCGCGGAGAGCCTGCCAGAGCGGGCGCCCGCCCAGGCCCTCCGGGAGGGCGTGGCCCTGGAGGAGAAGATCTCCGCCATTGTAGGGAAGATGGCGGGCTACGCCTCCCTGCGCCAGTCCGCCAATACCAAGGACCCGGAGGCCGGTTCTCAGTTGGGCCGGATCATGCAGCTGTTCAGCGGCTTGGCGGGCCCCCGGGCCGCCTACCAGGACTGGGCGGGAAAGCTGCCGGATTTGATGGACCTGGTGCTGGGTGATCCGGAGCTAAAGGACTATGCCTACCGCTTTTCCAACCTGGCGGAGAACAGCGCCTATCTGCTGCCCGGTCGGGGCGAGGAGATCGCCGCCAAGCTGGGCATGTCCGGCGGGGACGCCTGGAGCGACTTGCAGCAATACCTGACCAGCACCGTGCCGGTGACCTACCGGGGGAAGCGGACCAATCTCTCTACCATTCGGAATCTGGCTTACGACCCGGATCCACAGGTGCGGAAGGACGCCTACGAGGCGGAGATCGCCTGCTATGAGCGGATCGCCGACCCGGTGGCCTATGCCCTGAACTCCATCAAGCTGGAAACCATCTCCGACTGCCAGCTCCGGGGCTACGCCTCCCCGCTGGAGCGGACCTTAAAGCACGCCCATATGAAGCGGGAGACCCTGGACGCCATGTTCTCCGCCATCGACGAGTACCTGCCCAAATTCTGGAAGTACCTGAAGACCAAGGCCAAGGCTCTGGGCCACGAAAACGGCCTGCCCTGGTATGATCTGTTCGCGCCTGTGGGCGCCGCCTCCACCACCTTTACCGCCCAGGACGCCCGGGACTATCTGGTGAATCTCTTCGCCGGGTTCGATCAGGAGCTGTCCGACATGGTGGCCCGGGCGTTCGACAACGCCTGGATCGACTTCTATCCCCGGGACGGCAAGGCCGGCGGGGCCTTCTGCGCCAGCGTGGAGTGCCTGGGGGAGAGCCGGATCCTGACCAATTTCGACGGGATGTTCACCGACGTGGTCACCTTGGCCCATGAGCTGGGCCACGCCTTCCACAACCAGTGCATCCGGGACCACCGGCCCATGAACCACGGCTATTCCATGCCCGTGGCGGAGACCGCCTCCACCTTCAACGAGTGCGTGGTCATGGCCTCCGCGATCCAGGCGGCCAAGGACGAAGCGGAGAAGCTGAACCTGATCGAGTCCCAGCTCCAGGACGCTACCCAGGTGATTTGCGACATCTATTCCCGCTACCGCTTTGAGACCATGGTGTTCGAAAACCGGGAGGAGCGGTTTATGCACGCCCCCACCCTCTGCGATTTTATGTTAACCGCCCAGAAGCAGTCCTACGGCGACGGTCTGGATCATAGCTGCCTGCACCCCTATATGTGGGTGTGCAAGAGCCACTACTATGGCCCCACCTTCTACAACTTCCCCTATGCCTTCGGCGCGCTGTTCGCCCGGGGTCTGTACGCCCAGTACGAAAAGGAGGGCGCCGCCTTCGTGCCCAAGTACAAGCGGCTGCTCCACACCACCCCCATTGCCTCCGTGGAGGACGCCGCCCAGGTGGCCGGCATCGATCTGACGGACGGGAACTTCTGGCGGGGCGCTCTGGATACCATCGCGGAGCAGATCGACCTGTTCTGCGCACTGGTGGAGGGTGGCCGTGGATAAGAGAACCGTTGGACTGCTGAATTATCTGGGCGCTGCCCACAGCGCCTATCACGCCATTGATCTTTTGGTCAAGGAGTTGACTAAAGCGGGCTACTCCCGCCTGGCGGAGGAGGAGGACTGGGACATCGTCCCCGGCGGGAAGTATTTCCTGACCCGGAACAGCACCAGCCTCATTGCCTTCCGCACCCCCACCGGGAATCCCAAGGGCTTTCTGATGAGCGCCAGCCATTCCGACCGGCCCACCTTGAAGGTGAAGGAGAACGGGGAGCTGGTGAGCAATTACACCCGCCTTGCCGTGGAAAAATACGGTGGGCTGTTGATCGCCCCTTGGTTGGACCGGCCATTGTCCCTGGCGGGCCGGGCCCTGATCCAGACTCCCGAGGGCATTGAGGGTCGGCTGGTGGACATCGACCGGGATCTGCTGCTGATCCCCAACGTGGCGATCCACATGAACCGGAAGGCCAACGACGGCTACGTTTGGAACCTGGCGGTGGACACCCTGCCCCTGATGGGGGGCAAGGACACCGCGGGCGCCTTCCAGCGGCTGCTGGAGCAGACCGCCGGGGGCCCGGTGCTGGGCCACGATCTGTACCTCTACGTCCGTCAGAAGCCCACGGCCTGGGGCATGGAGGAGGAATTTCTCTCCGCCCAGGGCCTGGACGATCTGGAATGCGCCTGGTGCTGCACCCAGGGCTTCCTGAACGCGGCGGACAGCGGCAGTGTGCCGGTGCTGTGCGTTTTCGACAGCGAGGAGGTGGGCTCCTGCACTGCCCAGGGCGCGGATTCCGAGCTGCTGGAGGGCACTTTAGAGCGGATCAGCAAGGGCCTGGGGGTCAATCCCCGGCGGATGCTGGCCCAGTCCTTCATGGTCTCGGCGGACAATGCCCACGCCGTCCATCCCAACCACCCGGAGTACGCCGACCCGGCCAACGCGCCGGTGCTTAACGGCGGGATCGTGCTGAAATTCAACGCCGGCCAGCGGTACACCACCGACGGCCTCTCCGCCGCCATTTTCCGGAAGGTCTGCCATATGGCGGACGTGCCCACCCAGACCTACTATAACCGCCCGGATATCTCCGGCGGGTACACCCTGGGCCGGATCTCCCTGAACCACGTCAGCGTGGCCACGGCGGACATCGGCCTGCCCCAGCTGGCGATGCACTCCTGCTACGAGACCGCCGGGGTGAAGGACGCATTGTACCTGGAGGAGGCCATGGCCAAGTATTACTCCTGCACCCTGGGCTTCTGGGACAGCTGCATCTCCCTGGGATGAGCAAATTGCCCAAATTATATGCAAATACATTCACTTTTTCGACACTTGCGCTAAATCCCATCCTATGATATAATGAGCCTATCTCGGTGGAGTATGCCTACTCCACATAATAGGCACATTCCGCCAAAAAAGGAGGAATATAAAAATACCGCTTGACTCGCGGTGCGGCAGTGTGGAGACCTGCCGTAATGCAGTGCCGCTTTATTCATCGGCGGCTGCGAGAACGTACATTGAGGATTCAGTACGTTCAGAGTCGGAAGTATGGCAACATTGACCCTGAAGAACATCAAGAAGATCTACCCGTTCAGCGGCGACGACACCAAGAAGAAGAAAAAGAAGAAGGGCGACGAGCAAGAGGAGAAGAAAGTCAATCTCCAGGTCACGGACAAGGGCGTGGTAGCCGTCCAGGAATTCAATCTGGAGATCCAGGACAAGGAATTTATCGTCCTGGTGGGCCCCTCCGGCTGCGGCAAGTCCACGACCCTGCGGATGATCGCGGGCCTGGAGGAGATCTCCGAGGGCGAGCTGTACATCGGCGATCGGCTCGTCAACGACGTGGCCCCCAAGGACCGGGACATCGCCATGGTGTTCCAGAACTACGCGCTGTATCCCCACATGACGGTGTACGACAACATGGCCTTTGCCCTGAAGCTGCGCCACACCCCCAAGGCGGAAATCGACAAAAAGGTGAAGGAAGCGGCGGAAATTCTGGACATCACCCAGTACCTGGGCCGGAAGCCCAAGGCCCTGTCCGGCGGCCAGCGGCAGCGGGTGGCCATTGGCCGGGCCATCGTTCGGAACCCCTCCGTCATGCTGATGGACGAGCCCCTGAGTAACCTGGACGCCAAGCTCCGGAACCAGATGCGGGCGGAGATCATCAAGCTGCGGGAACGGATCAATACGACCTTTATCTATGTGACCCACGACCAGACCGAGGCCATGACCCTGGGGGATCGGATCGTCATCATGAAGGACGGGTTCATCCAGCAGATCGGCACGCCTCAGGAGGTTTTCAACCATCCCTACAACCTGTTCGTGGCCGGCTTTATCGGCACGCCCCAGATGAACTTCTTCGACGCCCAGCTGGTGAAGGTGAACGGGAAGTACGCCGTGCGGCTGGACAATCTGACGGTGGAGCTGTCGGAGGACAAGCAGGCGGCGCTGGCGAAGAACAAGGTCGCGGAGCAGGCGGTGACCCTGGGCGTCCGTCCGGAGCATATTTCTCTGGCGGAGACGGGCATCGAGGCGAAGGTGGACGTCCACGAGATGATGGGCTCCTCCGTGCACCTGCACGTCACGGCCATGGGGCAGGATGTGGTTCTGGTGGTGTCCACCATGAACATGACCGGCGCGGAGATCGAGGCGCTGACCTCCGGTTCCACGGTCCACTTCCAGTTCCAGGGCAACGTCTGCCACGTCTTCAATAAGGAAAACGGGGTCAATTTGGAAGCTTAAATTACATTTTTCCGGGCGGCGCCTTTCCGCGCCGCCCGGTTTTCATGTTTTTTCAGGGCTGCCATTCCGGCCCCGGGGAAGGGGAAAGTGTCCACAGGTGTATTTAACAGGCGGACGCATGCGGGCTTGTCTTTTTTACAGATACAAATGGCGGTTTTGTAAAAAATGCCTATTTGTGTAGGTTTCTCTTGACAAATCCATGGAAAAGTATTACTCTTTTAACATATGGTCTGAAAAGGGTGTTTCGGGCGGACGGAATCGGGACAGAATCTGTCCGTGGAGAGCGTTCTCGGGCCCGTTTGAAAGTTGAAAACCATCCTCATTCGAGGATCATTTATAGAATGGGAGAATTGCATATGAGCTATAACTGTCTGAACATCCTGCGCTGGACGGAAGCGAAGCTGAAATATACCTACGACGTTTCCCTCCAAGAGGCTACGCCCCAGGAGCTTCACGAGGCACTGGGCGAGGCGGTGATGATGGCCATCAGCGATAACTGGAGCACCAGCAAGCGTACCCGGATGCACCAGCGGAAGGCCTACTACATCTCCGCGGAGTATCTCATCGGCCGGCTGGTGTACAGCAATCTCTATAACCTGGGCATTTTGGACGAGATGAAGCAGATTTTTGCCGAGCGGGGGGTGGATCTGGCGATCCTGGAGGATATCGAGGATGCCGCCCTGGGCAACGGCGGCCTGGGCCGTCTGGCGGCCTGCTTCCTGGACTCCGCCGCCAGCACCAATATCCCCCTGTCCGGCTATGGCCTCCGGTATCGCTTCGGCCTGTTTAAGCAGAGCTTCGACACCGAGGGGGGCCAGAGCGAGAGCGCCGACGATTGGACCAAGTACGGTGACCCCTGGTCCTACCGCCGCTACAACCATACCGTCAAGGTCTCCTTCCCGGACCATACCGTTCTCGCGGTGCCCTACGACGTGCCCATCATTGGCTACGGCACCCAGAATATCAACACCCTTCGCCTCTGGCAGTGCGAGGCGGAGGAGGAGCTGGACTTCAACGCCTTCAATGAGCAGGACTATCAGCGGGCCCTGACCCAGAAGAACAAGGCCGAGGACATCACCCGGGTGTTGTACCCCAACGACTCCACCTTGGAAGGTAAGCGTCTGCGGATCAAGCAGCAATATGTGCTGTCCTCCGCTTCCTTGCAGGACATGATGCGTACCTACAAGGCCAGCCATGGCAACGATCTGAGCCATTTCGCGGAGTTTTACGCCGTGCAGCTCAACGATACCCATCCGGCCATGTCCATCCCGGAGCTGATCCGGCTGCTGATGCTGGAGGGCATGGGCTTTGAGCAGGCCTTCGCCATCGCCCAGCAGACCTTCTCCTATACCAACCACACAGTCATGGGCGAGGCTTTGGAGAAGTGGCCGCTGGATCTGCTGCGCAGCGTGGTACCGGAGATCGTGGACATCATTCTGCGCATCGACAGTAAACTCAAGGCGGAGCATCCGGGTCTGTTCATCGTCCGGGACAATACCGCTCATATGGCGAATCTGTCCGTCTATGTGGGTTCCTATGTCAACGGCGTGGCGGAGATCCACTCCAAGATCCTCCAGGACGACCTGTTCCACGACTGGTATCAGATCTACCCCAACCGGTTCCAGAACAAGACCAACGGCGTCACGCCCCGCCGGTGGATGGGTCTGTGCAACCCAGAGCTGACCCAGCTCCTGCGCTACCGCATCGGCAACGATTTCCTGAAGGACCTGGACCAGCTGGAGAAGCTCAAGCCCATGATCAACGACGATATGGTTCGCCAGTTCAACGCCGTCAAGCGGGCGAAAAAGGAGCAGCTCTGCGCGGTGCTGGCCCAGCATGAGGGCATCCGGTTGAACCCCGACTTTATCTTTGACGTGCAGGTGAAGCGGCTCCACGAGTACAAGCGGCAGCTGCTCAACGCCCTGTCCATTGTGGACATTTACTTCCGCCTGAAGGACGGCAGCCTTACCGACTTCCAACCCACGGTGTACCTCTTCGGCGCCAAGTCCGCCCCCGGCTATGTCCGGGCAAAGGCCATTATCCGCTATATCAACCGCGTTGCCAAGCTGGTCAACAACGATCCGGCGGTGAACCATCTGTTGAAGGTGGTCTTTGTGCAGAACTACAACTGCTCCTATGCCGAGCATATCATTCCCGCCGCCGACATCTCTGAGCAGATCTCCCCGGCGGGCACCGAGGCCTCCGGCACCGGCAACATGAAGCTGATGATGAACGGCGCCGTGACCCTGGGCACCCTGGACGGGGCCAATGTGGAGATTGTCAAGGAGGCCGGCTGGGAGAACAACTATATCTTCGGCGCCACGGTGGAGCAGATCAACGCCTGCCGGGACAGCTACTATGCCCGGGGTATCTACGACACCAATCCCCGGCTTCATCGGGCCATCGATACCCTGGTGGACGGCACCGTGCCGACGGACGAGGCCCAGCAGGAGCTGTACCACGCCCTTTTGGACGGCGCCAGCTGGCACAAGGCGGATCACTACTTCCTGCTGCTGGACTACCAAGCCTATCTGGACGCCAAGCTCCGGGCCAACAAGGACTATGCCGACCGGCTGGCCTTTGGCCGCAAGTGCCTGATGAACGTGGCCAGCTCCGCAAAATTCTCCTCCGACCGCACCATCCGGCAGTACGCCGAGGAGATCTGGCATATCAAACCCACCCAGTACTGAGATTTTTCCCCGCTTCCTGCCGGAAGCGGGGAAATTTTTGCCTCGGGGGAAAGGGACCCCCCAAAATTGCCGCCCGGCCAATTTGGCCGGGCGGTGGGTCTTTATAGGGTCTGGTAGCCGCAGCCGCAGTTGGGGGTGTCCTCCCCGCCGCCGTGCTGGTTCTGATCGCATCCTTTGGGAGTGAACTGTCCCGTGGGGAAGGGGATGCGGCTGAACATCTCGCAGGGGTCCTCGGCGCAGCCCGGGGAGTCGCAGCATTCCTTGGTGGGTATGCTGTAATCCAGCACCGGTACCACCAGCTGAGCGTCCCGCTCCAGGCGAATAATGGAGAATTGGCCCAGGGTGACGAACAGGCGTCTCCGCTCCCCGGAGACCACCAGCTCCTCGTCAAACATCCGGCTGATGGCGCTGGGAATCTGCACCGTTGTGGTTTCCTGGCAGGGGCAATCGCAGACATCCCGCACCTTGGAGCTGAGGACCATGGGATCCAGCACCTCCACCACAGCGGTGGGCAGGTTGGTGCTGTACCGGGTCAGGCCATCCAGATCGCCAATGCGGGTATCGCTGGTGAAGATGTGGGCCCGGCTCTCCTCGCCGCAGAGGACAGCCCGCTTGGAGAATACCGCCAGACCGTAGAGGGAGGCGGGCCGGCCGCTACCGATCACCGCGTCCGCCAGGATCCGGTAGTAGAAGGTCACGTCCACGCAGTAGTGGTTCCGGTCGAAGGCTACCGGCTCCACATCAATATAGGTGTACAGCAGATCCGCGCACCGGACCCGAGCGCCGGCGGCGGAGTCCAGTACGGTTTGGGAACCGCTGGTCAGATAGACCCGCAGATCCTCGATGCAGTCCTTGTCCCGGCAGCTGTCCGTGATCTTTTGCGTATGGATGGACATCGTGTCCCGCGGATTGTCTGACCTGCACCGCGAGACATCCTGAGTTTGCTCTGGCATGAAAAAAACCTCCCGATGGTTGATGCATAAGCGAGAGAAGAAAGTCGCTTATAAGACAGTTTATGCGGGGGGCACCAGACTGTGCCAGGCAAAAGGGGCCGCGGATGCCCGCCGGGAGGAAAAAGTCAGGCGAAGGAGTAGAGGGTCTGGCTTCGGTAGGTTTTCCCAATGCTCTGGGGCCAATGGGGATGATGGACAAAGTCGGGATAGAACTGAGGCTCCAGGGCGACGGCGCTGTGGGGTGGGTAGGAAATGCCCCCCTTGCCGGTATCCCGGAGGCTGTTCGCGGTATAGACCTGGATGCCGGGGCAGTCGGTGGTCAGGGTCATGGTTCGGCCGGAGTGGGGGTCTGTCAGCCGCACCGCGCCCGTCAGAGCAAAATCGTGATCCAGGCCGGAGGATAGAGGCGGATAGTCCGACGCCGCCAGCACCTCCCGGAGGGCCCTGGGGGCGTTTAGATCCATGGGAGTGCCCGCCACAGGCCGTTCCTCTCCGGTGGGGATGGAGAAAGCGTCCGTGGGATGGAAAAATTTGGCCGGAAGGGTCAAAAGCTGATCCATGGCAAGCTCCGGCCGGTCCTGGCCCGCCAGGTTAAAATAGCTGTGGTTGGTCAGGTTGAATACCGTGTTCCGGTCGCTCTCCCCTCGGTAGGTGATCCGCAGGGCCCTAGGCGGTTCCAGGGCGTAGGTGACCCGAATGGTGGCGTTTCCCGGAAAGCCCTGGTCCCCGTGGGGGCTCTGGAGGCGGAAGGTGACGCTACTTTCCGTCAGGGTCTCCACCTGCCAGAGCCGGAAGGAATAGCCCTCCGGGCCGCTGTGGAGGCTGTTGGGCCCTTCGTTGGCCGGTAGGCGGACTTCCACTCCGTCCAGAAGAAAGGCCGCCCCCCCGATCCGATTGGCGTTGCGCCCCACTGTGGCCCCCAGATAGCCTGTGCCCCGGGCATAGCCTGAAACCTGGTCGTAGCCCAGCACCACGTCCTCCGTCGTTCCACCGGCGTCGGGGACCAGGAGCCGGACCAGGGTGGCGCCGAAGTCCGTGATCTGAGCGGTCAGACCAAAGCCGGTCAGGGTGTACAGCCGCGCCTGGGAGCCGTCTTCCAGGCGGCCAAAGAATGTTGTCATAGGATCCGCTCCTTTTCGTTTTTTTCATTTTAACAGAACGAATGGGTTTTTGCAACCTCTTCGCCGCCATTTCTACGGCGGGCGGACAAAATCGGGGAAAAATCTTTACATCTGAGATTTTTCTCCGGGAGCAACAATATTTTGTGATTGCCACTTGACAAAGCCACAAGATGTAGTATAATTATCCTTGCACGGTCGCCGCAAATCCAGCCGCGCACAAAGGAGGACTCTACCAATGAAAATTATCAAACGCAATGGCGCTGAGGTTGTATTCGACATAGAGAAAATCGTGATGGCCATTACCAAGGCCAACAACGCCGCCGAAGAAAGCTACCGCATGACCCCCCTGCAGATCCAGCGCATCGCGGAGAACGTGAAAATCAGCTGCGAGGAGATGGGCCGCAGCCCCTCTGTGGAGGAGATCCAGGACTTGGTGGAGAAATCCATCATGGCCCATGGCGCCTTTGAGGTGGCCAAGGAGTATATCACCTACCGCTATACCCGCAGTCTGCTCCGCCAGTCCAACACCACCGACGACCGGATCCTGAGCCTCATCGAGTGCAACAACGAGGAGGTCAAGCAGGAGAACGCCAACAAGAATCCCACCATCAACGCGGTCCAGCGGGACTACATGGCCGGGGAGGTGTCCAAGGACATCACCCGCCGGATCCTGTTGCCGGCGGACGTGGTGGCCGCCCACGAGGCGGGCATCATCCACTTCCACGACGCGGATTACTATGCCCAGCACATGCACAACTGTGATCTGGTGAATCTGGAGGATATGCTGCAAAACGGCACCGTCATCTCCGGCACCCTGATCGAGAAGCCCCATTCCTTCTCCACCGCCTGCAATATTGCCACCCAGATCATTGCCCAGGTGGCCTCCAACCAATACGGCGGCCAGTCCATCAGCCTGACCCATCTGGCCCCCTTTGTCCAGGTCAGCCGGGAGAAGATCCGCCGCACTGTGGAAAAAGAGATGGAGGCGTTCCATATCCGTCCCGATGAGGAGGCCGTCTCCCGGGTGGTGGAGGAGCGGCTCCGGGACGAGGTCCGCCGGGGCGTTCAGACCATCCAGTACCAGGTGGTGACCTTGATGACCACCAACGGGCAGGCACCCTTCATCACCGTGTTCATGTACCTGGGTGAGGCCAAGGATGAGCGGGAGAAGAAGGACCTGGCCATGATCATCGAGGAGATGCTCCGCCAGCGCTACGAGGGTGTGAAGAATGAAAAGGGCGTGTGGGTCACCCCCGCCTTCCCCAAGCTGATCTACGTCCTGGAGGAGGACAATGTGGCCGAGGGCACCCCCTACTTCTACCTGACCCGCCTGGCCGCCCAGTGTACCGCCAAGCGGATGGTCCCCGACTATATCAGCGCTAAGAAGATGCGGGAATACAAGCTCAGCAAGGGCGAGACGCCGGGCCACGGCGATGTGTACACCTGCATGGGCTGCCGCAGTTTCCTGACCCCCGACCGCTCCGGCAACGGCTGGGACAACGTGGCCAACGCGCAAAACTATGAGCCCGGCAAGCCCAAATACTACGGTCGGTTCAACCAGGGTGTGGTGACCATCAACCTGGTGGACGTGGCGCTGTCCTCCGGCCGGGATATGGACAAGTTTTGGCAGATCTTCGACGAGCGGCTGGACCTGTGCTACCGGGCCCTGCTGTGCCGCCACGAGCGGCTGAAGGGGACGCTGTCCGACGCCGCTCCTATTTTGTGGCAGTATGGCGCTTTGGCCCGGCTTCCCAAGGGGGAGCCCATCGACAAGCTCCTCTACGGCGGCTATTCCACCATCTCCCTGGGCTACGCGGGGCTGTATGAGTGCGTCAAGTATATGACTGGCAAATCCCACACGGACCCGGAGGCCAAGCCCTTTGCCCTGTCCGTCATGCAGCACATGAACGACGCCTGCCAGACCTGGAAGGCCCGGCACAACATCGATTTCTCCCTTTACGGCACGCCGTTGGAATCCACCACCTATAAATTTGCCAAGTGCCTGCAAAAGCGGTTCGGCATCATCCCCGGCATTACGGACAAGAGCTATATCACCAATTCCTACCATGTCCACGTCACCGAGGAGATTGACGCCTTCACCAAACTGGCCTTTGAGGCGGAGTTCCAGCAGCTCAGCCCCGGCGGCGCCATCAGCTATGTAGAGGTGCCGGATATGCAGAACAATATCGATGCCGTGCTGGAGGTCATGCGGTTTATCTACGACAATATCATGTATGCCGAGCTGAACACCAAGTCCGACTACTGCCAGGTCTGCGGCTATGATGGCGAGATCAGCATTGAGGAAGAGGACGGCAAGCTGGTGTGGGTATGCCCCCAGTGCGGCAACCATGACCAGAGCAAAATGAACGTGGCCCGCCGGACCTGCGGCTATATCGGCACCCAGTTCTGGAACCAGGGCCGAACCCAGGAGATCAAGGATCGGGTCCTGCATCTGTAAAGAGAATCAAATCGGGCCGGGCGCTTCACGTCCGGCCCCTTTGCGTGGGAAAGGGGAGAGAAGTATGCGGATCGAATACCGAGATATCGTATTGCGGGACTGCCGGGAGGAGGACATCGAAGACGAGCTGCGCTGGATGAACGCCCAGACCCAGTGGATGGACGAGGACACGCCCTGGGAGCGGGCGGAGCCGGTGGACCCGGCCTTTCTGCGGGAGGAGATGCTGGACATGATCCGGGACGCCGCCGCCAACGACCGGCGCTCCCGGCTGGAGATCCTGGTAGGGGACCGGCATGTGGGCTTCGTCTGTGCCTATCCCTTTGCCACCGCCGACCTGGCGGCTCGGACCGGGGCGGCGGCCACAGGCCTGGCCCTGGGCATCGAGCTGTGCGAGCCGGAATACTGGGGCAGGGGCTACGGCACCCAGGCACTGGCCGCCTGGACCCGCTACTGCCTGGATCAAGGGGCGACCCACCTGTTTCTGGAGACCTGGTCCGGCAACCGCCGGATGATGGGCTGCGCCGAGAAGCTGGGTTATTCCGTCTGCCTCCGGGAGATCGGCGCCAGGACCGTCAACGGCAGATCCTGGGACGCTCTGACCTACGCTCTGGACATCGGCGGATTTAACGCGGTGTATTGAAAAGACTGACCCCCTCCGGGCCCTCGACACCGAGGGCCCGGAGGGGGTTTCGCTTGCGAATGACTTAATCCTGAGCCAGAAATTTTTCCCCGCATTTGGGGCAGGTAATCTGAATTTTACCCTTGCCCTTGGGCACCCGGAGGGCGCGGCGGCACTTGGGGCAGGTAAAATAGTTGTAGGCCGAATCCTGGGGCTCGCCGGTGGGACGGGGCGGTTCTTGCTCCTTCGGCTTCTTGGAGGGCTTGGGCTCCTTTGGCGGCTTGGGCTGTTTCGGGGGCCGCTGCCCGGCGGAAAATGCCGGCATTTGGAACAGCGGGCGGCCCGGGAATTTTCCCATGACCATCTCCTGCCAAATAAATTGCCAAAGGAGCAGATAATCCAGCGGCAGGAGCAGCAGGAACAGCGTCTGCCAGGAGCCCATCAGGATAATGGCCAGCACGCTGGCGGCCAGGGCGATTCCCGTCCCCGCCAGGGCCCAGGAGCGGGCGTCCTGCTTTGCTTGCTCCACGGTCTGGGGGTCCGGGATTCCCTGATCGCAGTACCCCTTGTATTTTCGGCTGGCAAACAGAGCGGCGCATCCCACGATCAGCAGCAGCAATATCGGGGCCATCCGCAGCAGGGTCCCCACCAGGCTGATGACCAGCAGAATTCCCACCAGCGCCCACAGCTTGCCATAGAGATTGGGGTTGCTCTGTGGGACCTCGCCGCCGGAAGCGGACTCCTGCCAGGGCCGCTCCGGCGGTTCCTGTTTTGCCCCGCCGGAATTTTTCAGAAGCAGCAGCATGGCTCCGCCGCCGGCGTGGTGCAGGGGGCATCCGGCCTCCACATGGCCCACGCAGCGCTCCGCTTTTTCGTCAGGGCCATTATAGATCCTGCCGTCGGCGGCGACCCGGCCCACGCAGCCGGACGCCCCGTCGGAACGGTAGATTTTGCCATCGGCGGTCACATAGCCGATGCTTGCCGCTTCCCCGGGTCCATAGATCTGCCCGTCGCCGGCCACACGGCCCACGCAGTGACCGGCCTCGGCGGTGGGATGGTCGTAGATCTGCCCGTCCGGGCCGGTGTGGCCCACGCAGCGGCCTAACTCCGCCGAGGGATGGTTGTAAACCCGGCTCATTTTGCCGCCTCCTTCAGATATGTTTCCAGCGCGGGCAGACGGTCCAGGGCGGTATTTCGTCCGATCTGGTACACCCGCTCCAGTTCCTCCGGCTTTTTCTCCATGCTGCCGATGCGCAGCGCCTCCGGCGGCCGGAGGACAAAAACCTCCCCCTTTTGCTCCTTCTCCCGGATGGCGGCGGTGGTCTGATTGTACCGCAGGTGCCGATCCGCCATGGCCTCCACCATTTTTGGGTAGCCTTTCAGCAGCATCCGGGCCAGGGGAACCAGATTGTTGGGCTTTTTCACATAGTCCAGAGGCTGGGTCAGGATGACCACGTTTCCACGATAGCCCAGGGACTCCATGTACTCCAGGGGCACCGAGTCGGCGATGCCCCCGTCCAGGAGCTTTTCCTCCCCAATTTCCACCACCCGAGACACCAGGGGCATGGAAGCGGAGGCCCGCATCCAGAGAATATCCTCCCGGTCTCCGCTGTCGCACCGATGGTACACAGGCTTGCCGGTGGTCACGTCGGTGCAGGTGACGTAAAAGGCCATGGGATTTTCCCGGAAGGCCGCCGTGTCGAACACGTCCAGCTCCGTGGGCAGGGTGTGGTAGCAAAATTCGACATTGTACAGGTCTCCCGTGCGCAGCAGGGAGTCGAAGCTGCAGTACCGTTTGTCGGCGCAGTACCGCTTGTTGTACCGCAGGGCCCGGCCGGGCTGGCGGGATTTATAGTTGCAGCCGAACACCGCTCCCGCGGAGACACCGATCAGGCCGTCAAAGACGATGCCCTGCTCCATAAACACATCCAGCGCGCCGCAGGTGAACATCCCCCGCATGGCGCCGCCCTCTAAGATCAGTCCCCGCAATGGTCGTCCGCTCCTTTCCCGGAAGAAAACAGTCCCCCATCGATAATACCCAGCCGCTGAAAAATGGGGTAGAGGTAGCTGGCCCCAAACGTCCCCAGGGTTTTGGGCCCCGGCACGGCTCCGGACAATTCGACCGCTTTGCGGTAGGCCTGGTTGACGGTGGAGCGGGTGATGGATTTTTCCTTCCGATCCACGAACAGCTCGTTGCCCCGCAGGGTGAAGCGAAAATGCAACCCTTTGGCGGTAACCAACTCCGTCCCCGCCAGCGCCTCCAGCCGGGTCCAGAGGGCGATCTCCTGAGGCGTGTAGAGACTGGTATTTGCGTAATTTGCCACGCCGCTCCCTCCCGAGTCCTTTAGAATACCTATATTATGGCACAGGTCGAAGGAAAATGCAACCGTTTCCTTAATAGCAGAACCCCGCCGGGATCCGGCGGGGTTCCAACTTATTTCACATAGTCCATGCAGATCCAGCCGGTGGTGATCCGGCCCCACTTTACTCCGTCCACCTCGGTGGTTTCCAGCACCTCCACCTTGGTGCCATAGTACAGATAACCGACGATGGCGTTGCCAATGCCGGGGGCCTTCCGAACATGGAGGGCGTCGGCGGTAACCGTGCCGGTGATGGTCTGGGAAACTGCGGGCTGGGTGCTGTCCGTTTCGTCGTCCTCACCGGAGGGCTGGGTGGAATCGGTGGGCTGGTCTTCGGAGGTTTGATCTCCGCCGGAGCCGGAAGCGGCGTCCAGCTGGATATAGTCCATGCTGACCCAGCCCTTCTCTGTCTTGCCCCAGACGGTGGCACCCACGGTGCGGGTCTCGGTGATGGTGACCTTGGCGCCGGGATTCAGATAGGTCAGAATGGAGTAGCTGGTGCCGGGGCCGCTACGGACGTTCAGATAGTCGCTGACCTTGACGGTGCCAGTCTGAGCGGCGGGACTCTGGGAGGCGGAGGCGGCGTCCAGCTTCACATAGTCCAGGCTGATCCAACCCTTGTCGATCTTGCCCCAGATCATGCTGCCCATGGTCTTCTGCTCGGTGACGGTGACCTTCTCGCCGTCGGAGAGGTAGCCTAGGATGGAGTAATTGGTGCCGGGGCCGCTGCGGATCCGCAGACTTCCGGCGTTCACCACGGTGCCGGTGACAGCGGAGGGTGCGGGACTCGTCTCGCCGGTGGAGCTGCCGCCGGTCTGGGCGGCATCCTGCCGCACATAGGTCAGGCTGATCCAGCCCTTGTCGATCTTGCCCCAGACCATGCTGCCTGTGGTCTGCTGTTCCAGAATTTCCACCCGGTCCCCGTAGAACAGGGAACCCAGAATGGAATAGCCGGTGCTGGGACCGCTGCGGATCAGCAGTTCATCGGCAATCACGGTGCCCTTGACGGTTTTGGGCGTTTCCGGGGGATCGGCGGGCTTGGTTTCTTCCGGCGGCTGAGTGGATTCGGAGGGCTTCGTCTCCTCCGAGGGATCGGTGGGTTCCGTAGTGGCTGGAGGATCGGTGGGATCGGATGCCGGAGGATCGGTGGGAACCGATGTCGAAGGATCCGTGGGATCCGATGTCGAAGGATCCGTGGGATCCGTTGCCGGGGGCTCCGTGGGCTTAGGCTCCTCCTGGGAGGGCAGGGGACCGTCCAGCTTCACATAGTCCAGGCAGATCCAGCCCTGGGCGATTTTTCCCCAGAGGGTGCCGCCGGCGGACTGTTGGCCGGTCACCTCCACCCGTTCCCGGTTGCTCAGGTAGCCCACAACGGCGCTGCCGGTGCCGGGCGCGGAGCGGATGCACAGCCCGCTTTCGGCGGTGACGGTGCCCATGACGCCCTGGGCGGGTGCCGGCGTGGAGGGTTCGGAGGTGTTGGGGTCGGGATCGTCCGGATTCTGGGGATTTGTGCCTACGGAGGCGTTAAACACTTGGTCAAAATTGGTGTAGCACAGGGCGATCCAGCCCCGGTCAAATTTACCCCACTGATAGCCGTCGGCCTTGTGGGTGGCGGTAATGGTCAGCTTTTCGCCGTCATAAGCCCGGCCGACAATGCCGTAGTCCAGGCCCGGGCCCTCCCGCAGATTGACCCAGTCGGCGTCCACTACCACCTCCACAGCTTCGATGGCGTTGCCGTCTGGGATCTGCTCGGTGGTGTCAACCTCGGTGCCGTCCACGCTCCAATGGGCGTAAAGGGTAGCGCGCCGCTGATTCTCTCCAAGCTCGGTGACCTGGGTGCCGCCCAGCCGGGAGGTGTACCAGCCCTCGAAGGTGTATTCCACCATGACGCCGTTTTCTTCGGCGATGTAAGTGGCCTCCGCCATGGGGACCGCGCCGGTGCCCACTTCAAAGCCCTGCACCGGGGCGTCGGTGGTGCCGCCGCAGGGATTGTAGCGGACGTAGGAATACTGCTGGGGCATGACGTTGGAGTAAACCCCGTTTAAGTACATATTTGCTTCCTTCAGCCGTCGCTCCACCAGGGTGTCCATGACCACGCCGCCGGCGTTGCACCACTGGGTGATCCGAAAGAGCAGCTCGTTGCCGGTGGTGCCGTTGCGGATGGCGTCCCGGAAGTTGCCCACGCCGTTCAGGTTCGTCCAGCCATCGCCCACGTTGTAGGTAAACAGCAGCAGAGCATCGAACTGATTCTGTGTCAGATTCAGGCCGCAGGCATCGATAAATTTGTTCAGGGAGCCCTCAAAGCTGGACAGATAGGCCCGCAGGAGGTATTCCGCCTCGGCCTCGGTGATGCCGGTTTCCATGAGCCGCTCGGCATCCTCGTTGCTGATGCCGGAGCCGTAGCCGATGGAGTACTGGCTCACGTCCCAGTAGGGCTTGGCGCAGAAGCCTTCCATCTCCTTAAGCAGCGCGACACACTCATCGCTGGTGACCATATTAGATTCGGCATGAACCGGGAAGGTCAACATGCCGATCAGAAGGATCATCGACAGCGCGATGCACACGATTCGTCGTTTCATGCGGTGAATTTCCTCACTTTCGTGGTTTTCCCGTATTATAGCAAAGTTTACTGTAAAATGCAACCCCTGTTTCACGAAAAAATTACACTTTGTTACTTATTTTTCGAAAAAAAGATTGGATTCACTGGAAAAAACAGGAAATATTTCCATTATTTAGGAAGATAAATTCCTGGTTTCCATATCAAATTAACAAATAAGTTACATTTTTCATTCATCAGGCTCCCGGTTGCGTTTTTCATAAAATTGTGATAAAATACCGGAAAACGCCAAAGTGGGAGGTGGGGACATGGCGGAAAAAAAGGCGCTTATCGCCATGAGCGGCGGGGTGGACAGCTCCGTTGCCGCCTATCTCACATGCTGGGCGGGCTACCGGTGCGTCGGGGCGACCCTGCGGCTGTATGACAATCAGGAGCTGGGCCTTCCCATGGAGAGTACCTGCTGCTCTCTGGAGGATGTGGAGGACGCCCGGTCGGTGGCCTTCCGGTTGGGGATGCCTTACTATGTGTTTAACGAGCAGCAGACCTTCCGCCGAGAGGTCATGGATAAATTCGCCCGCTGCTACGAGGAAGGCCGGACTCCCAATCCCTGCATCGACTGCAACCGCTATCTGAAATTCGGCGCGCTACTCCACCGGGCGGAGATCCTGGGCTGCCAGATCCTGGTCACGGGCCACTATGCCCGAATCCGCCGGGAGGGGGACCGACACCTATTATATAAAGCGGTGGATTCCGGGAAGGATCAGAGCTATGTCCTTGCCATGCTGACCCAGGAGGTCCTGGCGAAGCTCCGGTTCCCTCTGGGGGAGCTGACCAAGGAACAGACCCGGGCCATCGCCCGGGAGCAGGGGTTTGTCAATGCCCAAAAGCGGGACAGCCAGGACATCTGCTTTGTGCCGGACGGGGACTATGTGGCCTTTTTGGAGCGATATATGGGGAAATCCTATCCCCAGGGAGATTTTTTGGACCAAAACGGCCAGGTTCTAGGCCGGCATCGAGGTGCGGTGGCCTATACTTTGGGCCAGCGGAAGGGCCTGGGCCTGGCCATGGGGACGCCGGTGTATGTCTGTGCCAAGGACATGGCGGCCAATACCGTCACCGTGGGGCCGGAGGCGGCGCTGTACCGCCGGGAGCTGGTGGGGGAGGACTGGAATTGGTTCCTCTTCGACAGCCTGCGGGAGCCCCTCCGGGTGGAGGCCAAGACCCGCTATCGTCAGGCCCAGCAGCCTGCTACCGCCTACCCCATGGCGGATGGGCGGGTCCGGGTGGTGTTTGACCAGCCTCAGCGGGCCATCACGCCCGGCCAGGCGGTGGTGCTCTACCAGGGGGATCTGGTGGTGGGGGGCGGAACCATCACCCAGGTGAGAGAGGAGGACCGGGTTCCTTATTAAGAGGAGCCCGGCTCAGGGGCTGTGCCTACTTTTCCGAAAAAATGGAGGAACCGAAAGTTTTTTCTTGACAGCCGGAGGAAAGAATGGTACAATACAACTTGCCCGGTTCCGTCCGGCAATTTTCCGGGCCTTTAGCTCAGTTGGTCAGAGCCTCCGGCTCATAACCGGATCGTCCCGGGTTCGAATCCCTGAAGGCCCACCAGAGTGTTCAGGCACGTCCTTTTATATAGAAGAATAGATAGGGGTATAGCTCAATTGGTAGAGCGGCGGTCTCCAAAACCGTAGGCTCAGGGTTCAAGTCCTTGTGCCCCTGCCAAGAATACGCCCCCCGGCACAGCCGGGGGGCGTATTCTTGGCAGGGGCACAAGGACTTGAAAGATGAAATGCGACAGTCCGGTGGACTGTCGCCGGCCCGGGCTTGACCGGGCCGATCCATCATTTTCTCCCCACCGGGGAGAAAATGGAAACAAGTCCTTGTGCCCCTGCCACCGTCGTCGCGGACTCTGTATCATTCGCGACGACTTTTCGTTTTTTCAGAGCCAATCGTTTGATTCAAACGGTCGGCTCTTTTTTTCTAGGAAAGGAATGGCGTCCACAATTTTCGACGATTTCTCAAACGTATTCTGCGCCGTGCGGATGAATGACCCCCATGAAAAAGCGCCGAGGTTTTATCCAACTCTGCCATAACCGGCTAAAAAAGGGGGCCAGGCTGCGGCCTGGCCCCCAGAGAATGGTGTGGTTTTACTTCTTTCGCTTGGCCTTCGCCAGGAGCAGCGGGATCGCCGCGCCGGAGAGGGCCAGCAGCGCCAGCAGGGACAGTACGGGGGCGCTGTCGCCGGTCTGGGCCGGGCCGGAGGGCTCGGTGGTGGAGTCCGGCTTCGTGGTGGGAGACGTGGAGGGATTCGTGGGCGTCGGGATGTCGGGGAGGGGTGGTAGGCTACCTGCCGCGCCGCAGACGGTGCAGACGCCATTCACATAGTGGTGGGGCGCTTCGTCCACCCGCTGGGTGCAGCCATCATTCTGGCAGTCGTGATAATGGGTGGTGGGGCCGACGATCCACTCCTCCGTGGGCACGTGTGTCTGGCCCGGGGTAGTGGGATAGCCGCAGACGGTGCACAGCACGGCGGTGGTGCAGTCGCCGTCGTCCTCGCCCGGGGTGTGGGGCTTGACAAAGTCGATGGAGGTGCAGCCCTCGTTCTGGCACTGGCGCCAATGGCCCGCGGGGCTGGAGAAGTAGGCGCCGTCAAAGTTATGGGAGGGTTTCTTTTCCTCCAGCACATAGCCACATTCTGTACACTTCTTCTCCGTCAGGCAGTTGCCGTCGTCCTGATCCGGGGTGTGGGCGATGAGGGGAGTCTTGTAGTGGCAGCGGGCACATTCCTCGTAATGGCCATCGGAGTTAAAAGCCTGCGCCATGTCGTGGGCCTGCTGATCCTTAATGTCGTGGCACTTGGCACATTCCATCCAGCAGTTGACGGCATCGCTGGTCAGCTTGTAGTCATGGTCGCAGGGGGCGGTGAGCTTGGGAATGACGGCGCCCTTCTTCACGACCTTCTTGCAGTCGTTGCAGTACAGGTCGCCGGTGTAGCCGTCCTCCGTCTCGGTGGCGGGCTTTTGGTTCTGGAGCTGGGTGTGCACATGGTTATCGGGGTCGATTTCGCCCTCCCAGCCGCAGACGGCGCAGTTGGCCTTGGCGACGCAGGTGCCCGGGGTGATGGTGTGGGGGGTCACGGGGGTGGTGTAGGTACACTGGGTGGGGCTGCCTCCCAGAACGGTCCTGTTGGTGCAGCGCTTCCAGTGGCCGGTGGCGTCATACTCGTAGCCGTCTGCCAGCTTGTGCTCCCTCACAGGGGCGTTGCCCTTCCAGCCGCAGATGTCGCAGTAAATGGGCTCCTGGCAGTTGAAATGCGCCAGATGCTCTGTATAGACGTGGTCCTCGAAGGTCGTTGTGTACTCGCAGCCCGAGTTGGTGCACTTGTAATTGTGGCCAGCGGAATTGGACTTGATTGTGAGGTTGTGGCTTGGCTCAGCCTCTCGGACAGTCAAACCGCACACCGTGCACTTATCCGCCGTTGTACAGTCGTGATCGTTATTGGTTTCATGCTTTTCCTTATCAATGTAGCTGGTGCAGTGGGGGTTCTGGCACGGTCGGTAGTGATAGGTCCCGTCCGAAGCATAATCGGTCGCGTAGTTATGGTCTTTATTTCCTCCGAGGGTATATCCGCAGAGCTCGCAATAATCGATCCGGTTGCAGAGATAGTTCTTGGGATAGACATGATCTTCCCGCTCGGACTGGTACTTGCAGCCTTCATTGGTGCAGTAGGCAGAATGGCCGTTTTCGTCCTTCACCCAGCTTAGGTTATGACTCGCCTGAGCGGCCCGAGTCGCGCCGCAGACGGTGCAGACCTCGGGGGTAGTGCAGTCGAAGTCGTCGTTCACATAGGTGTGACCCAGAGCGGGGCCGTTCGGGTACACGTCGATCGCGGTCCCGCAATTGGCGCAGACCTTGCCGTAGGCGCCGCCCTCGGTGCAGGTGGCGGGCTTGAGATTGGCACCCGGATGGTCACGGTTATAGCGGTCGCACTCCTCCTGCGTCAGGGAGCGGGGACCCTCATAGGTGTGGGTTGCGGGGAGCTCCCAGTCCGCGCTCTGGGCGCCGCAGCGGGTGCAGTAACGTCTCTTGATCGTCTTGGAGCCGGGCTTGGAGCAGTCGCCCACAGATACCGTCTCCCAATCCGACCAGGCGTGGCCCAGCTTGGAGGTGTCCTTCCGGTCCTTCACCGCGCCGCATTTGCTGCACTGGTCGTAGGAATAACCGTCTTCTGTACAGGTGGCGGCCTTTTCGACCCGTTCCCATACATGACCGCCGTTATCTCCTACATAGCCCGTGCCATCTTTCCGCCAGCCGCAGACGGAGCAGTACCTAACTTTCTCCGTGCTGCCGCAGACGGTGCCCTCGATGTAATTGTGGCCCAGGGGCTTCATTGCATGGCCCACGATCATGAAAATTCCGTCTTCACAATCCGCGCAGTGAAAAACTGTCTGCTCTTCGCCATACTTCGTACACGTCGGCGGTATAATTACCGTTTCCACCGCTCCCCTGGTATGGCCCATTCGGAAGCCGGCATTCGCCGTACCGCCATCTCCCTCCGCCACGATCGACACCACGGGGAACTTTGCGGTATCCGCAATTGGGGGAAGATAGCTGGTCAGGTCCACGAGACTGCCATCGCTGGAGATCGTATTTACGTCTCCATCCACAGTCACGGTGATCGTGGTCGCGCCAGTGACGGTGACCATGGGAGCATAGCAATAGAAGCCACTGCTATTCAGCTTCCCATTGACCGTAATCTCCGGCGCGGCGGCCTTGGGCCCAGGCGCCTCCATGATGAGAGCGACCGGGGCATTGATGGGGGCGTCAGCATCGACAGGGGAACTGGGCGCCTCTGTCGGCTCCTCGACGGGAGCCGGGGGGGTTTCTTCGTGTTCACAGTCTTCCGTGTGGATGTGGGGCTCCTGGGCGTCAGCAGCGCTGACCCCGCTAATCAGCATGGGCAGCACCAGGACCGCGCACAGCAGCAGCGCCAAAAGACGCTTGAGATACTTACGTTTCATAAAAAACTTCCTGCCATATTTTTTGCATAGAGCGCGAAACTTCCACCTACGGTGGACTCCTTAGAGGATATGTCCGCCCTCTAAGTATAGCCGATAAACGCACCGCCGTCAACTATCATTGCAAAAAAGGTCATAATTTCGTGCAAAAACCCACACGCCTTCCGCTTTTTGTAGACTTGAACCCTCGTGGTGGGTGGAATACCCCAAAAGTCAAGATCAGCAGGCAGGAAGAATCCCGCCTGCTTTTCGTTTTTTCAGAGCCAATCGTTTGATTCAAACGGTCGGCTCTTTTTTTATTTTCTAGGAAAGGAAGTAGAACTTATAGAGTACCGAAACGAAAAACACCGCGTCGTATTTTCCGAGGCAATCAAGGGCCTCAATCAAAAGGACAGGGCCCTCATGGCGGCGCTGTATCTGCTGACCGCGGAACACAAGCTCTGGACGCGGATCAGAAGGTTCGTGGAACGCGACGAGATCCAGTTCGACAAACACAATCGTCACGCAGTGCGGTGATGAGCCTGCGCTGGCATTTATCATTCTTTCTGGCCCTGGGCTGCCTTCAGATATTTGAAAAAGTACGCCATCTTAATGTTGCACATGGTCGTCAGCACCATGGCCATGGGATCAATTTCGCTGTTGACCGTCCCGATGGCCTGCCAGGTATTGGTGAATGTTTCCTAATGACTCACGCGCTTTTGCGGCCAGGCCATTTGCTGTTCAGATGGATTCTACGTCCATCGTATGCAGATACATCCGGCTGTCGGATTCCTCCCCGTCGCCTCGAACGGGACAGAGATAACGCCAGCCGTACCGTTCGTAGAACGAATCGTGGTCAGTGAGTAGGTACAGCGTGTTAATTCCGCGGTGGGCCATGTCGGCGCATGCAAATTTCAGCAGTGCCCCGGCCACCCCTTGGCATCGCCGGTCCGGCTCCACATAGACCGCGCAGACGTTGGGGCTCAGATCGCGCCGGGGGTGAAAGTCGTTTTCTATGATCCCCAGGCCGCCGATGAACCGCTGCCCCTCCCGGGCGACGTACCACTCCGGCACGGGGCCGGGACAGTGAAGACACGCATCCATGCTCTCCAGGTAGGCATCCAAGGGGATGCCCCATTTTTCGTGGAACCACCGGGCCATCCGTTCCTTTTCGGCGGGATGATCGGAGAGGCGGTAAATTTCATAGGTTAACATTATTTTCCTTAATAACATGACAGGTTTCAATCCCATAGTAGCGGAAGCAGGCGAGGGTCTCCCGGTCCAGCCGCTCTCCAGGTACGGCGGGCAGCACCGCCGGCGGGCAGGCCGCCGCCAGCTGGCCCAATACCCGCCCAAGGCAGGCTTCCAGGGGCAGCTCCTGGGTGGGGGAGAGCAGCGCCTCCCGCAGGGAACAGACCTTCTCCGGCCGCCCAAGGGGCGGGGGAGGTTCCCGCACCGGCTCCCGCCTGGGGACCGCTTTTAGAGCCGCGACGGCCCGCTCCAGGCCCCGCGGCCCCACCTCCGGGGTGAACATCATCACAAGATGTTCTTTATCCGCCAGTTCGCAGACGATGCCCTGCCCGGCCAGGAGCGCCCCCAGATCTTCCCCAGTGTAGCCATAGTTCTGGGGAGCCAGGGTCAGCTTCATGGGTTCTCCGCCCACCAGCGGGAAGCCGGCCCGGGCCAGCGACCCTTTGGCGGCGTCTAGGGCGGCGGCAAAGGCCGCCAGACGGGTGGGGTAGTCCCCGGATAGGTAGGCGTTGGCCCGGTCCAGAGACTGCAAAATGAGATAGGATGGGCTGGTGGTGGCAAACATCGCCATGGCCCGCTCCGCCTGAGCCGCCAGCCATTCCGGCAGGGTGGGGGAGAGATGCAGATACGCCCCGCCGGTGAGTACCGGCAGGGTCTTGTGGGCCGAGTCGCAGCAAAGGTCTGCCCCCAGAGCCAGGGGATGCCGGTTTTCCGGCAAAAACCGGAGGTAGGCCCCGTGGGCGTTGTCCACCAGCAGCAGGGCGCCCCGGTCATGGCAGACCCGGGCCAGGGGCCGCAGGTCTATCTGATTTCCCAAATAGTCCGGGCTGGTCAGATAGACCGCCGCCGCCGGATTTCTTTCCAGCGCCTCCGCCAGCTCCTCCGCCGTAACGGCGCAGGAGAGTAGATTCTCCCCATAGAGCCAGTCCACCTCCAGATCCAGCAGGGCGGCGGCGGAAAGGAAGCTCTTATGGGCGTTCCGCCCAGCTAAAACCCGGGGCCTTTTCCCGGTCTCCCGGGCGTATTGCAGGGCCAGATACCCCATGGCCCGGATACACAGGCTGGACCCCTCGGTGGAATACACCGCCTGTCCCGCTCCAAAGAGGGCGGCGGCAATGGCCTGACTCTCCGCCAGAATCCCCTGGGCGTGGTACAGCACATCCGCCCCGGGAATTTCCGTGATGTCTAGAGCCTCGGGACCCAGCGTAACCGCGCCCTTGTGTCCGGGCACGTGGAGCCGCAGGGGCGCGGCCCCGGCGTATTTCGCCACGAAGTCCGAAAGAGGCGTTAGACTCATTTCCCCTCCACGGCCTTGGCCGCCTCCAAATAGATGGCGCACTCCATTCGTTTCTTGAACAGCTCACAGCCGTAGGGGTAGATGCCTTGAATTTTCCCGGAAAAGTGATAGGCGTTGGCGGCGCAGCCGCCGGCGCAGTAGAGCTTGGCCCAGCAGTCGGCGCACTCCGGGCGGGCGTAGACGTTGCAGGCGGCAAATTCCGACTGGACGGCGGTATTGGTGACGCCGTTCCAAATATCTCCCAGACGGAACCGCTCCTCCCCCACAAATTGGTGGCAGGGGTATAGGTCCCCCCAGGGGGTGACGGCCAGGTACTCCGTGCCGGATCCGCAGCCGGAGATGCGCTTATAGATGCAGGGCCCGCCCTTCAGGTCGATCATGTAGTGGTAGAAGGTGAAAGGCCGCCCCTCCCGCCGCCGCTGGAGCATCAGCGCCGCCAGGTCCTCGTATTGCTGTAAGACGATGGGCAGATCCGCCTCCGTCAGGGCCATGGGGTCGCCGGGGGCGCAGACCACCGGCTCCATGCTCAGCTCGGTAAAGCCCAGGTCCAGCATGGTCTGGATGTCTTTTAGAAAATCCGGGTTCTGGTGGGTGAAGGTGCCCCGCATATAGTAACTCTTATTGCCCCTCGCGGCCACCAGCTTCTGGAACTTGGGGACGATCCGCTCCCAGGAGCCCTTCCCGGCGTAGTCCACCCGGAACCGGTCGTGGACATCCTTCCGCCCGTCCAGACTCAGCACTACATTGTGCATTTCCCGGTTGGCAAAGTCAATGACCTCATCGTCGATAAGCATCCCGTTGGTGGTGAGAGTGAAGCGGAAGCGCTTTCCGGTCTCCTGTTCCCGCCGCCGGGCGTAGGCCACCAGCTCCTTCACCACGCCGAAATTCATCAGCGGCTCCCCGCCGAAGAAGTCCACCTCCAGATTTTTCCGGCTGCCGGAGTGGGCGATGAGAAATTCCAGGGATTGCTTTCCCACCTCGAAGGACATCAGGGCCCGCTCCCCGTGGTACTTTCCTTGGCTGGCGAAGCAGTAGGAGCAGTTGAGGTTGCAGCTGTGGGCCACATGGAGGCACAGGGCTTTCACGACCCCGCCGGTCTTGGCCTTCAGCGTCCCCGCCATGGGGGCAAAGCGGTCGGGGGTGAAGAGCTTCCCGGCCTCTTTCAGGGAAAGAAGGGCGTCGTAGATCTCCTCCACCTCCTGGGCGGGTAGGGAGAATTGTTCGGCGATCTGGGCCACCGCCTCCCCCCGGGGGACGGCTTCAAAAAGGGAGATCAGCTCATAGGTTTCGTCATCTACCAGATGGATGCTGCCGGAGCAGGTGTCCAGCACGATGTTCAGCCCGCCCATGCGGTATTGATGGATCATAGCTTGTCCTTTCTCTCGTCGCGGTCATGAAAAATGCCGCCCGGGGGCGGCATTTTATGGGGCGGTCCTTACTCCTCGGAATTTTCGCACTGCTGGTTGGCGATGCCGCAGCTGGTCTTGCAGGCGGACTGGCAGGAGGTCTGGCATTCGCCGCAGCCGCCGTTCTCGGCGCTCTTGCACAGGTCCCGGGTCTCAAGGGTCTTGATATGTTCCATGGGTCGATCCTCCTATGTTTCGATTCTGGAAGCATTTTACCACAATCCCCCCTTTAAGTCAATATCCAATTCCCAATTTCCCCCAGCGCCCTCTTGCATTTTTCCCCACGATGTGATATTCTAACAATAAGCCGGGGGCAAAATCGGCTGTCCCTGGCCGTTTTGCACAAGGAGGCTGCTATGAAAGGATTTATGGATGCGTTGGTAAAACCCACGGCCGGACCGGGGCTGGAGCTGCGCCAGGTACCCATACCCATGCCCGGGCCGGGCGAAGTGCTGATTCGGATTCGGAAAACCGCCATTTGCGGCACCGATGTCCACATCTACAACTGGGATCCCTGGGCTCGGGAGCATATCAAGCCCCCCATGGTCATCGGCCATGAGTATGTGGGGGAGGTGGCGGCGCTGGGCGCCGGCGTCACGGGCCTGACTGTGGGCCAGCGGGTCAGCGGAGAGGGCCACATCACCTGCGGCCGCTGCCGCAACTGCCACAACGGCGATATTCAGTGGTGCAAAAATACCACCAGCGTGGGGGTGGACCGGGACGGCGCCTTTGCCGAGTACCTGTGTATCCCCCAGGGGAACGTGATCCCCATTGAGGACAGCCTGCCGGAGGATGTGGTGGCCTTTTTCGACGCCTTCGGCAACGCCACCCACACCGCTCTGATGTGGAACCTGGTGGGGGAGGATGTGCTGATCACCGGGGCGGGGCCCATCGGCATGATCGCCGCCGGGATCTGCAAATACGCCGGGGCCCGGCGGGTGGTCATCACGGACCTCAACGACTACCGCCTGGAGTTGGCCAGGAAAATGGGCGTGGACGCGGCGGTGAACGTGGGCCGGGAGGAGCTAACGGAGATCATGGGCAAGCAGGGCCTGGTGGAGGGCTTTGACATTGGCCTGGAGATGTCCGGCAGCGGCGCGGGCCTCCAGCAGATGATCGGCGTCATGCGCAACGGCGGAAAAATTTCCCTGCTGGGCATCTCCAACAAGCCGGTGGCTCTGGATATGAACCGGGTCATCACCAAGGGCCTGACTCTCCAGGGCATCTACGGCCGCCGGATGGACAACTGGCACCAGATGTCCTACATGGTCCAGGGCGGTCTGGACCTGACCCCGGTGATCACCCACCGGTTTTCCTACCGGGAATTTGAGAAGGGATTTGCCGCCATGAACAGCGGCGAATCGGGAAAAGTGATTTTAGACTGGACAACATAAGGAGGCTACCATGAAATCTGCCCTTGAAAAATACCGCCGGGAGTTGGACTCCATCCGCCAGGCCGGCACCTGGAAGGACGAGCGAATCATCACCACTCCCCAGCGCTCCGCCATCGACACCACCGCCGCCCAGGGCGTGGTGAATCTGTGCGCCAATAACTACCTGGGCCTTTCCAACCACCCCGCCCTCATCCAGGCGGCGAAGGACAGCTACGATACCTGGGGCTTCGGCCTCAGTTCCGTCCGGTTTATCTGCGGCACCCAGGCCATCCACAAGGAGCTGGAGGGGAAGCTGGCGGAATTTCTGGGCATGGAGGACGCCATTCTCTACTCCTCCTGCTTTGACGCCAACGGCGGCCTGTTCGAGACCCTGCTGGGGCCGGAGGACGCGGTGATCTCCGACGAGCTGAACCACGCCTCCATTATCGACGGTGTGCGGCTGTGCAAAGCCAAGCGGTTTCGCTATAAAAACAACAATATGGAAGACCTAAGGGCTCAGCTGGAGGCCGCTCAGGCGGCGGGGTGCAAGGTCAAGCTCATCGCCACCGACGGCGTGTTCTCCATGGACGGCTACATCGCCAATCTGCCCGGAATTTGCGACCTGGCGGAGAAATTTGACGCCCTGGTGATGGTGGACGACAGCCACGCCGTGGGCTTCATGGGCGACACCGGCCGGGGCACCCCGGAATTTTGCGGAGTCCAGGGCCGGGTGGACATCCTCACCGGCACCTTCGGCAAGGCCCTGGGCGGCGCCTCCGGCGGCTATACGGCGGCGAGCAAGGAGATCGTGGCCCTGCTGCGGCAGCGCAGCCGCCCCTACCTGTTCTCCAACACCCTGGCCCCGGCCATCTGCGCCGCGTCCTTAAAGACCATCGAGCTGCTCACGTCCTCCACGGAGCTGCGGGACAAGGTCCACGCCAACACCGCCTATTTCCGGGAAAAGCTGGAAAAGCTGGGCTTCGACGTGCTTCCCGGCAGCCACCCCATCGTGGTGGTGATGCTCTACGACGCCAAGGTGGCGGCGGAGTTCGCTTCCCGGATGCTGGAAAAGGGCGTCTATGTGGTTGGTTTCTCCTATCCCGTGGTGCCCCAGGGCAAGGCCCGGATCCGCACTCAGATCTCCGCCGGCCATGAAAAGGCCGACTTAGACCGGGCCATCGAGGCCTTCCGCCAGGTCAAGGCGGAAATGGGCATCTGATATTCTTTTAGAGGGGGACAACGCCATGTCCATCGACCGCCTGCAGGAGAAAATCCGCAAACTGAAAAGTCCCACCATGATCCGCTTTTCCCCGGGGGCGGATCAGCTGCCCCCACCGCTGGCGGCGCTTCCGCTGTCCGAGGGCTACGGAAACCTCTGCCGGGAGCTACTCACCGGCCTGACCGATTTGGTCCCCGCCGTCCGATTTTCCTTCGGGGGCTTTGCCCTGCTGGGGACGACGGGCTTGGAGGAGCTGAAAAAGTGCCTGACCCGCGCCCGGGAGCTGGGTTATTACATCGTCCTGGACGCCCCGGAGCTACTGACCCCTCAGGATGCCGCCGGCGCCGCCCAGGCGCTGAAGGACTGGGACTGGGACGGCCTGGTGCTGTCGCCCTACTTGGGCAGCGACGTGATCCGGCCCTTCCTGCCGGACTGCCGCCAGGATAAGACCTTGTTTCTGATGATTCGGGGCGCTAACCGCTCCGCGTCCGAGCTGCAGGATCTGCTGACCGGCACCCGCCTGGTCCACCAGGCGGCGGCGGAGCTGGCGGACCGCCACGGGCAGGGCATTTTCGGAAGCTGCGGCTATTCCCAGGTGGGGGCCGTGGTCGGGGCTCCGGCGGAGAGCGCCCTGAAAACCCTGCGGAGCCGTTATAACCGGCTGTTTCTGCTGGTGGACGGCTGCGACGCCCCCGCCGCCAACGCAAAGAAATGTGCCGCAGCCTTCGACCGCTTCGGCCACGGCGCGGTGGTCTGCGCCGGGGAATCCGTCACTGCCGCTTGGAAGCAGGGAGAGGATCCAGAAGATTATGTAAACCAATCGGTCCAGGCCGCTCAGCGCTTGAAGCGAAACCTGTCTACCTACGTCACGATTCTCTAGGAGGGCGCCATGGCCTTTGATTTCAAGAAAGAGTACCGGGAGTTTTACCTGCCCAAGGCCAAGCCGGAGCTGGTGACAGTGCCCCGGATGAACTATTTGGCGGTCCGTGGCGCCGGGGACCCCAACGAGGAGGGCGGGGCGTACAAGGCCTCTATCGGCCTCCTATACGGCGTTGCCTACACCATTAAGATGAGCAAGCTGGGGGACCACCGGATCGAGGGGTATTTCGACTTCGTGGTGCCGCCGCTGGAGGGCTTCTGGTGGCAGGAGGGTCTTGAGGGCTTCGACTACCGGCGAAAGGAAGAATTTCACTGGATCTCGGTGATCCGTCTGCCGGACTTCGTGACGGAGCAGGACCTTAACTGGGCCCGGAATGATGCGGAGCGGAAGAAAAAGCAGGACTTTTCTCCGGTGGAATTTCTGTCCCTGGAGGAAGGTCTATGTGTCCAAATGCTCCATGTGGGCCCCTTTGACCGGGAGCCGGAAAGCGTGGCGAAAATGGATGAGTTTCTCCGGGAGTGGGGCTATGAAAACGACTTTTCCCCCACCCGTCTCCACCATGAGATCTACCTCTCCGATGTGCGAAAGCTGCCCCCGGAGCGGTGGAAAACCGTGATCCGCCACCCAATTCGAAGGAAATAAGCTGTGCCGCCGGACCCGTTGGGTCCGGCGGCAATGTTTATTTTTTCATTTCCTTTTCGATGGCGGCGATCCGCTGGCTCAGGGGCGGGTGGTCGTAGGTCAAAAGGACCTCCCACTTGGAGGGGGCCAGGTCCGCCAGATTTTCCTTGGACAGCTTTTTCAGCCCCGAGATCAGGGCCTCGCCATAGCCCTCCTGGACCGCCTGGGCGTCGGCCCGATACTCAGCCCTCCGGGACACTGCCCCGGCCAGGATGGAGAACAGGGGCATGACGATCTGGGACTCCACCAGCATCACCAGCAGCAGCGCGAAGCCGTAGTTCCGTCCTGCAAAGCCAAAGTCCGGATAGATGGCCTCGGTCCGCACCGTGGCCCAGGCCAGGACCACGATCAGAAGCATCTGAGCGATGCCGATGACGCTGTTTTTCAGGGTATCCTTGTGGAGCCCGTGGCCCAGCTCGTGGGCAAAAACTGCCACGATCTCATCCGGCGTCATGGCGGCGATCAGGGTGTCATACAGCACGATGGTCTTGGTTTTTCCCAGGCCGGAAAAATAGGCGTTGGCCTTGGTGGTCCGCTTGGAGGCGTCCATGACCTGGATCTCCTTCACATGGTAACCGTATTTTTCCAGCAGAGCGGTGAGCTTGGTCCGCAACTCCCCCTCCTCCAGAGGGGTGAATTTGTTGAACAGCTTGGAAAAAATGGGGGCCAGGAACATGACGGCGAAGAGGAACGCCACCATCACCCCGGAGAACAGCAGCAAAATCCAGTCGCCCAGGGCCTCGTAGATGAGGATAAACAGGCTCATCAGGGCGAACAGGAGTACCAAAGTGATCAGAAAGGACTTGAACTGGTCGGCAAAGAAGGTTTTCAGAGTCATTTTGTTGAAGCCGTACTTTTCGTCGATCTTCATGTTAAAAATGTAGCTGAAGATTGTGCCCAGAACGGTGTCGATCAGCACGAAGACGCCCAAAACGCTCATCATGCCGAAATACGGGTTCCCGCCCACGGCCACCAGGGGCATGACGTTGAAAGCGATCAGGGCAATGTACACACAGTCGTTGAAGAAGGTGGCGATAATGGCCGCCTGGCAGGTCTCCTTGTGATAGGCGCTCCACTTGGCGTAGGTCTCGCCGTCGTACAGGTCCTTGACGTTGTCGGGGATGGGGTTGTCCTTGGACTTGTAGCTGAGATACTGAACGAACAGGTCATAGCACAAGATCAGGCCCATCAAAATCAGGCAAATCAGTTTGTAATTCATAGCGAAGCTCCTTTCGATCGGTTCTTGCCTCCATTATAGTCCCCCGGCGGGGGGATTTCAAGAGGGGAAGAAAAAAAGATGGGGGAAGAATTGCATCTTGGAGGCAGATGTGATATACTATTTCTAACTGTACACCCGGCCCGGCGGGCCCCATTTTCTTCCAGGGAGGATCATATGACGGCGTTTCAGCAGGCATTTTCCCGGCTTGCCCCCGGGATCGAGATTCGCTTTTCCGAGCCTCTGGCCAAGTACACCTCCTTCCGCATCGGCGGCCCGGCGGAGGCGCTGGCCCTGCCAAAAAATCCGGAGGAGCTGAAGACTCTTCTGGCGGCCTGCGGGGCGCTGGGGGCGGCCCCGGCCATCCTGGGGGCGGGGACCAATGTCCTGGCTCCGGACGAGGGGATCCAGGGCGCCGTGATCTGCCTGCGGGGGCTGTGCGGCGCGGAGGATCTGGGGGCCGGGCGCGTCCGATTCGGGGCGGGGCTGTCCCTGGCCCGGGCGGCGGATTTCGCCGCCAAGTTGGGCCTGTCCGGTTTGGAATTTGCCCACGGCATCCCCGGTACCGTGGGGGGCGGCGTATATATGAACGCCGGCGCCTACGGCGGGGAGATCGGCCAGGTCTGTACGGAGGCGACCACCCTGGATTTTCAGGGGCGGACCCATCGCTATTCCCGGGAGGAGCTTTCCTTTTCCTACCGGCACAGCCGGATGCAGGAGCTTATGCAGATCGTGGTCAGCGCCGAATTTGCCCTGATTCCCGCCCCGGAAGAACAGATCCGCGCGCAAATGCGGGAGCTGTCGGCCAGGCGCCGGGCCTCTCAGCCTCTGGAATACCCTTCCGCCGGTTCGGCCTTCAAGCGGCCCCGGGAGGGGTACGCCGCCGCCCTGATCGACGGCGCGGGGCTGAAGGGCTTTCGGGTCGGGGATGCCCAGGTTTCAGAAAAACACGCCGGTTTTGTGATCAATCGGGGCGCCGCTACTGCCGAACAGGTGAAGGAGCTGCTGCGCCGGGTGACGGAACGGGTGTATGAAGACAGCGGGATCACGCTGGAGCCGGAGATCCGGCTCTGGTGAATAGAAAGAAGGCGAACACCATGGCATCCTCCTTTTCCGGCAGCGTCAAAGCGGAGCTGTGCCGGAACAATGTGCAACGGCAGTGCTGCGCCCGGGCGGAGTGCTTTGGGGTGCTGCTCTTCTGCAACAGCTTTGGCCCGGCGGGAGTAAGGATCATCACCGAGAGCCGGGAATTTGCCCAGCGGCTGCCGAAGCTCTTTAAGCGGGCCTTTTCTGTGGCCTTTGACCAGGCCCCGGAAAAGGACGGCGCAGGAAAACTGATTTTCCAGATCACGGCGCCGGAGAAGATCCGTCTGATCATGGACCAGTTTGGCTTCAGTCCGGCGGACACCCTGGCCCTCTATGTCAATCTGCCGGTGGTGGAGGAGGACTGCTGCAAGGCATCCTTCCTCCGGGGGGCTTTTCTGGCGGGAGGTTCGGTGACGGACCCGGCCAAGGGCTACCACCTGGAGCTGGCTACCACCCACCTAAGCGTCTGCCGGGAGACCTACGCACTGATGGAGGAGGTCATGGGCTTTTATCCCAAGACCGCCGCCCGGGGCGGTGGCCAGGTGCTCTATCTCAAGCAGAGCGAGCGGATCGCCGATTTTTTGACCTATTTGGGCGCGCCGGTAGCGGCCATGGGGATCATGGAGGCCCGGCTGGAAAAGGAACTGAACAACAAGGTCAACCGCCGCTGCAACTGTGACGACGCCAACACCACCAAGGTGGTGGAGGCGGCCCAGGAGCAGTGCGAGGCCATTCATTTTTTGCGCGGCCAGGGACGGCTGGAGAGCTTGCCGGACAAGCTCCGGTTTGCCGCCCTGGCCCGGGAGGCCCATCCCGAGGCGTCCCTGACGGAGCTGGCGGAAATGATGGAGCCGCCCATTACCAAGAGCGCCATGAGCCACCGGCTCCGCCGGCTGACGGAGCTGGCGGAGGAAGGGAAGGAGGCGTCCACATGAGTTTTGTCCACCTCCACGTCCACACGGAGTACAGCCTTTTGGACGGGGCCTGCCGCATCGGCTCCATGATGGACAGGGTGAAGGAGCTGGGCCAGGAGGCCGTGGCCATCACCGACCATGGGGTGATGTACGGCTGCATCGATTTTTATAAGGCCGCCAAGGCCGCGGGGATCAAGCCCATCATTGGCTGCGAGGTCTATGTGGCCCGGCGGGGCATGGCGGACCGGATCTATGGCGTGGACAACGACCCGTACCATCTGGTGCTGCTCTGCGAAAACCAAACCGGCTATGAAAACCTCTGCCTGCTGGTGAGCCAGGCTTTTCTGAACGGATTTTACGGCAAGCCCCGGGTGGATCTGGAGTTGCTGCGGCAGCGCCACGAGGGGCTGATTGCCCTGTCCGCCTGCCTGGCTGGGGCCATCCCCCAGTATCTGATGGAGGACAGCTACGACAGCGCCAAAAGCTACGCCTTGACCCTCTCGGAGATTTTCGGCCCCGGAAATTTCTTCCTGGAAATGCAGGACCACGGGATCGAGGCCCAGCGGGCGGTGAATCAGGGCATCCGCAGGCTGGCCCGGGAGACGGGCCTTCCGCTGGTGGTCACCAACGACGCCCACTACCTCCGCCGGGAGGACGCCAAGATGCAGGATGTGCTGCTGTGTATCCAGACCGGCAAGACCGTGGACGATCCCAACCGGATGAAATTCCAGACCGAGGAATTTTACCTGAAAAGCGAGGAGGAGATGCGCGCCCTCTTCCCGGACTGCGAAGAAGCCTTTGAAAATACGGTGAAAATCGCCCGGCGGTGCAATGTGGAGTTTGTCTTCAATCAGTACCACCTGCCGGAATTTCCGGTGCCCACCGGGGAGGACAGCGAGGTCTACTTCCGGCGGCTGTGCCTGGAGGGCTTTGAGAAGCGCTATGTGGATCCGCCGGCAGAGTACCGTCAGCGGCTGGACTATGAAATGAACGTCATATCCCACATGGGTTATGTAAACTACTATCTCATCGTCTGGGATTTTATTCGCTATGCCAAGGAGTCCGGCATTCCCGTGGGGCCGGGCCGTGGCTCCGGCGCGGCCTCCATCGCCGCCTACTGCCTCCACATCACGGAGGTGGACCCCATGAAGTACGGGCTGATCTTTGAGCGGTTTTTGAACCCGGAGCGGGTCAGTATGCCGGATTTCGACACGGATTTCTGCCAGGAGCGCCGGGGCGAGGTCATTGACTATGTGACGGAAAAGTATGGCAAGGACCATGTGGCCCAGATCGTCACCTTCGGCACCATGGCGGCCCGGGGCGCCATCCGGGACGTGGGCCGGGCCCTGAACTTCACCTATGCCGAGACCGACGTGGTGGCCAAGCTGGTGCCCACCACCCTTCACATCACACTGAAAGAGGCGCTGAACGTCTCCCCCCGGCTCAAGGAGATGTACGACGGGGACCAGCGGGTGAAGACCCTCATCGATACCGCCATGAGCCTGGAGGGCATGCCCCGGAACACCTCTACCCACGCCGCCGGCGTGGTGATCACCGCTAAGCCGGTGGACACCTATGTACCCTTGTCCCGGAACGACGATACCATTGTCACCCAGTACACCATGACCACCATCGAGGAGCTGGGCCTTCTCAAAATGGACTTTTTAGGTCTGCGGAACCTGTCGGTGATCGCGGACGCCGAGGAGCAGATCCGCCGAATCCAGCCGGACTTCTCCATCCAGGAGGTGCCGGATTTTGACCGGGAGACCTACGCCATGCTGGCGGAGGGGAAGACCCAGGGGGTGTTCCAGCTGGAGTCCGCCGGGATCACCGGGGTCTGCATGAATATGAAGCCCACCTCCATCGAGGACTTGACGGCCCTGGTGGCCCTGTACCGCCCGGGCCCCATGGAGTCCATCCCCACCTTTATCGCCAACAAGCAGGATCCCAGGAGGATCACCTACAAGACTCCCCTCCTGGAGCCCATTTTGAAGGTCACCTATGGAGTCATCCTCTACCAGGAGCAGGTCATCGAGATCTTCCGCTCCCTGGGCGGCTACTCCATGGGCCAGGCGGACAACATCCGCCGGGCCATTTCCAAGAAAAAGCAGAAGATCATCGACGCGGAGCGACCGGTATTCGTCTACGGCGACCCCAAGCAGAACATCCCCGGGGCGGTGGCCCGGGGGGTCAGCGAGGCGGCGGCCCAGTCCATTTACGACGAGATCGTGGCCTTCGGCGACTACGCCTTCAACAAGGCCCACTCCGCCTGCTACGCCGTGGTCAGCTACCAGACCGCTTATCTCAAGTGCCACTATCTTCTGCAATACATGGCGGCCCTCATGACCTCGGTGCTGGACTATTCCGAGAAGGTGGCGGGCTATATCGCCGAGTGTAAGGAGTGGGGGATCGCCACGCTGCCACCGGACATCAACCGCTCCGAGGACCCCTTCGTGGTGGAGGGGAACGCCATCCGCTTTGGACTGGGGGCCGTGAAGAACGTGGGCCACGGGCTGATCCGTTCTCTGGTGGAGAAGCGCAGTGAGGGCGGTCCCTTCCGGTCCCTGGAGGATTTTCTCCAGCGGATGGGGGACGGAGAGCTGAACAAGCGGGCCGTGGAGAACTTCATCAAGTGCGGCGCCATGGATTGCCTAGGCCACCGCCGCAGCGAGCTGCTGGCGGTGTACGAAACCATGATGGACAGCGTCGCCGCCACCCGGAAGCGGAATCTGGAGGGCCAAATGGGCCTGTTCGCCATGGTCCAGGGGGAGGACAGGGGGGCCAGCGTACCCATTCCAACCCTGCCGGAGCTGGACCGGGCGCAAAGAATGTTAATGGAGAAGGAAACCACCGGCATTTACCTTTCCGGCCACCCCATGGACGACTACCGGGCGTATCTGAAAAAGACCCATGTGGCGCCCATTTCCGAGCTGATGGCGGAGGATTCCCAATTTGCCGACGATCAGATCGTGCAGATCGCCGGGATCGTGCAGACCGTCAAGATGAAGACCACCCGGAATAACTCCATGATGGCCTATGTCACCCTGGAGGATGATACCGCGTCCATTGAAATGCTGGCCTTTTCCAATGTGCTGAGCCAGTACGGCGGCTACCTCCGGGAAAACGCTCCGGTGGTAGTCACAGGCCGCCTCTCCCTCCGGGACGATAAGGAGCCCCAGCTCGTAGTGAACCGGGCCCAGCCCATTTCGGACTTTTCCGGCGGAACCCAGCCGGCGCCGGCCCCCCAGAGCAACCGGCTCAGCGGCAGCACCTTGTATCTCCGGCTTCCCTCGGAGCAAGACCCCCGGCTGCGGAAGGTGCGGGCCATGCTGAATATGTTCCCGGGGGATGCCCAGGCGGTGGTGTACTTTGCCGATACTCGGATCCGCCGGGGCACCCGCTGCGGCCTGGACAGGAGGCTGGTGGGAGAGCTGGAAAATGTGCTGGGAAATGGGAATGTTGTTGTCAAATAGCTTCCCTTTTTGGAAAAACTATGCTATACTATAAAAAGCGTCTGCTTTAAGCGGAAGCGGCGGGAAGGAGAGGTGCCCCAAGTGGAAAGAATACCGCGTTTTTTGGGGGTCCTCCTTGTGGCCCTGCTGCTTTCCGGCTGCGCGCTGGTGACGGTGGATCAGATGTACGCCCCGCCCCGCCGCTCCCAGGAGGACCAGGCCCTGCAGTCCGCCATTGATCAGGCCATGACCGGCCTGGAATACAGCGCC
>CANQFY010000012.1 GCA_947600025.1 uncultured Oscillospiraceae bacterium
GGCGCTTTTCCCCTTATCGTCGTCGCCTTGCGACAGCAAGGCTTCCTCCTCTGCGGGCAAAATCATCCAAAAATTGCTCCCCGCAAAGTGCTGCGCAGTTTCCGCCGAGGGGCTTTTCGTTCAGGCAAGCAAAAGGCCGCAGGGAATACTGGCTATGTATTTCCAAGGGCTTTTGTGAAGGCTGGGCGGAAATGACCCGGTGGAAACCGACGTGGGTTCGATTCCCGTCACCTAAAGGGTTTTCTACCATTATAGGCCCAAGGGGCGGCGTTGTCAAATCGAAATTTCCTGGGGCACCGGTTTGGTGACGCCGGTGCGGCGCTCCCGGCTCAATCCGCCGGCCATATGACCGGCGGCGTCCCCGGTAAATTGGGCCCGGCGGATGATATCCTCCCCGTACCGGTCCCGGAGGGCGTCGATGGTCTCATCCAGCCGCAGCCGCTTCTCCTGCTGGGCAGGGGAGAGACCGGAAAACAGGTCGAACTGCTGATAGGGTTCGTCGGACAGCCGGGTGACCTGCACTCCCAGCTGCCGCAGAGGGGTGAAGGTGTCCCAGACCTCGTCGAACACCTGACAGGCGGCCCGGTAGAGGGCCTGGGTGCCATTAGTGGCGCTTTCCATTTGGGCCTGATGGGAAAAGTGGCCGAAATCCGCCGTCCGCAGGTGGACGGCGACGCACCGTCCGTTTTTTCCGTCCCTGCGCAGGCGCATGGCCACGGTCTCGCACAGGCTCAGCAGTACCCGGTGGGCTTCTTCCCGGGTCGTCACGTCCCGGGGCGTGGTGACGGAGTTGCCGTAGCCCTTGTTTTCCGGGGCAACGGGGGTCAGGGACTCCGCTCCCCGGCCGTTGGCGAAGTGCCAGAGGGTCTCGCCCGGCTTGCCCAGATGGCGGCGCAGAAGTCTGGGGTCGGCGGCCGCCAGATCCCCAATGGTCCGAATACCGATTCTTTGGAGCTTCCGCTCCGTGGCGCTGCCCACCAAAAACAGCTTCCGCACCTCCAATGGCCAGAATTTTTCCGGGATCTCCTCGGGAAACAGGGTGTGGACCCGGTCAGGCTTTTCAAAATCCCCGGCGATTTTTGACAGCAGCTTGTTGGAGGAGACGCCCACGTTCACGGTAAAACCCAGCTCCTCCCATACCCGGCGGCGCAGGATCTCCGCCGCCGTCCGAGGCGGCCCGAAGAGCCGCTGGGTGCCGGTCATGTCCACCCACGCCTCATCGATGGAGTACTGCTCCACCACCGGCGAAAATGTCCGCAGCAAGGCAACAAAATGCCGGGAAGCTTGGACGTACAGATGATAGTCCGGCGGAACCACCTTTAAATGGGGGCATTTTTCCAGGGCCTGGAACAGGGGCTCTCCGGTCTGGATGCCGAATTTTTTTGCCGGGACGCTTTTGGCCAGAATGATGCTGTGGCGGGAGGCCTTGTCTCCCGCCACCACCGACGGGATTTCCCGCAGATCTTCTTTCTCGCCCAGGATCTTGACCCGATAAGCGGCGGTCCAGCTTAAAAACGCCGAGTTGGCGTCCACATGAAAAATGACCCGCTCCATTTTTTCCTCCTAGCCGATCCACCGGAGCAGCTGCCAGGCGTGGGAACGGATGAGATAGCGCAGCTCAAAGAGCTGCTCCCGCCCCTCCCGGAAAGCCCGGCAGAGAAAGATCTGGGCCTCAATGCCCACATACTGCACCGGCTTGACGCTGACGATCTCTTGAATATCCACCCGCCGCAGATTGTGCTGCCCATCCTCCAGCTGGAGCCGGAGGGGGCGGAGGGTCCCGTCGGCAGAGCACAGGCAGATCACATCCACGGGGCAAACGGCACTGGCCATGCTCTTCACCTCCTGACGGGAACATTATAGCACATTTGTTCGATAACGTCAAGCAGAAAATTTTGGTTGTCCTCCGGGCGCCGATCTGCTATAATAAGAAAAACGTGCCGAGAGAAAGAAGGCTCTGCCATGCTGAAATATCCCTGCCTGGTGCTGGACTACGACGATACGGTGGTCCAGAGCGAGGCCACGGTCAACTATCCCTATTTCTGCTACATTCTGGACCAGTTCCGCCCCGGGGCGTCCATCACCCTGGCGGAATATACCCAGGGCTGCTTTTCCCCAGGGTTTTCCGGGATGTGCCGGGAGCGGTTCGGCTTTACCGACGAGGAGCTGGCCGAGGAATTTCGGGGCTGGCAGGAATATGTCCGCACCCATATGCCGGAGCCCTTTCCCGGAATCGACCGGGTCATCCGGCGGCAGAAGGAGGCGGGGGGATTGGTGTGCGTGGTGTCCCACTCCTCCAGCGGCAACATCCTCCGGCTCTATCAGAGTTGCTTTGGGATCACGCCCGATGCCATCTACGGCTGGGACGTTCCGCCGGAGCAGCGGAAGCCCAACCCATTCCCGCTGGAAGACATCATGCGGCGCTTTACGCTGCCCCCGGAAGCGCTGCTGGTAGTGGACGATCTGCTGCCCGGTTGGCAGATGGCCCGAGCTGCCGGAGTGCAGATTGCTTTCGCCGCCTGGGGCCGGCTGGACTGCCCGGAAATTCTCCGGCAGATGGAGGGATCCTGCGATTTTTCCTTCCGCAGTACGGAGGCGTTGGAAAAATTCCTGTTTGACGGCCTTGACAATTATGGTATAATACATTCATAGTCCATCAGAAAAGGGGGCGCCGCGGACGGAAAAGCAAAGTGTCAAGGTTATGGCCCGGAACCGGGAGGCCTACCACGAGTATTATGTGGAGGAGGAGCTGGAGGCGGGCATCGAGCTGTGCGGCACCGAGGTCAAGTCCATCCGCCAGGGAGCGCTGAACCTGAAGGATGCCTGGTGCGGCGTGAAAAACGGGGAAATGCTGGTCAATCAGATGCATATCTCTCCCTATGAGCAGGGAAACATCTTCAACCGGGACCCCACCCGTCCCCGCCGCCTGCTGCTCCATAAGCGGGAGATTATGCGGCTCTACGGCAAGGTCAAGCAGGAGGGCTATGCCCTGATCCCTCTGTCCGTGTATTTCAAAGGCAGCCGGGTGAAGGTCAACCTGGGGCTGTGTAAGGGCAAAAAACTCTATGACAAAAGACAGGCCGCCGCGGAAAAGGACGCCCAGCGTCAGATCCAGCGGGCCATGAAGGAGCGATATTGATATGAATCCCACATTCACCATCACCATGGAAAACGGCGGCGTCATCACGGGCGAGCTGTATCCGGACAAGGCGCCCCAGAGCGTTTACAATTTCATCTCCCTGGCCAATAAGGGCTTTTACAACGGCCTGATCTTCCATCGGGTCATCCCCGGCTTCATGATCCAGGGCGGCTGCCCCGAGGGCACCGGCATGGGCGGCCCGGGGTACTGCATCAAGGGCGAATTTTTCTACAATGGAGTCAAAAACGACCTGCGGCATAAGCGGGGCGTGCTGTCCATGGCCCGGAGCCAGTCCATGAACTCGGCGGGGAGCCAGTTTTTCATCATGCACGACGACGCCAAGCACCTAGACGGCCAGTATGCTGCCTTCGGCAAGGTGACCGGCGGCATGGAAGTAGTGGACGCCATCGCCGCTGTCCATACGGATCGCTCCGATCGTCCTCTGGAGCCGCAGAAAATTGCTTCCATAACCGTGGACACCCACGGAGAGGATTATCCCGAGCCCAATAAGCTGCCGGATCCCTACGGCCGCTTTTGAGGAATAGGGGGGCGTACTGGTTTCGACGGGGGTAGGAAGGCCGGAATAGCGGGCCGTGGCGCCTGGCCACGATAAAACGGGCAATTCTTTAAATTTAACTGACAACAATACTGTTGCAGTGGCTGCCTGATTAGGCTGGCCCATCCGCCCCGGAAGGTCCACGAACCGGGAACGGGTGTGATCTTAGTGGAGCCCGTGGGTATGGTAAGCTTTGCCCATACCACGCATCATGAAGCTACTGATTCCCGTAGGGTGTTTGTTTCCGCCGGGAAAAGGGAATGTAAATAACAAACTGCGCCCGGAGAGGTTCCCTCCGACTTGCTTTCGGACAGGGGTCCGATTCCCCTCGCCTCCACCATCAAGAGACAATAAAAAAGATATTGTCCCCGAAAAGCCTTGCGCCGCAAGGCTTTTCGGCGCTTAATGGGGCGAAATTTCGGGATTCAAAACCGTAGATATAAAATGCGTTTTTTTCGCATTTTGTAGACTTGAACCCTCGTGGAAGCCGAATATCGCAAAAGTTAAGATCAGCAGGCAGGTAAAATCCCGCCTGCTTTTCGTTTTTTCAGAGCCAATCGTTTTTTCAAACGGTTGGCTCTTTTTTTATTTTCTAGGAAAGGAAGTAGAGCTTATGGAGTACCGAAACGAAAAACACCGCGTCGTATTTTCCGAGGCGATCAAGCGGCTTGGCCTCGGCACCATTCACTTCAAGGAGGAAATGAAAAGTTATGATTAAACTTAAAATCGGAAACGCCGGCCACGAAAGCATCGCTAGAGGCTTGCTGATTTTTGATTGAACTTGAAACTCGCTTTGACGGAACCGATTAGCTTCTTCATTTGCGAAAACGAAGTGAAAATTTGAGGCAGAGCGGGGCCCTGCCTCATTGTTACAGCTATTTGTGTCTGCTCGGAAACAGCGTTGATCTATCAACCGTAAGAAACGAGCTTCAGGTAATTATTCAGCGTTGTGCCACTGATCTCGTAGACTGCCTGCTCTGCCGTCGTCTTGTCGTATATGTACTGCTCGATTGACGGATTGCTGTATCCAGCGGCGACATAGACATGCAGCCGAACCTGGGAACCATCGGGAATGTTTGAATCCTTAACAAGATCGACAGACCGCTCGCCGTATTGCAAAATATCGCGGTAGCCGGGTGTATACCAGCTCTTCCATTCCCCTGCATAGCTCACGTTTCCCTGCCCGTCGGTCTTCCGTTCCTTATATTCGATCACGATCTGCGCGACGAACGCACCGTCGTTCTGAAGCTTAAAATAACGAACTTTATTCATTGATATTCCCCCTACATCAAAGTCAGCGCATACTGATACAGTTTTTCAAAGTCATCGTTGAACTGAGACGAACCTGAGTACAGGATTTCCTCTCCGGAATTCACGATATAAGCATTTAGCCCAACGGCTGTTATGCCGTCCTCAAGAACCCACGCACCGCCGGAGGACCCTGGGCCCATTTTGCTGCCGTACATGATCCAGTGCCCCTCCTGCCCGGCTCTTGTGGATATAGGCCCGTTTGCAAACATCATCTGATCCCCATCGAAATAGCGTACGGGGTACCCCATCGAAGTTACTTTTTTGCCTACGAGATCGGGAGCGGTGGAATACCGGAGCGGCTCCCCGAAATCGGAGTTTTTATCCAGGATCGCGATGGCAAAATCGAATTTGTAATCCTTTTTCAGATACCAGTTTTCCTTCAGGGCAACGGTTTTGATGGAAAAGTCTTCGGATGAATCCTCTCCCGCGAAGCACTGTTCGAATACGTAATTTTCGCCAACATTTCCCGTTTTGTTGTCCTGGATGCAGTGCGCCGCAGTCAGGAGCATATTCCGGTGCATAAAGATATTCGCGCTTGCGACGTAATCGACGCTGTCAATCGTAAAGAATAGCTTGCCGCACGCCGTAAACGGCATTTTGGTGAGATCCGCTTGTTTCGGATCGGTGGCGGGTTCCGCGTTGGCCGCTTCGGGCACTACGGCGTCTGTTGCGGCCAACATTGAAATCGGACGCGCCGCTTTTTTCCGCTCCGGCGTCCAGTATTGGCGGATGTCGTGAGGCGTTTTGTCTATGCTTCCGGGCTGCATAGACATAAATCTGTCGCCGTTCGGATTATCTGCCATATGAAGTTCCTCCTTTATACTATATAAGTGTCAGCACATATTGATACAGCTTGTCAAAGGCGTCGTCAAATATGGGCGAGCCCATGTAGACGCCGCCCTTCGCCGTTTTGGTGCCGAAGGAGTTCAGCCCGACAGCCGTTTCATTATCGTCAGCTACCCACGCGCCACCGGATGCTCCGTTGGATAGCTTTCCGCCGATGAGCGTCCAGTTGTCCAACCTCTGGGTGACAGTGCCGTTAATGAACATCATCTGCGCGCCATCGAAATAGTCAATGGGGTATCCCATTGCGGTCACAGGTTTGCCAAGAACATTCTGAGTGGTGTATTTCAGCGGCTTTTCGACTGTCGAATTTCTGTCCAGGATAGCGATCGCGTAGTCCCACTTGTTATCCTTTTCTGTGTACCAGTTCTCTTTGAGCGCCACAGTCCTGAATGTGAAATCCTCCGTCGACAGCTCTCCCGTATAACAGCGCTCAAACACAAAGTTTTCCGCTAAATGTCCTGTTATGTCATCCTGCACGCAGTGTGCCGCCGTCAAAAGGAGATTGCTGCGCATAAAGATATTCCCGCTCCCGACATAATCGACGCCGTCGAGGGTAAAGAACAGCTTTCCGCCTGTGATGAATGGCATTTTGCTGAGATCAGCCTGCTTCGGGTCGGTCGCCGGCGCGGCATTGCCAGCGTCAGGGGGGTTCCTTTGATCGGCTGCTGTCCCGTATCTGTGGGCGGGCACAGCCGCTTTTTTCCGCTCCGGTGTCCAGTATTGGCGTACGTCGTGGGGAGATTTATCGGGATTGCCAAGGTTGAGGGAGATAAATTTTTCAAAGGTGGGGATGTTCGGCATAGAATGGCTCCTTTTGTAAAGTTGGGATGATGTATAAATTTATTATAGCATATGGGGTATAAAATGTCAAATTATGGCAATATTTAAAAAAAGTCAATTAATGAGTTGTATCTGCCGCTGTTCCGTTTCACGGTGAAATAAACAATCCCGTGACCTCGAATTTATCAGGGAAAAGGCTTCGCGGGTTCAAATCTATCTTTTTCGTACCCCATTGACAATAAAGACCGCATTTTGGCGGCCTTTATTAGTAGAGGCGAGGGGCCGGCACCGGCTTTTCCCCAGACAATGTAGTGAATAAACTTTCAGATTACCGGAAGTCCCAATAGACCAAAGCGGCGGGATCAGTCCCGCCGCTCGTTTTCGTTTTCATACCGCTCCCGGAACCGGGCGGAGAAGGCTGGCTCCTCGCCAGCGGCGTAGAGATGGGAGATGTCCCCAAAGGCGCTCATGCGGAAATAGGCCAGCCCCTTCCGACGCTCCTCCGTCACCAGGGTGGTCACAGACGAGGGAGCGGCGCAGAGCCCATGCCACAGCGGCATGGGGGAGATGTTCAGTAGATGGCTCAGCAGCACGCACTCCACGCCAAAGTGGCAGAAAAAGGCCAGGGTATCTCCGTTTCCCGCCTCCGTTCGGTACAGCCGCCCCGCCCGGACGTAGCCATTTCCCGCCAGCACCTGGTCCAGACCCTGGCAGACCCAGTCGTAGGCCTGCTTCACTCCGCCCGCCTCCATGGCAGGGTGGTGATACCACCGGTCCGGCAGGAAAAAGTCCGGCTCCGCCGTCCAGTCCCCAGGGAGCCAGTCCCAGGGCACCATGTCCCGGTCCGGGGCGTCGGGGCGACGAATGGGAGCCTGAAATTCCCGGAGCCAGGGCTTAACCTCCGCTTCCCGATTCAGTTTCTCCAAGGTGGGTGCGGCGGTATCCCGGGCCCGGCCCAGCGGAGACGAATAAAACTTCCGAATTTCCAAAGCGGAAAGCCGGGACGCCAGGAGCCGGGCTTCCCGGAAACCCTTGGGTGTCAAAGAATCCCGGGCGTAGTCCGGGTCGGCATGGCGGATGAGCAGCAGCTTCATAGGGGCCTCCCAATTTTTTATCCATTATATCAGACCCTTTGAAACTTTGCAAGGGATGGGCAAAAAAGAGAGGCAAGGACGCCTCCATCGCCACTTTTCTTCCGGGGGATATGAAAAAATACTTGTATATTTCCCAAAAATGTGATACGATATCACTTAGACGGCGCAGTATCCTAGTCGAAGCGGCCGGTTCCCAAGAAGGGCCTAAAAATCCTTTGAAGGGCATATCGATGAAGTCCCTGGTGTTTGCTTTTTGCGCCCAGCTTAGGGTGGATGCTGGGGGTTAAGGATCCCGGGCGCACCCCAATGGCATGGGGTATCCGACCCGGTTTCCGTGGAGACCTTTTCTTGTGCGACGGCGGAAGAGCCCCTGTTGGACCCGTCCGCGTACGAACTAGGTATGAACCTGCAAGGCGGTGCACAGAATCGTGTGCTGCGTGCAGAGTAGCCTGCCTTGCGTGGGTATGTGGGGAAAGGGGACAGGCGAAACGTTTCATGGCCATGGAATTTTCGCAATCGCTCCTGGAAACCATGCCTGCAAAAGAGGCTAAGAATCGGATCGCTTCGCAGTGGAAAACACCTAGGCTGTCCTAACCGGGCGGGTAGGGGATTGCAGTACGGACTCAGTGGCAATCGGGTAGTCAGAACCGGCAACGCCTGAACGGACGGATCAAACGGAAACGGCCCGCACGGCAACGGCGGGTACCGTCCGGGGAAAACCAACCCGACCTAAGCCGTAAGATTTATCCTGCCTGCCGCCGTCTTACTTAAAAATAAGGAGCGTTTCTTCCAAGTGGCTAAATCCGACCCGGACGCGGGAAAAAAAGAGCGAAATAAGACGATCCGTTGGGTCGTCACCATTTTCCTGGTCACGCTTCTTGTCTCTGCGGTGATCTCCCTGATCTCCGAGGAGCTTTTGGACGGAAGCGGCATTTTCGCCGCCTTCCTGATCCTGTTTACGATCGTTTTTGTGGGCATTGTCTTTGATATTGTGGGCGTGGCCGTCACCTCCGCCGATGAGCGGCCCTTCCACTCCATGGCCGCCAGGAAAGTTCCCGGGGCCCAGGAGGCCATCCGGCTTCTGCGCAACGCCGAGCGGGTCAGCTCCATCTGCAACGACGTGGTGGGGGATATCTGCGGCGTGGTATCCGGCGCGGCTTCGGCGGTGATCGCGTCCCAACTGATCCAGAATTTTTCCTTCAGCTGGCCTCGGGCGGCAGGCCTTTTTATGTCCGCCCTGGTGGCGGGTGTGACGGTGGGCGGCAAGGCCGTGGGCAAGACCCTTGCCATCGGCTCCGCCACCCAGATCGTCCACCTGGTGGGGCGGCTGATCCACTGGTTCCGCACCCTGCCGGCGTTGTTCCGTAGGGCAAAAAAGAAAGGTTAGGAAGATTATGCCGTGAGCATATTGGAAAATATTCAGGGTCATCAGGACCTGCTGTGCCTGAACCATCAGGAGAGGCTCATTCTGTGCCGGGAGATCCGGGAATTTTTGGTCAGGAACGTCTCTCAAACTGGGGGCCATCTGGCCTCCAATTTAGGCGTGGTGGAGTTGACGGTGGCTTTGGAGACGGTATTTGATACCGCCGTTGACCGCCTGGTATTTGATGTGGGTCATCAGTCTTATGTTCATAAGCTGCTGACCGGCCGCCAGGCGGATTTTAAGCGCCTACGCCGATTCGGCGGCATGGCAGGCTTTCCCAAGCCGGAGGAGAGCGATACCGACGCCTTTGTGGCGGGCCACGCCTCCAGCGCGGTGTCCGTGGCTCTGGGCATGGCCCGGGCAAGGACGCTGATGGGGGAAAACTACTGCGTTGCCGCCGTTCTGGGGGACGGGGCCGCCACCGGGGGCTTGGCCTTCGAGGGGCTCAGCGATACCGCCGTCAGCGGAGAGCCCATGGTCATCATCCTCAACGACAATGAGATGTCCATCGACAAAAATGTGGGGGGCCTTGCCAAGCACCTGGCCCATCTGCGCACCGACCAGCGGTATCTGGACATCAAGCAGTGGTACAAGCGGGCGCTGCTGAAGATCCCCGGCGGCGCCGCGTTGTATCGGTTTTCTCACAATCTGAAAAGCTGGCTCAAGCGCTCTCTGATCCCCTCCACCATCTTTGACGAGATGGGCCTGACCTATTTGGGCCCGGTGGACGGCCACGATCTGCCCGCGCTGATCGCCTTGCTGCAATATGCGAAGAACGCGGAAAAGCCGGTGGTAGTCCATGTGCTGACCCAGAAGGGCCGGGGCTACGCCCCGGCGGAGCAGGACCCTGCCAAGTTCCACGGCGTGGGGACCTTTGACCCCGTCACCGGCGAGGTGCCGGAAAAGACCGGCGAGACCTATTCCCAGCGGTTCGGGGACGTATTGTGCCGTCTGGCAGAGGAGGACCGGCGGGTCTGTGCGATTACCGCCGCCATGCCCGGCGGGACCGGGCTGCTGCCCTTTAAAGAGCGGTTTCCAAACCGTCTGTTCGACGTGGGCATTGCCGAGGGCCACGCCGTTACCATGGCCGGGGGCCTTGCCAAGCAGGGCATGATCCCCGTGGCGGCCATCTATTCCACCTTCCTCCAGCGGTCCTATGATATGATCCTCCAGGACGTGGCCATGCTGGGGCTCCATGTGGTGCTGGCGGTGGACCGGGCCGGGCTGGTGGGAGAGGATGGGGCCACCCATCAAGGCACCTTTGACGTGGGATTTCTTCGTCAGGCCCCGGGATTGACCCTATTGGCTCCCGGAAGCCTGCTGGAATTGGAACAAATGCTGACCTGGGCGGTCAAGGAGCAGTCCGGCCCTGTGGCCATTCGCTATCCCCGGGGCGGGGAAGGGTCCTACCGGGACTCCGCCTGGGGCAGGGGGCGGGTCTGCCGCCACAGGATTGGCGGGGACGCCGCGATTTTGACCTACGGATGCCGGATGCTGGACAACGCCCTGGCGGCGGCGGACCGCCTAGCCGGGGAGGGGATTCAGTTAACGGTGCTGCGGCTGCTGGAGCTTTCCCCACTGCCGTCGGAGGAGGTTCTTGCCCTGCTGCCCGACGGGCCCCTGATCATCGCGGAGGAGGCCTGCGCCGGCTCCGGGATCAAGGAAGCCCTTGCCTGGGAGTTGGAGAGATTGGGATTCGGCGGGACCGTTTTGGGATTGGATCTGGGGCACCGATTCATCCCCCATGGGGACCTCCAGTCCCTTTACGGGATGTGCGGCTTGGATGGAGACGCCCTTGCCGCCGCCGTGAGAAAGGCGGTGGGCCGTGAAGATTAAAAAACGCTTGGACGTACTGCTGACGGATCGGGGATTTGTGGAAAACCGCACCAAGGCCCAGGCCGTCATCATGAGCGGCCAGGTCTACGTCAATGGGCAGAAGGCCGATAAGCCGGGGGCTTCTTTTGAGGAGACGGCGGCCCTGGAGGTCCGTGGGGAGACCTGCCCCTATGTCAGCCGGGGCGGCTATAAGCTGGAAAAGGCCCTGGATACCTTCGGCATTGACCCAAGGGGCTATGTGTGCAGCGATTCCGGCGCCTCCACTGGAGGCTTTACCGATTGCCTGCTCCAGCGGGGCGCCAAAAAGGTCTTCGCCATCGATGTGGGCTACGGGCAGCTGGACTACCGGCTCCGCTCGGATCCCCGGGTGGTGGTGATGGAGCGCACCAATATTCGCTATGTCACCCCGGAGCAAATCGGGGAGCAGCTGGATCTGTCGGTGGTGGACGTGAGCTTCATCTCCTTGAAGCTGGTGCTGCCGGTCATTGACATGCTTCTGAAGGAAACCGGCCAGGTGGTCTGCCTGATCAAGCCCCAGTTTGAGGCGGGGCGGGAAAAGGTGGGCAAAAAGGGCGTGGTCCGGGAAAAGAGCACCCACTTGGAGGTGCTGCGGGATTTTTTGACCGCGGCACAGGCCATTGGGTTTACGGTGCTGGGGCTGACCTATTCCCCGGTCAAGGGGCCGGAGGGAAATATCGAGTTTTTGGCGCACCTGAGCAAGCTGCCGGGGCAGAAGTCCTGCCCGGAGCCTGCCCAGGTGGTGGAAGACGCCCATGAGGCGTTGAAGGGGTGAAATTGTTGAAAAAGGTGGTCATGACCCCCAATCCCTACCGGGACAAGAGCTTTTCCACCGTCCGGGCGGCTGTGGAAATCCTCAGAGCCGCTGGGGTGGAGGTGAAGCTCTGCCTGCCCTTCGAGGTGGACCGGAGTTACACGCTACCCAAGGATCTGCGCTTTTCCCGGCTGGACCGGGAGCTGCCGGAGGCGGACGCGGTGATCTGCTTCGGCGGGGACGGGACAATTCTGCACATGGCAAAGGCGGCGACTCGCTGCGGAAAGCCGGTGCTGGGCGTGAACATCGGAACCATGGGCTTTATGGCGGAACTGGAAAGTACCGAGCTGGATCAGCTGCCCCGGCTCACCACCGGAGACTTTACGCTGGACAGCCGGATGATGCTGGACGTTTCCGTTCAGCGGGGCCGGGACATTCTCTTTCACGATATCTGCCTCAACGACGCGGTGGTGACCAAGGGCGCGGTTGCCCGGATTATCCAGCTGGCGGTAAAGTGCGACGGGGTGGAGTGCCTGGAATTTGGTGGGGACGGACTGATCATTGCCACGCCCACTGGTTCCACGGCTTACAGCCTTTCCGCCGGGGGCCCCATAGTGGAGCCGGAGGCCGCCAACATTCTGATCACCCCCATCTGCGCCCACGACGTGGGCAGCCGCTGCGTTGTGGCCTCAGATCAGCGGGTGGTGACGGTGAGCCTGGGGAAGAACGCCCGCCGGAACGCCTTTTTATCCGTGGACGGGGGCAAGGCCCTGCGTTTGGAGGCGGGGGATGTAGCAACGGTGCGCAAGTCGCAGCTGGTGACCAAGCTGATCCGTCTGAAAAGCCGGAGCTTTTACGACGTGCTGAATATGAAATTTAAATAACCAACAGATATAGGGAGGAACAACATGAAGAATCAACGTCAGGCCAAGATCCTGGAATTGATCACCACCCGCCAGGTGGAGACCCAGGAGCAGCTTCTCGCCCTTTTGGAGGCGGAGGGAATCCATACCACCCAGGCCACCATTTCCCGGGACGTGAAGGAGCTGCGCATCGTCAAGGAGCTGACCGGCCTAGGTACCTACCGCTATACCACAGCGGACAACGCCGTGACCGGCAATTTTTCCACCCGGCTCCACACCATTTTCCGGGAGAGCGTTACATCTCTGGACTATGCCCAGAATATCGTCGTCATCCGCACCCTGCCGGGCCTGGCCTCCGCCGCCGGTTCCGCTCTGGACGCCATGAGCCTCAGCGCCGTGGTGGGCACCCTGGCCGGGGACGACACGCTGATTGTGATTATGCGGGACAGCAATACCGCCGCCTCCTTCTGCGGCGAGATCAAGAATCTGCTGAACTGATGGGAAAGGAGCGCCGGGATGCTGAGTCTTCTGCATATTGAAAATATCGCGGTGGTGGAGCGGGCGGAGATCGCCTTTCACCCCGGTTTCAACGTGCTGACCGGCGAGACCGGCGCTGGCAAATCCATCGTGATCGACGCCATTTCCGCCATTCTGGGCCGCCGGGCCTACCGGGACATGATCCGCACCGGGGAGAGCCGGGCCAGCGTTCGGGCAATTTTTACCCAGGTGCCGGAGCTTCCCTGGTTTCAGGAAAACGGCGTGCCCTATGACCCGGAGACGGTGATCCAGCGGGAGATCTACCTGGACGGGCGGAACGTGTGCCGGGTCAACGGCAGCCTGGTGACGGTGTCCATCCTCCACGCTCTGGGGATCCAGCTGATCAACATCCATGGGCAGCACGACGCCGCCACCCTCTTTGACGAGGAAAACCATCTGCAATATCTGGACGCCTACGCTGAAAATCAGGCTCTGCGTCAGGACTATGGGGAAAAGTACGCCGCCCTGGCCGCCCTGCGGAAGAAGATCGACAGCCTGACCATGGACGAGGGGGAGAAGCTCCGGCGGATGGAGTCCCTGCAGTACCAGATCCAGGAGATTACCCGGGCCAATCTCACCGCGGGAGAGGACGAGGCCCTGGAGGAGCGGCGCAAGATTTTGCAGAACGCGGAAAAGCTGAGCAGCGGGATGGACGCCGCCGTGGAGTGCCTCTACGGCGGGGAGGATACCGACGGTGCCGCCGGACTGCTTTCAGAAGCGGAGCGGGAGCTGAGCCGCCTGGCCCGGTTCGGGGAGCCCTTCGCCACCCTGCACCGGCAGGTGGCGGACCTCAAATATCAGGTGCAGGACGCCGCCGAGGAGGCCCGCGCCGCCCGGGACGATCTGAGCTACTCCGCCGAAGAGCTGGAGAATATCGAAAGCCGCCTGGACGTGATCCACCGCCTTCGCAGAAAGTATGGCTCCTCCTGTCAGGAGATTTTGGATTACTGCCAGAAAGCCCAGGAGCAGCTGGACCGGATCCAGTTCGCCGACGACGAGCTGCTGCGGTTGAAAACCAAGCTGGCCCAGGCGGAAAAGGATGCCATGGAATCGGCGGTCCGCCTGTCCCAAAACCGGAAGGAAGCGGGCCAGCGGCTGTCCCAGGCCATTTTGGAGGAGCTGCGGCAGCTGGATATGCCCAGGGTGCAGTTTGCCTGTCCGTTTACCCAGACTCCTCTGGGACCCAACGGCATGGATTCCGCCGCTTTTTATCTTTCCGCCAACGCCGGGGAGGCGCTGAAGCCTCTGAGCCGGGTGGCCTCCGGCGGCGAGCTGGCCCGGATCATGCTGGCCATGAAAAACGTCCTGGCCCGGCAGGATCAGGTGGCGACCCTGATTTTCGATGAAGTGGACACCGGCGTCTCCGGCCGGGCGGCCCAGAAGGTGGCGGAGAAGCTCCGCAACCTGGCCCGGGACAAGCAGGTGCTCTGCGTCACCCATCTGCCTCAGCTGGCGGCCCTGGGGGATACCCATCTGCTCATCTCCAAGTCCGAGCGGGAGGGTCGAACCTATACCACCGTCACCCCCCTGGACCGAGAGGGCCGGATTCGGGAGCTGGCCCGGATCATCGGCGGAGCCAGCATCACCCCCATCACCCTGCAAAGCGCGGCGGAAATGCTGGATCACCCTTGACAAAACGGTTTTTTTCTGCTAGGATACTACCAACGCGATGAAGGGATGCTTATTTGCCCCCAACCCCTCCAGAGAGCTGCCGGATGGTGCGAGGCAGCGGGGCAGGCGATGAAATTACCTCCCGGAGCGGCCCGCCTGAAAAAGTAGGGCGGGACGGGTCGGCCCGATAGCGCCGGGGTGTGCTTCACACCGTAAGGGCATGGCCGGGAGGCCCTGCCGAATCAGAGGTGGTACCGCGTAAATTACGCCCTCTGTCCTGCTTGGACAGGGGGATTTTCATTTGGGAGGGAAAAAGTATGGTAAACATCACTTATTTGGGCCACGCCTGCTTCCTGCTGGAGGCGGATGGCTACCGGACGGTGCTGGACCCCTATGCAAATGGCGCCGTGCCGGGTCTTTCGGACCTGGATCTGGCGGCGGAAGCGGTATATTGCAGCCACGGCCACGGGGACCACAACGCCGCGGACCGGGTGCGGCTGACCCGGACGGCTCTGCGACCCCCATACACCCTGACCGAGCTATCCGTGCCCCATGACGACGCCGGCGGCGCCAAGCGGGGGATGTGTACCGCCCGGGTGTTTGACTTCGGCGGCCTCCGTGTGGCCCACCTGGGGGACATTGGCCGGACTCTGACCCCGGAGGAGGCGGAAATTTTGGCGGGGGTGGACTGCCTGCTCCTGCCGGTGGGCGGCTTTTTCACCGTGGACGCGGCTCACGCCGCCCAGATCGTCCGGCAGGCGGGGGCGAAAGTCGTGATTCCCATGCACTACCGGACGAAAAGTACCGGCTATCCCGTCATTGGCAGGCTGGACCGCTTTACCCGGCAGTTTGGCTCCGTCTATCGGGAGGGCGACACCCTGACCCTGACGCCGGACACCCCGGCGGGGGTCCATGTACTCAAACAAAAAATGGCAAAAGGAGAAGAAGAATGAAGCTGTACGACGAGCTGGTGGCCCGGGGGCTGATCGCCCAGGTCACCGATGAAAACGAGATCCGCACCATGATCGACGAGGGCAAGGCCACCTTTTACATTGGCTTTGACTGCACGGCGGACAGCCTGACCGCCGGGCATTTCATGGCCCTGACCCTGATGAAGCGGCTGCAAATGGCGGGGAACAAGCCCATCGCCCTGATCGGTGGGGGCACCACCATGATCGGCGACCCCTCCGGCCGGACGGATATGCGGAAAATGCTGACCAAGGAGGACATCGACCACAACGCCGCCTGCTTCAAGCGGCAGATGGAGCGGTTCATCGAATTCGGCCCGGGCAAGGCCCAGATGGTCAACAATGCGGACTGGCTGCTGAACCTAAATTATGTAAACCTTCTGCGGGAGGTGGGTGCCTGCTTCTCCGTGAACAATATGCTCCGGGCGGAGTGCTACAAGCAGCGGATGGAGCGGGGACTGTCCTTCCTGGAGTTCAACTACATGATCATGCAGTCCTACGATTTTTACTACCTGTTCCAGCATTACGGCTGCAATATGCAGTTCGGCGGCAATGACCAGTGGAGCAATATGCTGGGCGGCACCGAACTGATCCGCAGGAAGCTGGGCAAGGACGCCCACGCCATGACCATCACCCTGCTTACCGACTCCCAGGGCAACAAGATGGGCAAGACCGCCGGCAACGCCGTCTGGCTGGACCCCAACAAGACCAGCCCCTTCGACTTCTACCAGTACTGGCGGAACGTGGGAGACGCGGACGTGATGAAGTGCGTCCGGATGCTGACCTTCCTGCCCATGGAACAAATTGAGGAGATGGATGCCTGGAAGGACGCCAAGCACAACGAGGCCAAGGAGATCCTGGCCTTCGAGCTGACCAAGCTGGTCCACGGCCAAGAGGAGGCGGAGAAGGCCCAGGCCGCCGCCCGGGCCCTGTTTGCCGGTTCCGGGACCTCCGGGGAGATGCCCACCACCAAAATCCAGCCGGAGGCGCTGAAGGATGGGAAAATCGGTATTCTGACCTTGATGGTTTCCTGCGGCCTGGCCGCCTCCAACGGCGAGGCCCGCCGCCTGGTGCAGCAGGGAGGCGTGTTCCTGAACGGAGACAAGGTCCCCGGGGCGGACGCCGCCGTTACCGAGACCCAGCTCCGGGCCGGGGCGGTCCTGCGCAAGGGCAAGAAGGTCTTCCACAAGGCAATCCTGGACTAAATCCAAAAAACGCGGCTTCCACGCTCGGAAGCCGCATTTTTTTCTGGACATTTGGCAAAAAACCTGTATAATAGAGATATCTAACAAAAAGGAACAGGAAAATGGAGGAGAAATTTATGAAACTTGACACAAAACGTACCGTTTTGGTAGGCTTTGCCTTCCTGGCCATCTCCGCCTTCTGGCAGATGTACGACAATCTGATCCCCCTGATGCTCTCTGACACCTTCAAGATCAAGGAGACATACGCAGGCTTCATCATGTCCTTGGACAACATTCTGGCCCTGTTCCTGCTGCCCCTGTTCGGCGGCCTGTCGGACAAGTGCCGCAGCGCTTTGGGCCGGCGGCGGCCCTTCATCCTTTTTGGCACTTTAGTTTCTGTGGCGCTGATGATTCTGCTGCCCCTGCTGGACAACAGCTACGCCGCCTCTCCCGCCCTCTGGAAGCTGGTGGGCTTTATCGCGGTGCTGGGGCTTCTGCTCATCGCCATGGGCACCTACCGGAGCCCCGCCGTGGCCCTGATGCCCGACGTGACCCCCAAGCCCCTGCGGAGCAAGGCCAACGCCATTATCAATCTCATGGGCGCCGTGGGCGGCGTTATCTATCTGCTGGTCTCCTCAGTCCTCTACCGGCAAAAGCCCGGGGAGCTGGCCGCCCATATCAACTATCTGCCCCTGTTTTCCATCGTGGGCGGCATCATGCTGGGGGCCCTGGCCGTGATCATGTTCCTGGTGGACGAGCCTAAGCTGGCAGCCCGGCAGAAGGAATATGAGCAGGCCCACCCGGAGGACAATTTGGCTGAGCAAACCGAAAACGGCGAGGCCCTGCCTAAGGACGTGAAGTGGAGCCTGGGCTTCCTGCTGGTGTCCATTTCCCTGTGGTTCATCGGCTACAACGGCGTCACCACCTGGTTTTCGAAATACGCCACCACCGTCTGGAACATGCCCCTGGGCAGCGCTAACACCTGCCTGACCGTGGCCACCGCGGGCGCCATCGTCAGCTACATCCCCGTGGGCAACATCGCCAGCAAGGTGGGCCGCCGGAAGACCATCCGCTTTGGCGCCCTGCTCCTGGCCGCCTGTTTCTTCGCGGCCTTCCTGTACACCGTCTTTGCCAAGGAGTTCAGCCCCCTGCTGTATGTGCTGTTCATTCTGGTGGGCATGGCCTGGGCGGCCATCAACGTCAACAGTCTGCCCATGGTGGTGGAGATGTGCAAGGGCAGCGAAGTGGGCAAATTCACGGGCCTTTACTACACCTTCTCTATGGCGGCCCAGATCGTCACCCCCATCGTGGCTGGCTTCCTGCTGGAAAACGTGAGCTACCACACTCTGTTCCCCTATGCCGCGCTGGCGGTGCTGGCCTCCTTCATCACCATGGGCTTTGTCCGCCACGGGGACAACAAGGTGGAGGCCAAGAAGGGCCTGGAAGCCTTTGACGTGGGGGACTGAGCCATGATCTGGGTTCTGATTATCGCGCTTGCCCTGGCGGCCGGATTCCTGCTGGCCCTCCGGGGCCGGAAGGGGCACCCGGGCTGGAAGGACCTGCTGGGCTGGAACTATGCCCACCGGGGCCTCCATGACGAGGCCCTGCCGGAAAACAGCATGGCCGCCTTCCGGGCCGCTCTGGAGCAGGGCTACGGCATCGAGCTGGACCTGCATCTGATCAAGGACGGCTCCCTGGCGGTGCTCCACGACCACACTCTAAAGCGGATGACCGGCCGGGAGGGGAAAATCGAGGACCTGACCGCCCCCGAGCTGAAAACCTGCTTTCTCCAGGGCACCCAGGAGACCATCCCCCTCTTTGAGGACGTGCTGGCGCTGTTCGACGGGAAGGCCCCCATGATCATTGAGCTGAAATCCGACGGTACCAACGTCAGCGCCCTGTGCGAAGCGGCCATGGCCGCCCTGAAGGACTACCACGGCCCCTACTGTATTGAGTCCTTTGACAGCCGGTGCCTGATGTGGCTGAAAAAGCACGCCCCTCAGGTGATCCGGGGGCAGCTGGCGGAGGACTATCTCCACGAGAAAACGATCCTGCCCTGGCCCCTGGCCTTCGCCGTGACCTATAATCTGGAGAACTTCCTGACCGTGCCGGATTTCCTGGCGTACCGGTTCAACAACCGGACGCTGCTGCCCAACCGGATCTGCCGGAAGCTGTGGGGCGTCCAGGGGGTCACCTGGACCCTGCGGAACCAGGCGGACTTTGACGCCGCCGTGGAGGAGGGCTGGGTCCCCATTTTCGAGGGCTTCCGGCCATAGTACCAAAACCTAAAAACGAACAGAACCGCTCCGAAGTCCGCGCTTCGGAGCGGTTCTGTTCGATCTAAAGTTAGCGGTTGTGACCGAACTGGATTTTGGGGTCGGAGAACTCCTTTACCCGCTGATCGAAGGCGGCCCGGGCCGCCTGGGGGTAGGGAAGTTGAGCCTCCACCCCGGCCAGGCCCAGAAAGTAGGCGCAGAAGTCCGGGTTCAGCACCAGCAGGGGACCCAGCAGCTGGGTGCAGATCAGATTCTTCTTCCGCAGGCCCTCCAGCTTGCTCTCCGGATTCAGGCCCACGCCTCGTACGCACTTGAGAAAATAGGAATTGGTATTGTCCCCGTAGAGGAAGCTGAACTGGCTGTGAAAGCCCACCACCGTCATGCCGTCCATGTCCCCCAGCACCTTGCCGTTGAACCGGCGGAACAGGTCGGCTTTCACCGTCATGTCAAAAATGCCCAGGCCTTGAACCTTCACACCCTCGGTGATAAAGTCAATCTCCCGGGCGAACAGCTCGGAGGCGTTGCCCGTGGCCAGAATGGGCACGCCCGCGTCGATCAGCTCCTCGAAGCGGGCCTTGAGGGGCCGCAGCTTTTCCAAAACTCGGCGCTGGGTGTCCTCGGTCATGGTGCCGATATAGAGAAGATCCACCGGATGTCGGACAAAATAGGGCTCCTCCGTAAAGGGGGTATAGTGAAAATCTCCCTGGGGGCAGGCCATGGCCATATATTTTCCGTTGTAAACGTCCCCGTAGAGGCCGCAGATCTCGGGAAAGAGAATTTCAGCGGTCATTTCCCGGCCTCCTTTTCCAGCAGGGTCTTTTTCACGCTCAGAGCCTCTTTGTCCAAGTACACATCGTACAGGATATAGATATCCCGGCATTTTTCGGTGTCCACCAGATGCCCGCCGCCCTGGAAGGAGGGCCACAGGGCGATCTTGTCCTGAGGCACCCCGGCGATCAGCGCCCGCAGCTGCTGATCCAGGCACCGGGGCCCGGAAAAGACCAGCTGGGAGATGGAGGGATGGGCCAGGGGGCTGTAATCGCAGTCATAGACCCAGCAGGGATTCTCCGAGCTGCCCTGGCTGTCCCCCTTGTCGTCGATGAGGAAGAACACCGCCTTGTTTTCTCCGGGCTGATCCGCCACATATTGGAAGCTCCGGGCGCAGGCGTCGGGGTTCTGCCCCTTGGCCGACTGCATGGTGATTTTCAGCCCGCCGGATTCCACATGGTCATAGCGGCTCTTCACGATCTCCACGGTATCCAGCCCGGCGGCAATTTTCTCCGGGGACAGGCCCAGCCGGGACAGCACCGCCACCACGCAGCACTGATTGTAGATGTTCACGATATTGTCGTTGAGGAGCTTATAGGTCTGGGGCTGCCCGTCCTGGGTAATGGTGACCGTTCCCGCCTCCCGGCAGATCTCGGTCACCAGAAAATCCGGGGCAGGGGAGGCGTTGCCGCAGCTGGGGCAGCGCATCCGGCCAATGTGATCATAGCGCAGATATTCCGCCTCCAGTTTTCCGCCGCAGTGGGGGCAGTACACCAGATCCAGCCCCTCCAGATCGGGTGCCCCTGTGGGGGCCTCCGCCTGAATACCGAAATAGGTCCGGTCCGCGCACTGAGGCGCCAGCTCGGCGCAGATCAGATCGTCGGCATTGAGGATCAGTTTGGTTCCGGCGGGAATCGCCTTGTCCAGAAGATACCGGATGAATCCGGGGTGGGCGTTGCGCTTGATGGAGTCCCGCATCACGTTGGTGCAGACCAGATAGTTTGGCTTCAGGTCCCCATACACCAGCAGGGAACTGCGCTCGTCCACCTCCAGCACAGCGGCGTCGGTCCTTACCCGACCGGAAAGGGTGGCGTGCTCCAGCAGCGCGGCGACCACGCCGCCCTGGATATTGGAGCCCAGGGCGTTGTTGGCCACTGTGTAGCCATTTTTCCGCAGCAAGGAGGTGAGCAGGTTGCTCACCGTGGTTTTCCCGTTGGTGCCGGTGACGGCAATTACCGTCTTGGGCGGAATAATGTGGGCCAGAAAGTCCGGGCACAGCTTCACCGCCAGCTTTCCCGGCAGATAGGAGGCGTTGCGGCCCAGAAGCCGCATGGCCAGCCTGACGGCCTTGGCCACCCAGAGGGCGAAGTAAAACCGCAGTTTTTTCAAAAAATCACGTCTTCTCTATCCGAAATTATTACAGGATCTCCCGGACCGACTTTTTCAGCAGCTCCAGGCCCCGCGTGAGGATCGGTTCCTCGATCACCAGGGGCGGCATCAGCTTGAGGACCTGGTTATCCCGGCCTACCCGCTCGGCGATCAGGCCGTTGTGGAAGCAGGCGGCCACTAGGGGCTTGGTCATGTCCTTGCCGAAGGCGCCGAAGTCCACGCCCCACAGAAGGCCCAGGCCTCGGTATTGGATCCGGCTGTCCAGGGGCGCGATCTCCTCCCGCAGGAATGCCTCCACCAGCTTGCCCTTTTCCTGGACTTGCCGCTCCACCTGCTCCTCCACCATGATTTCCAGGCCCGCCAGGCCCGCCACCATGGACAGCTGATTGCCCCGGAAGGTGCCGGTGTGCTGGCCGGGCTCCCAGAAATCCAGTTCAGGCTTGAACAGCACCAGGCTCAGCGGCATGCCGCAGCCGCCGATGGACTTGGACAAAGTCACGATATCGGGCACGATCCCCGCCCGCTCGAAGGAGAAGAAGGTACCGGTCCGGCCATTGCCCACCTGAATGTCGTCCACCATCAGCAAAATGCCATACTTGTCGCACAGAGCCCGCAGCCGCTGGAGCCATTCCACCGGCAGCACATAGATGCCGCCGTCGGCCTGGAGGGTCTCGATTACCACGGCGGCGGGCTTTTCCGCGCCGGAGTGATCGTCGGTCAGCAGCCGCTCCATGTAGTCGATGGTGTCCAGCTCCGGGAACATATAGGGGGCGGGGACGTGGACCACGTTCCCCATGGCCGCCCCGGCGCCCTCCCGGCTGGACCGGTCGGTGGTCAGGGCCAGAGCGCCCAGGGTCATGCCGTGGAACGCGCCCATCAGGGCAAAGACGGTCTGCCGTCCGGTGCTTTTCCGGGCGATCTTCAGCGCCGCCTCCACCGCGTTGGTGCCGGTGGGGCCGGCAAACTGGATCTTATAATTCAGGCCCTTCTTTTCCAGGATATTCTTTTCAAAGTATTCCAGAAACGCCCGCTTGGCGGGGGTATAGAAGTCCATGCCGTGGAGGATTCCGTCGTTTTCCAGATATTCGATCATCCGTTTCTTCATTTTGTCCGGATTGTGGCCGTAATTCAGCGCGCCGGAACCGGCGAAGAAATCCACATATTCCCGGCCCTCCTCGTCCCAGATCAGGGCCCCTTTGGCCCGGGTGAGGACGGTGGGGAAGCTGCGGCAGTAGGAACGGACGTTGGACTCGTAGTTTTCAAAAACCGAGGTATTCATTTTAAGACTTCCTTATTTTAGGATGGGAAAACGCTACGCACAATATACCACAGCCCACCGGTAAAATCAAGGGTTCAGTTGGGAACAATCGGTGAATCCTGCAAGATGTGCCGAATTTTCCGCAGTTTGGGAATTGCCTCTTGTAAAATGTGCCGGAATGAAATATAATAGGATGGTCAAAAAGCGCACCCGCCGGGGCGCCCGGCAAATAGATTGTTAAGGAGGACTTTTTTCATGAAATTCCAAAAGAAAGCGGTCATCTTCGACCTGGATGGGGTCATCTGCTTCACCGACAAGTTCCACTATCTGGCCTGGAAGGCCCTGGCGGACCGGTTGGGCATCTATTTTGACGAAAAGATCAACGACCGGCTCCGGGGCGTCAGCCGTATGGCCAGCCTGGAGATCATTCTGGAGCGGGCCACCAAGGAGTATACCCAGGCGGAGAAGGAAGCCTTCGCGGAAGAGAAGAACAATACTTACCGGGAGCTGCTGAAAAACATGAGCCCCAAGGACCTGACCGACGAGGTCCGGGATACCCTGAACGAGCTCCGGGCCCGGGGCTACAAGCTGAGCATCGGCTCCTCCAGCAAGAACACCAAGTTCATTCTGGGCCAGATCGGCCTGGGGGACTTCTTCGACGCCATTGCCGACGGCACGGACATCACCCATTCCAAGCCCGATCCCGAGGTGTTTCTGAAATCCGCTGAGAAGCTGGGCATCGATCCGGCGGACTGCGCCGTGGTGGAGGACGCCAAGGCCGGTATCCAGGCCGCCAAGGCCGGCGGCATGACCGCCCTGGCCCTGTTTGGCGACGCCAAGGGCTGCGGCGAGGAGGACTACGACCTCAAGAGCTTCTCCGACCTGCTGAACATCCTGTAAGGGTGGAGGGACTTTCCATGAGACCCTATGGGTTTGGCATCGATATCGGCGGCACCGCCATCAAGCTGGGCCTGTTTCGCACCGAGGGGGAGCTGCTGGAAAAGTGGCAGATCCCGACCCGCCGGAAGGACTGCGGCAAATGGGTCCTGCCCGACGCCCTGGATTCCGTCCGGGCCAAAATGGCGGAGCGGGGTATCGGCTGGGACCAGGTGGAGGGCGTCGGCATGGGCGTCCCAGGTCCCGTCACCGAGGACGGCACGGTGCTGCGGTGCATCAACCTGGGCTGGGACGTGTTCAACATCCCCAACGCTGTGAAAAAGCTGGAGCCCCATATTGAAAACATCCAGGTCTCCAACGACGTGAACGCCGCCGCCCTAGGCGAGCTGTGGCTGGGCGGAGCCAAGGGCCGCTGGAGCGCCGTCATGGTCACCCTGGGCACCGGCATTGGCGGCGGCATCGTGGTGGGCCATAAGATGATCTACGGCAGCGGCGGCGCCGGGGGCGAGATCGGCCATATTTGCATCGAGCCCGACGAGCCGGTGCGCTGCAAATGCGGCGGCCGGGGCTGCCTGGAGCAGTACTGCTCCGCCACCGGGCTGCTGCGGGTCACCCGGCAGCACCTCCACGACCACCCCGGCACCCAGACCGTCCTGGCGGACACCCCGGAGCTGACGGCCAAGGACATCTGCGACGCTGCCCGGGAGGGGGACGCCTTCGCCCTGTCCCAGCTGGACCTGCTGGGCAAGCGGCTGGGCCGGGCCCTCACCGCCGTGGCCGCCACCATCGATCCCCAGATCTTTGTCATCGGCGGGGGACTGTCCAACGCGGGGCAGATCCTCCTGGACCCCATTGAATTTTACTACCGCAAGTATGCTTTCCACGCCTTCCGCCATACGGAATTTGCCCTGGCGGAGCTGGGCAACGACGCCGGAATTTACGGCTGCGTGAAAATGATCCTATCCTAAATTTCGACAAGGAGGAAGACCATGCTGCAAATTTTGGACCAAAGCGGCTGGAAGATCACCGAGGTCAACTTTGACCCCAACGCCCTGGGAAAGGTGGAGGCCAATTTCTGCCTGGGCAACGGCTACCTGGGCCTCCGCTCCGCCACCGAGGAAAAGTACCTGGGGGAGACCCGGGACCTGCTGGTGGCCGGCACCTTCGACCGCTTTTCCCCCGAGGAGGTCACGGAGCTGCCCAACGCCGCCGACGTGACCAACATCGAGCTGACCCTGAACGGCGTCCGGTTCGACCTGACCCAGGGGACCATCCGGTCCTACCACCGGACCCTGGACCTGAAGACGGGCCTGCTGACCCGGGAGGTGGAGTGGACCTCCCCCAAGGGCGAGGAATTTGCCCTGAAATTTGAGCGGGTGGTGTCCCTGAAGCGGCTCCACACCATCGCTATCCGGGTTTCCGTCACCCCCAAGGCCGGCGCTACCGTCAAATTCCAGTCCGGCATCGACGGCCGGGTGACCTGCGACGGCTCCCAGCACTTTACCGAGGGCCAGACCCGGTTCTATGACAAGAAGTATCTCCAGTTTGTCCCCCGCACCATTCAGTCAAACATCACCTTTGTTTTGGACGCCACCCACCGCTTCAACGTAGGCGGCGCGCCGGTGGAGCCCAAGAGCGATATCAATATTCTCCGCCGCCGGATGTTCTCCAACTTCACCGTGGAGGTTCCGGCGGGCCAAACCGTGGTGATGGAGAAGTTCGCCAACGTCTACACCACCCGGGACAAGGAGACAGAAAATCAGACCGTTTCCGACATCCAGCGCTACGCCCTGGAGCAGTTAAAGATCGACGAGGCCGACGGCTTTGACGTCCTCTACGCCGAGTCCTCTACAGCCTGGGCGGAGAAGGTCTGGGACCGGGCGCCCATCACCATCGAGGGGCCCCAGTTCGACCAGGTGGCCATCCGTTTCGCCCAGTACCAGATGCAGCTCATGACCCCGGCCCACGACAACCGGATGAACATCGGCGCCAAGGGCTTCTCCGGGGAGGGGTACAAGGGCCACACCTTCTGGGACACGGAAATTTTCCTGCTGCCCTACTTTATCTTCACCATGCCGGAGGTGGCCCGGAGCCTGGAGGAGTACCGTTACCTGTCCCTGCCCGGCGCCCACGCCAAGGCCGCTCACAACGGCTATCAGGGGGCCCAGTTCCCCTGGGAGTCCGCCTGGCTGGACGACGGCGAGGTGACGCCGGAGTACATGGGCACGGACATCGTCACGGGCCAGCTGATCAAGGTCTGGACCGGGTTCATTGAAATTCATATCACCTCCGACGTGGCCTTCGGTGCCTGGCAGTACTATGCCTGCACCGGGGACCAGGATTACATGGATAAGTACGGCTATGAGCTGATCCTGGACTGCGCCAAATTCTGGGGCAGCCGCCTGGAGCCCGGCGAGGACGGGAAGCTCCACATCAACGACGTGGTAGGCCCCGACGAATACAAGGAGCACGTCAACGACAACGCCTACACCAACTACCTGGCCTGGTGGACCATCCGCAAGGCCATCGAGTACACGGACCTGCTGAAATCCGAAAAGCCGGCGCTGTACCAGAAGCTGGATCAAAAGCTGGGCTTGGCGGCCTGCTATGCCGCTTGGAAGGATCAGGTGGACCGGATCTTCCTGACCCAGCCCAACGAGCGGAACGTCCTGCCCCAGGACGCCACCTACCTGACCCTAAAGGACATCGACCTGTCCAAGTACAAGGCCCAGGCCCATGTGGGCGGCATTTACAAGGACTACAACCAGGAGCAGATCACCAAAATTCAGGTCTCCAAGCAGGCCGACGTGATGGTGCTGTTCTACCTGTTGGAGGAGCTGTTCCCCCGGGAGGTGAAGCTGGCCAGCTGGAATTACTACGAGCCCCGGTGCCTCCACGATTCCAGCCTGAGCCTGTCCACCCACTCCGTGCTGGCCTCCGATATCGGCGACCAGGAGCTGGGCTACAAAATGTTCCAGAAAGCCTGCCTCATCGACCTGGACAACGCCAATCCCCACTCCTCCGACGCCGGTATCCACGCCGCGTCCTACGGCGGGCTGTGGCAGTGCGTGGTCTATGGCTTCGGCGGCCTGCGGATGCTGGGCGGGGAGCTGCGGATCAGCCCCAATTTGCCCAAGGCCTGGACCAAACTGGGCTACACCATCGTCTGGCGGGGCCAGAAGCTCGCCGTCACCGTGACTCAAGAAGACGTGACCATCGAGAACACCACCGGCGCCGCCCCCGTGACCCTGGAGGTCTGGGGCAAGAAGTACACCCTGGAGGATAAGCTCACCGTTCAAAAGTAAATCAGAGGGTTGCCGCCCGGGCGGAAGGAGGACAGAAGCGTGAAAAAAGCTATAAATTGGATCCTGCTCGCCGCGTTTGTCGTTTTTTGTCTCGATTGGGCTGCCCTTGGCGTGAAACTGCTAAGCGGAAGCTATGACATTCTGGTGGAGGTGTCCATTGGAGCCGTTTGCTGGGTGGTTATCATCGTCTGTATCCTGCTCCGCCTCTTTTCCAACAGATGCCCCCATTGCGGGAAACCAATTGACCCGGCGGGAAATTACTGTCCCCATTGCGGGAAGAAGCTGAATTGAAAATCGCCCCGGTTTCCTTGGAAACCGGGGCGAATTCTCAGTTAAAAGCGCTTGCTTAGCCCTTCAGCGCCTCTTCTACGGCCACCGCCACGGAGACCGTCGCGCCGACCATGGGGTTGTTGCCCATGCCCAGGAAGCCCATCATTTCCACATGGGCGGGCACGGAGGAGGAGCCGGCGAACTGGGCGTCGGAGTGCATCCGGCCCATGGTGTCGGTCATGCCGTAGGAAGCGGGGCCGGCGGCCATGTTGTCGGGATGCAGGGTCCGGCCGGTGCCGCCGCCGGAGGCCACGGAGAAGTACTTCTTGCCCTGCTCCACGCACTCCTTCTTGTAGGTGCCGGCCACGGGATGCTGGAACCGGGTGGGGTTGGTGGAGTTGCCGGTGATGGACACGTCCACGCCCTCGTGGTGCATAATGGCCACGCCCTCCCGGACGTCGTCGGCGCCGAAGCAGCGGACGGCGGCCCGCTCGCCGTCGGAGTACTTGTACTCCTTGACGATGTGCAGCTCACCGGTGTAGTAGTCGAACTGGGTCTGCACATAGGTGAAGCCGTTGATCCGGCTGATGATCTGAGCGGCGTCCTTGCCCAGACCGTTCAGGATGACCCGCAGGGGCTCCTTCCGGGCCTTGTTGGCGGAGCGGGCAATGCCGATGGCGCCCTCGGCGGCGGCGAAGGACTCGTGGCCGGCCAGGAAGGCGAAGCACTTGGTCTCGTCCCGCAGCAGCATGGCGCCCAGATTGCCGTGGCCCAGGCCTACCTTCCGGTCCTCGGCCACGGAGCCGGGGATGCAGAAGGCCTGCAGGCCGATACCGATGGCCTCGGCGGCCTCAGCGGCGTTCTTCACGTTCTTCTTCAGGGCGATGGCCGCGCCTACGGTGTAGGCCCAGGCGGCGTCCTCGAAGCAAATGGGCTGGATATTCTTGGTGATGGTGTAAGGATCAAAGCCCTTGGCCTGACAGATCTCCCGGCACTCTTCCACGCTGGAGATGCCGTACTGGGCCAGGACCCCGTTGATCTTGTCGATTTTCCGTTCGTAACCTTCAAACAAAGCCATGTCCGCGCCCTCCTCTTAGTCTTTCCGGGGGTCGATATACTTATGGGCGTTCTCAAAACGGCCATAGTGACCCTTCGCTTTTTCCAGAGCGACAGCGGCGTCGTCGCCCTTCTTGATAAAGTCCATCATCTTACCCAGGTTGATGAATTCGTAGCCAATGATCAGGTTGTCCTCGTCCAGGGCGCAGCGGGTGACGTAGCCTTCCGCCATTTCCAGGTACCGGGGTCCCTTGAGCTTGGTGGCGAACATGGTGCCGATCTGGCTCCGCAGGCCCTTGCCCAGGTCTTCCAGGGACGCGCCGACGGCCAGTCCGTCCTCGGAGAAGGCGCTCTGGCTCCGGCCGTAGACGATCTGCAAAAACAGCTCCCGCATGGCGGTGTTGATGGCGTCGCACACCAGGTCGGTGTTCAGCGCCTCCAGAATGGTCTTGCCGATGAGGATCTCGGCGGCCATGGCGGCGGAGTGGGTCATGCCGGAGCAGCCGATGGTCTCCACCAGGGCCTCCTCAATGACGCCTTCCTTCACGTTCAGGGTCAGCTTGCAGGCGCCCTGCTGGGGGGCGCACCAGCCGATGCCGTGGGTGAAGCCGCTGATGTCGCTGATCTGCTTGGCCTGGACCCACTTGCCCTCCTCGGGAATGGGAGCGGGGCCGTGATACGCGCCCTTGGCGACGGGGCACATATGCTGAACTTCTGCGCTATAAAGCATGGCATATTCCTTCCTTTCAAATTGGCGGCGCCGGCCGCCATTGGTTTAGCTTCCCGGAAAAACCAAATTTTCCATCTGTTATTATACCCATACAGGGGAAGAATGTCAATAAAAATCATTGTCTGAGCTGTTTTACAAAGACATTTTTGTCCTCCGCTCGGAAATAGGCCGACCCGGTCACCAGCACCTGGGCCCCGTTTTCCCGGCAGAGAGGCCCCGTGACCAAATCCACGCCGCCGTCCACCTCCAGCAGGCACTTGGGGCATTCCAGATCCCGCCAGGCCCGGAGGGTGCGGAGCTTTTCCATCTGGCCGGCCATGAAGGCCTGCCCGCCGAACCCCGGCTCCACCGTCATCACCAGCACCAGATCGCTCTCGGGCAAAAAGGGCCTTACCGCCTCCGCCGGGGTGCCGGGCTTCAGGGACAGTCCGCTTTTCTTTCCCAGCTCCCGGATGCGCCGCAGGGCGGTCAGGGTGTTTTCAGGCTCATCTGCCTCCACATGGAGGGTCAGATAGTCCGCTCCCGCCTGACAGAAGGCGTCCACATAGCGCAGGGGCCGGTCGATCATCAAATGCACGTCCAGGGGCAGGGGAGAGACCTTTTTCAGCGCCCGCACCACGGGAATGCCGATGGTGATGTTGGGCACGAACAGTCCGTCCATCACGTCCACATGGACCAGATCCGCCCCGCTGGCGGCGATTAAACGGATATCCCGCTCCAAATTGGCAAAATCGGCAGAGAGGATCGAGGGCGCGATCAAAGTCATGGCGTTTTTCCATCCTTTTTGTTTTTTCTCATGATAACACATCCGCATGGGAATTGCAACGGGTCAAACCGTATGTTTTCCCCGGCGGGAGGCATACTAACGATGAAATCAAAAGAAGGAGGAGACACAAATGGATTGCCATAACGCCAACAAGTGCATCGAATGTACCGTGCAGCAGTGCGCCAACCACTGCTCCGACGCCAATTTCTGCACCCTGGACCGGATCCTGGTGGGGACCCACGAGCTGAATCCCACTGTGGAGGCCTGCACCGACTGCAAGTCCTTCCGCCTGAAGTAACGTTCCTTCCCGCCGCCCCACCGGGGGCGGCGGGAAGGAAAGCAGTACATCTTCCTGCCGCCCGGACCTAAGCGGCAGGATGTATTTTTTCCTTGACAGACGGGAAAAATAGGGGTATTCTTTCATTATGGAGGAGTGCCTGACATAATTTATTGCGAAATAATTCAAAAAAGTTTCGACCAAAATACATATTTATGTCACATTCGCCTCCTATTATGATACTAGATTCAATCCAAGGAGGGATTCATATGGATACCTATGAACAGGAACCCAATGTAGAGGAACCCGGCTTCCAGGAAGCCGAGCCTGTTGTTGACAGTAGTTCCGAGCCTGATTTTGCCGCGCCTGGGGAGCCTGCCCAGCCGGAAACGCCGCCTCCGGCGCCCCAGCCGGAGCCTGCCTGGCAGACGATCGGGCAGCCGGAGGGGCCCCAGGCGGAGGACCCGGCTTATTCCCAGACCTGGTCTCAGGTTCCGCCGCAGACGCCTCCTCAGCCCCAGGGCTACGGACCACAGACGCCCCCGCAGCCCCAGGCATACGCGCCCCAGATGCCTCCCCAGGGCTATGGGCCCCAGCCGCCTTATCAGACGGACAGCGCCTACCGGGGAGCGGGCGTGGGAAGGAAGGAGTCTCCCTTCGCGGATTCGCCCTACGTCCTGTATCGTCAACCGGCCTATAACCCGCCTCCCCAGCCGCCTCAGCCCCCGCAGCAGTCCCAGACCGGCGCAGAACCACCCAAAAAGCCCAAGAAGAAGGGCAGAGTCTGGCGCACTGTGGTTGCCGCCGTGCTGGTGGTGGCCCTGGTCGCCGGCGGCTGCGGCATCACCGCTTTCGCGCTGAATAGCTACTGGGCGGAAAAAACCGAGCTGATGACCGAGGGCTTCAATCAGCGGATTACCGCCCTGCAGGAGCAGCTGGAAAATAGCGGAAGCGGTTATATCCCCGGGGAGACCGTGACCTCCGAGGGCATGACCCCCAGCATGGTCTACCAGCAGAACTATCAAAGCGTGGTGCTGGTTACCAGTGAGTCCGCCGCCGACCGGTACGGCCAGATCGGCGTCTCCACCGGCTCCGGCTTCATCTTCTCGGAGAACGGCTATGTGGTCACCAACTGCCATGTGGTGCAGGGCGGCGCCTCCTTCACCGTCACCACCTATGACGACGAGGAGTACGAGGCCCAGCTCATCGGCTACGATGAGAACAACGACGTGGCCCTGCTGAAGATCGACGCGGAGGGCCTGCCCGCCGTGGCCATTGGGGACAGCGACCTGCTTAATGTGGGCGACATGGTTACCGCCATCGGCAACCCTCTGGGCACCTTGACCTCCACCCAGACCGTGGGCTATGTCAGCGCTAAGGACCGGAGCGTCACCACCGACGGCTCCGTGATCAACATGATCCAGACCGACTGCGCCATCAACTCCGGCAACTCCGGCGGCCCGCTGTTCAATATGCGCGGCGAGGTGGTGGGCATTACCTCCGCCAAGTATTCCGGCACCACCTCCACCGGCGCCTCCATCGAGGGCATCAGCTTCGCTATCCCCATTAACGATGTGTTGGGTATGATCGAGGACCTGGCGGAGTTTGGCTACGTCAAAGGCGCCTATCTGGGCGTGACGGTGCAGAACATGGATTCTTCCGTGACTCAGTACGGTATTCCTGTGGGCGCCTACGTTCGGGAAGTGGTGGATGGCTACTGCGCCGCGAAGGCAGGCGTCCAAGCAGGGGATGTGATCATCCGGCTGGGCGGCTACGATGTGGGCAGTACCTCCGACCTGACCCGGGCCCTGCGGAAATTCGAGGCGGGGGACGAGGTTATCATCGAGGTGTTCCGGGCCGGCCAGGAGCTTCAACTCAAGGCGACACTGGACGAGAAGCCCAACACCACCGACCAGCCCCAGCCCGAGGCAACGCAGCCGCAGCAGGACGTTCCTCAGGACGGCGGTTTGGACGATTGGATTGACCGGTTTTTCGGCGGATTAGGTTAAATTTTATCACCGGACAGACAGGAGCGATAACCTCCTGCCTGTCCGTCTTTTTTTGCCCTGGAGGCGGAAAAAACCGGGATAGGGGTCAGTTGCTTATTGAAAAAAGGGGGATTGTGTGCTATTTTATTATCGATATAAAGTGGGGAAGGTTGAGGGCAATGGATACTTTGCGGGTGCTGATCGCGGACGGTATGGAGGACTTCCGCGTGGCCCTGGCGGATTCGCTGAAAAGCAAGTATCAGGTCCGCGTCAGTACGGACGGCCGCGAGGCGTTGCAAACGCTGCAAAAGGACCCTCCCGACCTTCTGATCATCGATCTGATGCTTCCGGAGTATGACGGCCTAGGTCTGCTGCAGCAGTCGGCAAAGCGCCAGCCTCTGCCCATTGTACTTGCCACCACCCGCTATCTCAATGACTATATTCTCCACACCGCCCAACGGCTGGGCGTGGCCTACCTGATGATGAAGTCCTGCGATGTCCGGGCAGTGGCCGCCAGAGCGGAGGACCTGCTGGCCCAAAGCGCAAGCCCAAAGATCCGCCCGGATCTGAACGCCGGGTTGGCAAGCCTGCTCCTGTCCCTGGGGATGCCCACCAAGCTGCGGGGCTACTATTGCTGCCGTCTGGCGGTGCCGGAGCTGGTGCGGGACCCGGATCTATCCATCACCAAGGAGCTTTATCCCGAGGTAGGCCGGATGGGCGGCTGGACAGCGGCCCAGGTGGAGCGGGCCATCCGTTCCGCGATCCAGGCCGCCTGGATCCGGCGGGACGATCAGGTATGGCGACAGTATTTTTCTCCCGGTCCCGACGGCACGATCCCCCGACCCACCAACGCCGCTTTCCTCACCCGGTTGGCGGCGCATTTTCTGAGGGAGCGTGGGGAGTGAAGAGGAAGGAAGTAGGCAAATTTAGTATTATTCGATTTTAAAAAATGTTTTCTTTCTCCCGGCTTTCTGGGGGGAATAGGAAGAAGCGCATAAACATTTGTCAAAAAGTGCCATATAAGGATTGACAAAAAAGGACACAAAGTATATAATAGGGGTAGCTTGATTTGGAGGTGCATCGCCTTGGAACTGACAAAGAGCGAACTTGAGATCATGGATGTGCTTTGGGAAGCCGGCGAACCCCTTTCCCGTTCGGATCTGTTGGAGCGGTCGGAGAAAAAGTCTTGGAAGGACAGCTCCGTGCATATACTTCTCAACGGCCTTCTGCGTAAGGAGATCATTGAGGAAGCGGGCTTCGTGAAGCGGAGCAAAACCTACGGGCGTACTTTTGTCCCCACTATGAGCCGGGAGGCGTACTACGCCCAGGCGGTGTACGGGCATACCTATCGCCCGGACCTGACGGGGCTTATCGCGGAGCTGCTGAGCCAGCAGAACCCGGACAAGGCCACCCTGCAAAAAATTGACGAGCTGATCCGCACGCAAATGGGCCAATAGAATACCCAAAGGCCAGCCTTTACAGACTGGCCTTTTCCATTTCTTCTTCGATCAGCCGCATCAGCTTCCAGGGATGTAAATTCATAGCCAGGGCGATGCGGTAGAAGGTCTCCAGGGTGGGCTTTCGCTCACCCCGTTCAATGGCGCTCAAATGGGTCCGCCCGATGCCGGCCAGCCCGCTGACCAGCTCCTGGGACATTCCATTTTTCTCCCGAACGCGCTGGATCACTTGCCCAACGATTTTGGCGTCCAACATAGCGGCACCTCCCTGCCGCTATTGTAAACGGGATTGAAAAAAATATTGAACACATATGTAGACAGCAGAATACAAATGTGTTATAATTCAGAAAAGCGCCCGTAAATAACAAAAATAATAAGGCGCCAGGGAGGAAACGTCATGTACAAAGCACCGGGAAAAACAATAAAAAGCGTGGTTTATGCCATTACGCTTATCTCTTGGGTGGTCATAGTCTTGGCAGTTATTATGATCTGTATAAATGTAAATAACACTGGTATGTGTATATTGGCTATCCTCATCGGATTGATTTTAGCGGCATTGGTTTATTGGTCAAATATTATATTGTACGCCTTTGGTCAGCTGGTGGACGATGTGCAGAAGCTTCGCAAGATTCTTGAACAGGTAAAAAACAGTTCTTATAACTGATTCCGTGAGGAACGCAGACCTTTTCCCAGCCGCGATAGAAAAGCCCAAAAAACCGCCCCACCGGGTTTCCCGGCGGGGCAAAAGTAATTCAAAATCTTTAATCCCGGTCCCAGTTGTGCCAGACGTTCTGGATGTCGTCGTCGTCCTCGAACAGGTCCAGCATTTTCTCCATGTTGGACTTGTCCTCCTCTTTCTCCAGCTTCTGGTAGTTTTGGGGGACCATCTCGATCTGGGCGGACTCGAATTGGTAGCCCTTGGCGGACATGGCGTCGGCTACGGCGTTGAAATCGTCCGGCGTGGTGTAGACCGTGAAGCAGTCCTCCTCCGGCTCAAAATCGTCGGCGCCGCAGTCCATGGCGTCCATCATCACCGTGTCCTCGTCCAGGTCGCCGTCCTCGTTGTCGATGACCAGCACGCCCTTCTGATCAAAGGACCAGGCCACGCAGCCGGAGGTGCCCATGTTCCCGCCGTACTTGTCGAAGTGATGCCGCACCGCGCCGGCGGTCCGGTTCCGGTTGTCGGTCATGGCCTCCACGATCACCGCCACGCCGCCGGGGCCGTAGCCCTCGTAGGTGATGGTCTCGTAGCTCTCGGCGTTACCGGAACCGGCGGCCCGCTCCAGAACCCGCTTGATGTTGTCGTTGGGCATGTTGGCGGCCTTGGCCTTGGTAATCACGGTGGCCAGGCGGGAGTTGTTGGCCGGGTCGGCGCTGCCGCCGCCCTCCTTCACCGCCACGATCATCTCCTTGGCGATCTTGGTGAACGCCGCGGCCCGCTTGGCGTCCTGGGCGCCTTTGGTTTTTTGAATGTTATGCCACTTGGAATGTCCGGACATGATTTTATCTTCCCTTCTATGAAACGGCGGTTGCCTTCAAATTTTCAATTTATTGTAGCACAGGTTGGTGGGAAAAATCAACCCATTTCAGCCAAAATTCATGCAGTCCCGGTGAATTTCCGAAACCTTGACCGTTATATCGGGAAACGCGGCCCGCAGATGGTCGGCCAAAACCGGGCAAATGGGATTTTCCGTGTAAAAATGCCCGGCGTCGATCAGGTTCAGACCCAGCTCCCGGGCGTCCCAGAACTGGTTGTATTTCACATCGGCGGTAACAAAGGTGTCGCACCCGGCGTAAAACACCGTTTCCAGCTCCGAGGCGCAGCTCCCGCCCCCCACGGCCACATGGTGTACCGGCCTTCCAGAGTTAACATAACGCACCCCTGGGCATCCCAGACGGTCTTTTACCGTTTCCAGAAAAGTCTCCATGCTCTGCCGGGGCACTTTGCCCATCCGCAGGAGGCCCCAGGGCCGCCCGGCGCTGTCCATGCCGGCAGGGGAGAGCACCTCGGAGAAGTTAAGACCCAGCCGGGCCGCCAGGGCGTCGTTGACCCCGCCGGGGGCGTTGTCCAAATTGGTGTGGGCGTTGACGGCGCTGATTCCGTGTTGGGCCAGGAAGAGAATGGCCCTGCCCACGGCGGTATCCGTGGTCACAGCGCTGACCGGACGGAAAATCAGCGGGTGGTGGGTAAGGATCAGCTCTGCGCCCCAGTCCGCCGCCTCTTGGCACACGTCCATAAAGGGATCCAGGGCTACCAGCACCTTGCTCACGGTCTGGCTTCGATTTCCCACCAGCAGGCCCACATGATCCCATTTCTCTTTCATTTCTCTTGGCGCCAGCTCTTCCACCAGAGCCACGATGTCAGCGACCGTTGTCATGGATCTTCGCCTCCATTTCCAGCAATTCCTCCAGAATCCGGAGATATTCCTGATATTTTTCCCCGCCGGAGCGAGAAAGCCCCGCTACGCTCTCCCGCAACCCCTCGATCACCTTCTGGGCGTAGGCCCCCAGCAGGGGCGAGCCGCTTTCCAGCAGAGCGGGGGAGAGATAGCACTGCCCCGGGGTGAGCCTGGGCCCCGAACCTGGCAAAACCTCCATCACGGGGTAGTAAAATTTGCCGTCCTGTGCCAGGGTCTCCCTGCGGATCGTGTAGCCGTTCTCACTCAGCCAGCGGCGCAGCTCCGGGCGGCGGGACTGACATTGGAGGATCAGCCGGTATTGCCCTTTTTTCAGCCAGGAGGCCATGGAGAGGATATGGATCATGGTGTCCGCCCCCATCCCGGCGCAGACCAGGGTGTCGAACTCCCGGGGCAGGGCGGACAGCCCGTCGGAGAGGCAGAAGAGCATCCGGTCCGCCACCCCATATTTCACGGCGTTGCTCTTGGCGCTTTTCAGGGGAGCTGGATGGATGTCCGAGGCGATTACCTGGCTGGCCCGCCCGGTCCGGAGCAGATGGATGCCCAGATAGCCATGGTCCGCGCCCACATCCGCTACCCGGTCACCGCAGTTTACATAATCACAGCAGGCCAGGAGCCGGTTGGACAGCTTCATGGGTTCCCTCCCAAAAAGAACTTGGCCGCCCCGGCAGGGGCGGCCAGGATGTCAGGCGTCTGCATTCTCGCTGGCTTCCAGGAAGTGGTTCAGCTGGGCCAGGAAAGCGTCGCTGTCGATCCCGTGGACCATACAGGCTTCTTCCACCGTCTCCCCCCGGGAGGAGGGGCAGCCCAGGCAGTGCATCCCGATGGCAAAGAACAGCGGGGCGCTCTGGGGCGCAATGTCCAAAATATCGCCAATAATGGTTTCCTTTTCGATTTTAACAGCCATGTTTCTGCCTCCTTATGGGTTTCTCCCAATATTATAACCCTATCCATCCCAAAAAACAAGAGGCATTTCCGGAAAAATGGGTCTTGACAACAGCGAAAAAAGCGCTAAAATAGAAAAGAACTGCATACAAGCCTTATCAAGAGTGGTGGAGGGAACGGCCCGATGAAACCCGGCAACCTGTCGAATGTGATGTGGTGCCAAATCCGGCGGCAACGAAAGATGAGGATTCGATAGAACGCGCATCGAATCTTCGGTGTGCGGTTTTTTTATTCTGAAAGGAGACAGAAAACAATGGAAAAAAGACTTTTCACCTCGGAATGTGTCACCTGTGGCCACCCGGACAAGGTGGCGGATGCCATTTCCGACGCCATTCTGGACGCCTGCATCGCCCAGGACCCCGGCTCCCGGGTGGCCTGCGAGACCATGGTGACTACCGATTTCTGCGTCATCTGCGGGGAGATCACCACCAAGGCCGTGGTGGACTACGCCCAGGTGGCCCGGGACACCATCCGCTCCATCGGCTACACCCATCCCGAGGATGGGTTCTGCGCCGACACGGTGGAAATTTTATGTAAACTACATACCCAGTCCGCCGATATCGCCCTGGGCACCAACGACGCCGTTGGCGGTGCGGGGGACCAGGGGATGATGTTCGGCGGGGCCTGCGCCCAGACGCCGGAGCTGATGCCCCTGCCGGCGGCCCTGGCCCGGACCATGGCCAACACCCTGACGGACTGCGTCCACCGCAATCCCAATCTCCGCCCCGACGGGAAGACCCAGGTGACGGTGGAGTTTGACGAGAACAACCGGGTGGTGGGCGTGGACACCGTGGTGGTCTCCGTGATGCACAGCGCCTCCTTCTCCATCGATCAGGTCCGCGCCCTGGTCCGGGAGCAGGTCATCGCCCCGGCCCTGGCGGCCTACGGCTTCTCCCTGGAAAATGTGGCCCACATCTTCATCAACCCCACCGGCAGCTTCGTCATTGGCGGTCCCAACGGAGATACGGGCCTGACGGGCCGGAAGATCATTGTGGACACCTACGGCGGCTACTTCTCCCACGGCGGCGGCGCCTTCTCCGGGAAGGACCCCACCAAGGTGGACCGCAGCGCCGCCTACATGGCCCGGTACATGGCGAAAAATCTGGTGGCGGCGGGCCTGGCCACCCAGGTCCAGGTTCAGCTGGCCTACGCCATCGGCGTGGCCGAGCCGGTCTCCGTCCGGGTGGACAGCTACGGCACCGGTAAGGTCTCCGACGAAAAGCTGACGGAGCTGCTGCGGAAGACCTGCGACCTGACGCCCGCCGGGATCATCCGCAAGCTGGAGCTGCGCCGTCCCATTTACGCGGAGACGGCTTCCCACGGCCACTTCGGCGTGGAGGGCCGCCCCTGGGAGAAAACCGATCTGGCGGAAAAACTGCGCTCCGCCCTCAATTAAAATCCCATCCCGCCGGGTTTGCGGGCTGGTTATAAATGTTGGAGCTCGTCTTTAAGACGGGCAAGGATAGCATATAGGAACGCTCCGGTCGATCAAACACGCCGGAGCGTTTTCTATTCGAGGCAGGCAGAAACTTCGGAACAATTCGATTCACCGTCTTAACGGGCGGTAGATTTCTTCACATTTGGGTGGTATAATGTGAAATATCGAGCGGGCGACTGCTCGGCAAATTGAGGTATGTTGGGGTGAGTATGTATGCACAAAAAGAAAGGCAAAACGGTCATAGCTCTGTTGGCAGTCGCATTAGTCGTAGTTACCGCGGCAGTCTGGGTTTGCACGCCTGGGGAACGGGTCGCTTTTTTTGTTAGAACTCACAACGAAGATCTGGTTGATATTGCATCCGCTTGTTTGACAGGGGATGTTTCTGCCGGAAGTTACCGCGGGGTAAGGGTCGGGGGACTGTATGATGGGGAGCATCCCATCGTCCAATTTTATACATATGGCTGGGGCTTGATCCCATATATGGGCTTTTACTATTCGCCTGACGGCACACCCGCTGCTTTTCAGAATGTGAATGTAGAGTTGACGCTTGTGGGTGATAATATATGGAAATGGACTGACGGAACGGATAATCGCGGCATGACCAAGAAAATATGTGACTGCTGGTATTATTTTGAAGCCTGGCTGTGAGCTTGCTGCCGGGAGTTCCCGCCGCCGTGAAAAATATATAGAACAATAACAATTCCAGTTTGTCAAAACGTTGCAAAACCCTTTCGGAACGAAAGGGCGCGCTTCTATACATATGCGCTCGGAAGGCTCCGCCTGACAGCTGGAAACCAACCTCCGACGGCTTCGCGTCTTTACCTGTCGGGCAAGTTTGAAATGGAATTTCAAATTTAGTGAGGTGACTAATATGCAGATAGAAACATCAAGAATGTATGTCAGGGATTTTACTCCAAACGATATAAATGATTTACATGAAATTTTCGGCGACAGCGAAAC